>JAADDR010000016.1 GCA_013153865.1 Chlorobiota bacterium | reverse complement strand
TTTTGATTTTAATATCTTTGCTTAATTCTTTAATTAAGCCGAACTCTCCTAATTCAGCAATACTTGTCATTTTATTTCGTTTTAAAATCTAATATGCAAAGATGCGAAATCCGCCGGAGATAAAAAATTATAAATACTTTTTCGTAAAGCATCTTTTTTTTCGGTTTTAAATATTTTGTTACTTTTGACCTTGCAAAACGTTATTTTTTATATCAAATAAAATAATGAAACAACTGCTTTTTACGGGATTTTTTATTTTCGGATTCTTAATCTCCGGATTTTCTCAATATCAAACCGAAACGTTTAATCTTGAAGATTCGGGGATTATACCTTCATCGAAAAAAAACGGTTACGGAAAAATCACCTTAACTCAAGATGTAAGACTCCGGCAAATAGTAAAACGGCACATAGAAGTTAACGATAATAAGTTCGACGGATGGCGCGTGCAAATATATTTCGGTTCCGGACAAAAAGCCATGACCGAAGCCCAAAACGCAAAAAAGAAATTTTTAATCCGATACGGAAACAAAAACGGTGCATACATCGTTTACGACTCGCCTTTTTTTAAAGTAAGAGTAGGAGATTTCAGAACAAAAGCCGAAGCTTTGTACTTTAAATCACAAATAGAAAAAACATTTCCGCAATCGTGGGTAATTAGAGACAAAGTCTTTTACCCTGTTGAGAACGTCGAATAAAAATTCCATGAAAAGAAACATACTGCTCGTATTTTTATTCATATTCATTTATTTTAAGCCGTTTTCTCAAATAGTCAATATAGAAAAAAGACGCAAAAACGTAAACGGCATTCAGCTGACAACAGGTTTGGATTTTAACATAAAAAACAACGGAAAGCAAATTATCGAAATTAAAAATACCGCCGACATACAATACAAACACAATGCTCATACTTTTATCTTTCTGAACGACTTAAAACTTCTTGACATAGATAACGGTTCTTTCGTGAACAGCGGTTTTCAGCATTTAAGATACAATTACAACGTAAAAGACAGCAGTTTTTTAACACTCGAAGCATTCGGGCAACATCAATACAACGAACAAAAACTTCTTACTAAAAGAATACTTGCGGGAGGCGGACCGAGATTCGCAATAGCGCGCAAAAAAAACTTTTCGTTTTATGCCGCTCCGCTTGCAATGTACGAACACGAACAGTTATCGGATTCTTTCAATACCGAAAGTAACGTTATAAGACTTGATGCATATACGAACATACATTTTAAAATTAACGAACTCGTTTACCTCGGTTATATTATGTATTATCAACCTCGATTTACCGATATGTCCGATTACAGACTGTCAAGCGAAGCAAGTTTAAATTTTACCGTTACAAAACATTTAGGATATAAAGCAGTATTTGCCTTTGATTACGACAACCGACCGCCGGAAAACATCCCGAACACTTTTTGGTATTTCAACAACAAACTGATTCTTAAATTATAAACCTTAAAACACAAACGTAAAATATATTTAAAACAGCATTTACAAAATCTTTGTCGCTTGTTTTTACGCCAATCTCTTTTATCTTTGCACGAATAATTTTTAATCAAAATTAATAATAAATGGACAAAACCTCCGCACAATACAACGCATCATTAACAGAAGACAAACTGTATAAATATTGGCTTGACAACAAGCTGTTTAAATCAACTCCCGACAACAGAGAACCGTTTACGATAGTGATACCTCCGCCGAACGTAACGGGAGTTCTGCACATGGGACACATAATGAACAATACCATACAGGATATTTTAATACGACGTGCCAGAATGCAAGGCAAAAATGCATGTTGGGTACCCGGCACCGACCATGCGTCAATAGCTACCGAAGCAAAAGTAGTAAACAAACTCGCCGAAGAAGGCATCAAAAAACAAGACATAGGCAGGGAAGAATTTCTAAAACACGCTTGGGATTGGACTCATAAACACGGAGGTATTATCCTTGAACAACTCAAAAAACTCGGAGCTTCCTGCGACTGGGACAGAACAAAATTCACTCTTGACGACAACTTATACAAAAGCGTAATAAAAGTTTTTACAGATTTATATAACGAAGGTTACATATATCGCGGAATACGTATGATAAATTGGGACCCGAAAGCAAAAACAGCCGTTTCCGACGAAGAAGTAGAATATAAAGACGAAAAATCAAAACTTTACTACGTAAAATATAAAATTGTCGATACCGACGAGTATATAACGATAGCAACCACCAGACCCGAAACAATAATAGGCGATACCGCCGTTTGCGTGCATCCGGAAGACCCGCGATACAAGCACCTTAAAGGCAAAAAAGCAATAATACCTTTGGTAAACAGAACAGTGCCGATAATCTTCGACGACTATATAGACATAGAATTCGGAACCGGAGCATTAAAAGTTACCCCGGCACACGACGAAAACGACTATATGCTCGGGCAGAAATATAATTTGGAAATAATAGACATATTTAACGACGACGGAACAATAAGCAAAGAAGTCGGGATATATGAAGGCATTGACCGTTTTGAACTCAGAAAATCGATAATAAAAGATTTGGAAAAATCCGGTAACCTCGTTAAAATCGAAGACTACGTTAACCGCGTGGGATATTCGCAAAGAACAAACGTGCCGGTAGAGCCCAAACTTTCTATGCAATGGTTTTTAAAAATGAAAGAACTCGTAAAACCGGCAATAGAAAACGTAAAAAACAATACAATACGTTTTTCTCCCGAAAGATTTAAAAACACGTATTTTCATTGGATGGAAAATGTCAGAGATTGGAATATCTCGCGGCAACTTTGGTGGGGACAACGCATACCGGCATATTACCTGCCCGGAAGCAACGATTTCGTTGTTGCCGAAACACCCGAAAAAGCCCTTGAACTAGCCAAAGAAAAAACAAAAAATAAAAATCTTAAACAAGAAGACCTTAAACAAGACGAAGACGTACTGGATACATGGTTTTCTTCGTGGCTTTGGCCTATATCCGTTTTTAACGGCATATTGGAACCGGACAATCCGGAAATAAATTATTATTACCCTACAAACGTTTTGGCAACCGGGCACGACATAATATTTTTTTGGGTAGCGAGAATGATTATTGCCGGATATAAATTCAGAAATCAATATCCTTTTAAAGATGTATATTTTACCGGAATGGTAAGAGACGAAAAACGCCGGAAAATGTCAAAATCGCTCGGAAACTCACCCGACCCTCTCGATTTGATAAAAAAATACGGTGCCGACGGAGTGCGTTTCGGAATGATGCTTTGCTCTCCGGCTGGAGGCGACTTGTTATACAACGACAGTTTGCCCGAACAAGGACGAAACTTTGCAAATAAAATATGGAACGCTTTCAGACTCGTAAAATCATGGCAGCCGGACGAAAACACAAAACAACCCGAACATTCCGAACTTGCATTGAAATGGTTCGAAAATAAATTTAACGAGCAAATAAACGAACTCGACAAACTTTACGATAATTTTAAACTATCCGAAGCCCTTATGACCGTATATCGCCTTTTTAAAGACGAATTTTCCGGCTGGCTGCTCGAAATCGTAAAACCCGATTACCAAAAACCGATTGACGCAAAAACATATAAAAATATTACGGATATTTTCGACAATATGCTTAGAATTTTGCACCCGTTTATGCCGTTCATAACAGAAGAAATATGGTTGCAATTAAAAGAACGCAAACAAGGCGACAGCATTATGATTTCGAAAATGCCGGAAGCAAAAGATTTTGACGCCGGACTTCTTGCCGATTTCGAAATAAGCAAAGAAATCATATCGCAAATAAGAAATATCAGAAAAGAAAAAAATATTCCTTTCAAAACCGGTTTACAACTCCTTTACAAAGACGAAAACAACAGTTACGTTAAAAATTACGAAAGCATAATTATAAAACTTGCGGGTATAGATACCGTTTCGGAAACAAAAGAAAAACCCGGCGGTGCTTCATCGTTCGTAATTAAAAAAACAGAATATTTTATCCCTCTCGGAAACCTTATAAACAAAGAAGAAGAGCTTAAAAAACTTAAAGACGAACTTAAATACACCGAAGGATTTTTAAATTCGGTAATGAAAAAACTCGGCAACGAAAGATTCGTAAATAACGCACCGGCGCAAGTCGTGGAAAAAGAAAAAGCAAAACAAGCCGATGCCGAAGCAAAAATAAAAGCCCTCAAAGAGCAAATAAAAAATATGAGCCGATAACGAATAATAAATACTCGTATTTTTGTATATTTGTAATAAAACATAAAATTATGGAAACAGTAACAATACCGAAGGACGATTACAACGAGCTTATCGAACTGTATAAAAAAATATTAAAAAAGATAAATAAAATAGAGCAAATAAAAAAGGTCGAAACCGACATAAAAAAAGCAAACGTTTTAAAATATTGTAATACGGTTTCTTTAAAAGATGACGCTTTAAAAATACAAAAACAAATGAGAAATGAGTGGTAACGGTTTAATTGCAGATACAAATATAATTCTTTATATTTTAGGAGGAAACGAAAAATTGGCAAAAAAAACAGATAAAAAGAACATTTATATCTCTTTTATAACCGAATTAGAATTGCTCAGTTACGGCAAATTTGAAAATAAAGAAATAAAAGAAAATACAATAAAAATAAGAAAAAAGTATTCCGTTAAACTTCCCGATGCGATAATTGCCGCCACTTCAAAATACCTTGACTTACCGCTTATTACGGCAGATAAAGATTTTAAAAAAATAAAAGATATAAACTTAGTTTCGTTTAAAATTTAAAACCTATTTTAAAGAACTTCAAATGAACAAAAACTATTATTGCGTAATAATGGCAGGCGGCACCGGCACACGCTTTTGGCCTTTAAGCAAAACCCGCAAACCCAAACAATTTTTAGACATACTGGGAACCGGAAAAAGCCTGCTCAGACAAACATACGAACGATTTGCCCGAATATGCCCTCCGGAAAACATTTACGTGGTTACGAACGAAATATATACCGAACTCACCAAAGAACAACTTCCGGAACTTAAATATTCGCAAATACTTTCCGAACCATTAAAAAGAAACACTGCACCGTGCATAGCGTATTCAAACTTAAAAATAAAATCCGAAAACCCCGACGCACTTATCGTTACGGCACCCTCCGACCATCTTGTGCTAAACGAAACGGAGTTTATTAAAATAATACGTAAAAGTTTTGATTTCGTCGAACAAAACAACTGCCTTTTAACCCTCGGCATAAAACCTTCGAGACCCGAAACCGGATACGGATACATACAAAAAGACGATAAAAACCCCGAAAACTTTCCCGAAATATTCAAAGTAAAAAGTTTTACCGAAAAACCCGACCGTAAAACAGCCGAAATGTTCCTCGAAAGCGGAGAGTTTCTTTGGAACTCCGGAATATTCATCTGGTCGCTGAAAAGCATAAACAAAGCGTTTAAAAGCTACTTGCCGGATATTTTCAAATTGTTTTCGGATACCGAAAAAATAAACACGCCCGAAAAAGAAAAAAACTACATCAACGAAGTTTATTCCGTTTGCGAAAGCATTTCGATAGACAACGGAATAATGGAACATGCCGACAATGTTTACGTTTTGCCCTCCGATTTCGGATGGTCCGATTTGGGAACTTGGGACTCGCTTTACGACAACGGTAAAAAAGACGAAAACGGTAATGTTCTTAATTCGGATAAAATACTTTGCTACGATACCGAAAATTCGGTAATAAACATATCCGGCGACAAACTTCTCGTAGTGGAAGGGCTTAAAGATTATTTAATAGCCGAAGCCGATAACGCTATTTTGATTTGCCGCAGAGATAACGAAAAACGCATACGGGATTTTGTAAAAGACGTTGAAGAAAAAACAAACGGAGAGTTTATATAACCGCCGGTATTCTTATACCAAATCAATTTACGGATTATTCCTAAACATTTTGCTTAATCAAGGAAAAAAACGCTGTAGTAACCGTAGCTGCTACAGACAAGTGTTTTCGGCAAAGAGTAAGCGAAAAAAGAAACGAAATATCGGACTAACGTTTTGGTATTAATCGCCAAAAATAAAAAAGACCCCGAAATTTCGAGGTCTTTTCTATTATTATTAATTCTTTTCGATTAAAATTCCCATAAATTATGCTCGTAGCTGAAAATTTCATTTTTAATTCTTTCGGATTCCAATAAAACATCCAAGCCGGTGGCATACTCTTCAATTCGTCTGTTGTCGTAAACATTAGACTCTTTAAAGATATAACCGTCAAACATACGTTTTACGAAAAAGTCATCAAAACTGATTTCTTGAGATTGATTTCTCGGGTTATAAATTGCCTGACTGGCAAAGATATTTCTTGCTTCGGGGAAGAAAATCCAAAATAATTTTCTGAAGTGAACATCTTCATGATCCAAGTCATCATCTCTGTAATATTCTCGAATAGGGCATAACCCGATTATACGAGCTTCCATAACCGAACGCTGTTTATCAAAAATCCAACGTTCTTTAACAAGAAGTTGTTTTACTTCGCTTATATCAGCCGGTTTTTTGGTAATAATCGGAATAGTTTCTCCGGTTTCCGGGTCTATATCGTAAGTAGTATCAACTCCTGCTCCGAAGCGCTCGTCAATTTCGTTTAAAGTATATTGAGTAAGAAATTCATCGGTTGCAAAAGGTGTTAAACTTTTATTTTTAATACCCCACATCATCAATTGAATCAAACTTTTTCTGTCTTCCATTTCCACCGTAGGATAATACAACGGAAGGTTTCTTTTTTCCGTAAGATTTACTCTTCGCGTTAAAACTTTCGACCACATAACATCGGCTTCTCTTATATATTGAAACGGTACGGGTTTTCGTTTAGCGGTGATATGTTTTGTATAAACACCGTCAACGCCTTGAGCATTTGTCCTTGTAAATACGCCGGATATTAAAAATAATCCGATGAATAATAACAATAACTTTTTCATATTAATTAATTTATAGGAATAAATCCTTGATGACTATTTTTTGTTTTATACTTAAAAACGTATAAACGATTTTTTTATTATAAATTTTATCTGAGTTTTAATACCAAATCGTTAATTTTTCGTGTTCTGTTATCAGGACCTACAGCTTTAACACCCTCTATAATTACGCGGGAATTTCTTTTGGCTTTTTTGATTATAGCTTTTTGTTGAGGCGTAAATCTGCGGCTGTTGGATTTTGCACTTTCGTCAAAACCTCCGATATTACATGTAACGATAAATTGTGTAATTCTGTAACGCAATTCAAAGTCAAAGTTTTCCATTGTAGCATTAATACCGCTTAAAGCAACTAAAGTTGATTTCGGACAAGGTCCGCCTTTATAATAAGGTGTTCCTTTTGCTCCGAGTGTCGTAATCGGGTCGGGTAAAGTTTTTACGCGAAATTCTTTAGAACCCAAAGTTCTTCCGTTAGCTGTAACCGTAACTCTTGTTTTACCCGGTTTTTTAACTCTGACTATATATTTTGAGTTTCCTTTAGGTATCATAGAACCTCCGGCAACGCTTGCTCTTATTTGGTCTGCGGGAGTTCCCGCTGCGGTAACAGTTACGGGGTTATCGACTCCGATATAGAAGACATTCATTTTATCGGGAGAAACACTTACACTTGGAACCGCAACTTGATATTGACTTTCGAACGGGAAAGAATCGAGTTCCGAAGTGCCGGGTTTTTGAACCAGTATTTTACCTTTGAGGGTATAAATTCCGGGAGCACCCGTTTTTACGGAATAAATTCCTCGTCCTTGAGAATCGAATGAATCAACCGTTGTTCCGTTATCAAAAACGATAGTCGGTCTTTGTGTGGTATCCGATGCGGCAACAAATATTTGAGCCGTATAAGTTTCGCCGGAAAGCACGTAACCTTTTTCTGTTTTAACGATAGCGTTAAGGTTGGTAAATTTATAAGATTTTGCGTCAACCTGAGCTAATAAGGTATTAATGGCGTCGGATTCCGAATTTAAGACGTCTGTTTTAAATTTTGTCAACATAGTAATTGCCGCAACTAAAGGAAGTTGGTCGAAATTTGCAATTTGCCATGTTTTTTCTTCTCCGCCTTCTCCTTTAATGTTTCCGGTATTTAAATTATCTTTCATACTTTTGATAATTCCTTTTGCACTGGGAACATCGGCTAATACTTTTTCGACTTCTTTTACAAATTCGTCTATTTTTTCTTTTAGTACGGTTGCTCTGTTTTTTCCGCCTTCCACTTTTTCTTCCAGCATAATACGCGTAGGCGTTTCTTTGTCTTTTTTGTTTTTAATGGTGGCGGTACCTTCTTCCAAGAATTTTTCGTAATCTTCGTCGTCTGCTTCAAGCAGTGTTTTTTGGAATTCGGTAATTTTATCAACCAAACTTTTACTGAGTTTGTTAACCTCGTCGGCTTTTGCTTTCCAAGGTCCTACTTTATTTTTGTTTGCTTCGTATTTAGAGGCAAAAGCGGCATATACTTCGGCATTTTTGCCGTTAATGCCTTTTTCTGTTTTTATCAAACTGTCATTCACCAAGACAAAAGCATTTAATATCTCTGCCGAGACGTTCATTGCAAGCAATGCCGTCAAAATGAGATACATCATGTTAATCATCTTCTGCCTCGGAGATAATTTTCCGTGTCCGCTCATAATCTGTATGTTTTAAAATTAAACAATAAATTAAATATCCAAGTCATAAATAAAGAAATTAATCGATATTTACATTCATGGCACTAAGCATATTTCCGTATACAGTATTAAGAGCTTCGAGTTTTTTACCTAACTTCGTAATTTCTTCGTTGTATTTTTTAGAGTGTTCTACAGAACCTTGGAGATCCGTCATCATTTGCTCGAGGTCTGTTTCGTTGAGTTGCAACTCGAATATTGCATTTAATGCGGATAAGTTTTTATTTAAGTTGCTGATATGTTGGTTATATTCGGAGTTACCTTCTTTTAATGAAGAGAAATCCAAATCCATATTGCTCGTTAATTGTTTATATGCTTCGGCAAATTCTTCTCCGCCTTTTGAAACGGTTTGCGAAACGCCTTGGAAAGCATCCGATAAATTTGAAGCTGAATAGCTTACTTCGGAAACTGCATTGGAAGCGTTTTTCAAGTTATCGGTAAATTCGTTGGTAACAACGGCAGCATCGGAAAGTTGTGCCATTTGTTCCACTTGTGCGTTTAATTTTTCTATGCCGCTTCCGAATTTTTCAAATAAATTGGTATCTCCGGCTTTTTCAATCATTTCGTTAAATTTAGTAAGAGCATCGGAGCCGGAAGTTAAACCTGTTTTTTCTACGGGTGTATCTATTTCGGCATCTAATCCGGCTAATTGAGGATAGACTAAAGTCCAATCCAATTCTTCGTGTAAAGGTTCAAAAGCCGAGAAAAAGAATATAATAGCTTCGGTAACCAAACCTACCGTAAGCATAGCGTTTGCACCGGGCCAGTGTGTTAATTTGAATAATGCACCTATTAATACTACAGAAGCACCCCATCCGTATAAGTACTTCATAAACAGTTTAAACTTGTGACTTTCTGTGAAATTAGCCATAATATAAAAATTTAGAATTAATAATAATTGATTTTTAAAAAATTCGGTTAAAGGTAAAAATTATTCAACTTAAAACAAAATTTATTACGTCTTAAGATTATTTTTTTACGTGAAATATTCTCTTTAATAAATTATAAGGTATTCTCGATACCGGGAATACCTTATAATGAGGGTAATAAAGTGCTGAATAATAAATTAAATTTTAGAAATTATCGGCATCCCAGGCATAATCGTCATTTCCCATATAGGATCTTACACATCTGAATCCTATGTATGATTTTGCCGAGTCTTGGAATTCGTATGTTCTTGCACCTACTTGCAGATAGTATGCTACATCTTTCCACGAACCTCCTCTGATAACTTTTCTTTTAAGAGCCGGCGGATCTTCCGCTCTTGCATTATAACGGTAATCGGGGTTTAGGTCGTGTGTGTAACTGTACGCCGATTCGTCGTAAGCGTTGCTTGTCCATTCGGCTACGTTTCCCGCCATATCGTAAAGGTGATATTCGTTGGGAGCAAATTTTTTAACTTCCAATGTTCTGTTTGCTCCGTCGTCTCCGTAGCGTCCTCTGAGGGGTTTGAAGTTTGCTATAAAGCATCCGTGAACGTTTCTTGTATAAATACCTCCCCATGGATACATAGATAAAGCCAATCCTCCGCGAGCGGCGTATTCCCATTCTGCTTCCGTGGGAAGTCGGTAATCTTGGTAAACGGGCTCGCCTTGAGATTTTTGATAGTTTCTCATTAAATCGGTTCTCCAAATACAGAAAGCGTTTGCCTGCTTCCAGTTTACTCCGACAACGGGGTAGTTGTTGTATGCGCTGTGCCAAAAATATCTTCTGGCAAAGGGTTCGTTATAAGAATATGTATAATCTCGCATCCATACCAAAGTATCGGGATAAACATTGATTTTTCCGTGCATAATAAATGCGGATCTGTCTTTTACGGGGACTGTTTCTCCTTTTGCGTTTACAACGGTACCTTTATATTCTCCTCCCGTAAAATCTTCGTTATAATAGTATTGGTTGTTTCTTTTTGCGGCTTGTTTTAAATCAACCCATTCGTAACTGAATATGAGTTTTCTCGAGTCGATTTCTTTTTGTTTGTAGAATCTTTCTTGCATCGGAAGATATAATTCGCTTAAAGCGGTTTGGAAGTCTTCGTCAGCTCTGTTCCAGTCTATATCTATATCCCAATTTAACAAACAAGTTTCCGGATCGTCGTGATCGTAGTCGGGATTTAAAGCCATCATTTTTTCTTCATCGATTTCTTTTTTGAATTCTTCAAAATCCGCCGCCACTAATAATCTTTTTGCGATAGAATCTCTTACCCAATATACAAATTGCTTATATTCGCTGTTTGTTATTTCGGTTTCGTCCATCCAAAACGGATCAATTGAAACGGTTTTTGTTTGCTGGGTATTTGCAAAAGTTATGTCTTGGTCGTTTAATCCCATATTATAACTTCCGGAGGGTATAAATACCATTCCGTAAGGATTGGGCTCAAACCAGTCGCCGGCATCTCCCACACCGACCAATTCTCCTTGCGAACCTTTGTTTCCGCAACTTCCCAGTATAAAAACCGCTAATACAAATGATAAAAAAATCAATTTTTTCATGATACCTGTGTTATATTTATTTTTTAAAGTGTCGTTTTTTTCTATAAATAAAGTATGCTTCTGTATTTATAATTTTTTCCGTTTTTACCGAAATCCAAACAATAGCCGACAAATACTTCGGTGCTTCC
This sequence comes from Chlorobiota bacterium, assembly GCA_013153865.1. Classification (GTDB taxonomy): domain Bacteria; phylum Bacteroidota; class Bacteroidia; order Bacteroidales; family JAADGE01; genus JAADGE01. Next base: position 14,340 of record JAADDR010000016.1, on the reverse strand, counting down.
GTTTGTTACCGTAATCATTCTTGTTATCGGCAGTTCGTAAGCAAAACCGACTTTTAAACCGTTTGCGGTTTTTAGTCCTATCATCGGTATTATCGACTCTCGATCTCTGTAAGAAACGCCCGCAAGGAATTTTTTATTGTATAAAGCCGTCATATTAATGCTGTATTGCATTTTTGTTCCGTCAAATTTAACGAATACCGACGGTTTCATTTCTACGGGGCTGTTAAGCAGCCTGAAATTGTATCCTGCGGTTGCGTAATAATGCGGACGCAAAAATGATGCCGCTTCGGTATTCGAATAATTTACATCCGGACTGTTAATATGCGAAACGGATACGCCTGCATAGAATCTGTCTCCGGCTTTATAAAAGATTCCCAATCCGGCGTCAAATACCATTTTTCTTACGCTTTCGTTCGGTATAAACACATCCGAACTGCCGTCGGGGTCGGGGTATCTCCACTCTCCGCTTAAATCTTTGTTAATAAAACCTAAGTCTATACCTATTCCTAATTTCCCCAATCCGACTTTTTTGTGATACGAATATGATAACTTTGCTTGAAAGTCTTTTTCAAATTCGAATCTGTCGTCAATTATTGAAAGACCTATACCTCCTTCCGTTCCGAACAGCTTAATACCGGAGTGTATTCCTCCTAAAGTTGTTACGGGTGCTCCGTCAAAACCTATCCATTGTTGGCGGTTTATTGCCGATGCACATATTCCTTCCGTCATCCCCGCAAATGCCGGATTTGTAAACAACAAATTATCAGCATTTTGAGCAAATTGGGGATCTTGCTGAGAAAATATTTCTATTGATAATAAAGAAAACAATATGTATAGAGATATTTTCTTCATGTAAACACAAAATAAATAATTTTTTTTTGAATTAAACTCAAAAATTTGATTAAAATTATACAAATTTATTTTTTTTATTATTTTTCGCAATAAAGAATTCTATAAATCAGAAACTTATAAAATACTTACGTAAGTATGTTTTAATTTAATTTTTTAAAAAACTTCCACCAACGTTCCGGAATTTCGTTATTTCCGGCTTTAAGATAATCTTCGTATGTACAAGAAAGCAGGTATGTTTTTTCTTTACTTTTTACATGGTAAGGAACTTCTACCCACCATCTGCTTGTTTTGGGGCTTTTATAAAAAACGAGTTTTTCGGATATTTGTTCCAAATTAACTTTATATTTTTTGTATTTTCCTTTAATATATTCTTCATCTTCATTTTTTCTTTTGAAGAATGATTCTATAAAATGCCAAATTATTTGTGCTCCCAGTGCCGTTGTTTGATTTCTTTTATCATATTCCGGATTAATTTCAAACAGTCCGAATGCAGAAACTTTATCGCTTAAACCGGCATATTTTGCCAGTTGGCATGCTTCTTCTCCGTAAAATCCGTGAACCGAAGGTTTTGTATTTGCCGGAGCGTCGGTCATTTTCACGGAGGTAATATTCAGTGCGGTAAAGTCGGAGTCTCTTATAAAAGGTTCGTTGCCTGCCATGTCAGTTCGTGCAATTCCCAACCTTACGGCTTCGAAATTCGTTTTTATGTAATTAATATCTTCCGGAGAGTTGTAATAAGTTTGGTATCCTATATTTGTATAAGAAAAAAGTTTTTTGTTATTAGTTATGATATGTGTAAGGTTATTTTCGGGGCTTATTAGATCCGGGTCGTCTTCGAGATTAAATACGGAGTCTATTACGCAAAGGTTAAATCTTTTTTTTCCTTTTTCGTAAGCTTTGCAAACCGGAACCGTTAAATCTTTGGTTCCTCCTATAATTATAACTGCCGTTTCGTGTTTAAAACATTCGTAAACAACTTCCGAAAGTGCAAAATATGTGTCGTTTACGTTTTTACCCGGTTTAAGATTTCCTAAATCGGCAAGTTTTAATGTTGAAGGGGTATACAGTTTATACAATTCTTTTCGAATTTCGTCCGGTGCCGTTCGGCATCCTTTATTTGCGGAGTTTCTGTCTTCGGGCACTCCTATTATTACCAAGTCTGCTTCCGGAACGGTTTTTCCGGAAAAAAATTCCGTTCGGGATATTAACAAATCTTCTTTGTTGTGAACCAAGGGAAGGTTAATTGTGCTTTTATCAAACGGCGTAAAAAAATCTTTGATATTTATTTTCATTTATTTTTTGTTTTGCGACTTGATTTTTTCTTTTTGTCAACGGGACCGAATTCTTTTTCCGTTATTTTAAGGCATTCGTCATATGTTAATTCTTCGGGTTTTATTTTGGAAGACAGACGTATATATTTTTTATTGTAATAAATGCATGGTTTTCCCCAACGATCTTTTATGATTTTCAGGTCTTTATTTTCGGGAAATTCTTTTATAAGTCGTTTTTTATCTTTTTCCCTTTTTTCAAGTATCAGCTCTTTTGCTCTTTCTATTGTAATTGTAAGAGGATCGTCCGTTTTTTTAAGCGAAACGAATTTTGAGTCATGCCTTATATAGGGTCCGAAGCGTCCTACCGCAGCAATGACTTTTTTTCCTTCAAATATACCTACTTCTCTCGGAAGTTTAAACAGTTTTAAAACTTCATCGAGAGTTACGGTATCTATGTTCATGCCTTTAAGTAATCCTGCATATTTCGGTTTTTCGGAATCTTCGGAATCTCCCAGTTGTGCAACCGCACCGTATCTTGCAAATCTTACGTAAACGTTTTTTCCGGTTTCGGGATCTTGTCCGAGTAATCTTCCGTTTCCGGAATTTTTAAGTAATTCCAGAGCTTCTTCAAGCGTGATATTTTCTATATGTTGATCTTTTCTGAGAGATGCAAACTTAGGTTTTTCGTCGTCATCCGAAGTTCCGAGTTGAGCTACCGGACCGTATTTACCTAAACGAACCGATACTTGTTTGCCTGTTTCGGGGTCTTGTCCGAGTATTCGTTCTCCGGAGTTTCTGTCGGCATGTTCTATGGTATCTTCAACTTTTTTATGAAAATCATCATAAAAATCTTTAATCATTTTATGCCATATAATCTTACCTTCGGCTATTTCGTCAAACTGTTTTTCAACATTTGCCGTAAAATTATAGTCAATTATATTTTGGAAATTTTCGCTTAAAAAATCGGTTACAACCATTGCAATATCGGTAGGAAAAAGTTTATTTTTTTCAGCTCCGAATATTTTACGTTCTGTTTTTTCGATTATTTTGCCGTCTTTTAAAGTTAAGTGCAAAATTTCTTTTTCTATTCCCGGGCGACTTTCTTTAATCATATATCCCCTGTTTTCGATTGTTGAGATAGTAGGGGCATAAGTTGAAGGTCTGCCTATTCCTTTTTCTTCGAGTTGTTTTACAAGTGCCGCTTCCGAATATCTTGAAGGAGATTTTCCGAACTGTTCGACTGCTTCGAGAAACAATGCTTTTAAAGGTTCGTTTTTTTTCAGGTCCGGCAATACCGTGTCTTCTGACGGAACGGTATAAAGTTTTAAAAATCCCGGAAATTTCATAACTTCACCCGAAGCCGTAAATTTATAATCGCTGTTTTTAATCGAAACCGTTACGTTAGTTCTTTCAAATTCGGCATCTGCCATTTGTGAAGCCAAAGTTCTTTTTCTTATCAAATCATATAATCGTTCTTCGTCAGAGGTACCTTGAACCGACGGATTTGAAAGGTATGTAGGTCGAATTGCTTCGTGAGCTTCTTGAGCATTCTTTGTTTTTGTCTTGAAAACTCTTTTTTTATAATATTTTTCGCCGTATTCTTTAATTATAACTTCTTTTGCCGCATTAAGAGCCAAAGAAGATAAATTTACCGAATCGGTTCTCATGTATGTTATATAACCGGCTTCATATAATTTTTGAGCTATTCTCATGGTTTTACCGACGGGAAATCCCAGCTTCCTTCCGGCTTCCTGTTGTAAAGAAGAAGTTGTAAACGGTGCCGAAGGAGAGCGTTTTCCGGGTTTTCTTTCTACATCCGCAACATAATAATCCGGTTGTCCGAGATTTTCAAAAAAGTTTAAAATATCTTTTTCGGTTTTAAACTTTTTATTTAACTCCGCCTTAAATTTTTCTTTATTTTTTTCAGAAATAAATTCTCCGGTAACTTTAAAAAATACATCCGGCTTAAAAGAACTTATTTCCCTTTCTCTTTCGACCAGTAAACGAACTGCCACCGATTGGACTCTTCCGGCTGACAATTTAGACTGAACTTTTTTCCATAAAACCGAAGAAAGTTCAAACCCCACCAAACGATCCAGAATACGGCGCGCCTGTTGAGCATTAACCAAATCATAGTTAATACTGCCGGGATTCTCGACAGCTTCTTTTATAGCCTCTTTAGTTATTTCGTTAAAAACTATTCTTTGAGTTTTTTTATTTTTTAAGTTAAGAACTTCGAACAAATGCCATGCTATAGCTTCTCCTTCTCTGTCCTCATCGGATGCTAAAATAACGGTATTCGCATTTTTAACATCTTTTTTTAAGTCACTTATAACTTTCTTTTTATCGGGCATTATTATATATTCCGGTTCGAAATTATTTTTAATGTCTATACCGAAATTCTTTTTTGCCAAGTCTCTGACATGACCGAAACTTGATTTTACTTTATAATCCTTTCCCAAGAACTTTTCAATTGTCTTAGCTTTAGCGGGAGACTCAACAATAACAAGGTTTTTACTCATAGCAAAAGTTAAATAATACCTATTAAAAATCAGTTTTTAAAATTTGCAAATTAAAGGAAATAAAAAACTAACATCAAATTTTTTATTCGTCTTTACTTGTAAGGCACTATATATCAATCGCATATACACAATATAAACTTTCATAAATATCTTTGCGTAACTTGATTTACATTTTTTTATTAATTTTACATTTTAAAAATTATAATTCAGATGTTGATAATTCTATGAAAAAAAAAGAAAAACGCTTCATAATAATATTTTGGACAATTATTTTATTTCCGGTATTTTTAATAACACTTATATTTATATTGATAAATTTAAATGTTTTCGGAAAACTTCCGGGTTTTCAGGAGTTGGAAAATCCTAAAACTAACCTCGCAACAGAGATTTATTCTTCGGACCAAAGGTTGTTAGGTAAATTTTTCAAAGAAAATCGCACAATAGTAGATTTTAAAGACGTTGCTCCGAGTGTTTTAAATGCCTTGACAGCTACGGAAGACATTCGTTTTTACCAACATTCGGGAATAGATGCAAGAGCATTGTTGAGAGTTATAAAAGGTGTTGCCACAATGGATTTATCCGGAGGCGGGAGTACAATTACTCAGCAACTTGCAAAGAATTTGTATAAAATGCGTGCCGATTCTTCGGAATATCAAACAGGATTGCACGGGAAAGCCAATTTAATAATTACCAAATTCAAAGAATGGGTAACAGCCGTAAGGCTCGAAAGGAATTACACAAAACAGGAAATTATAGCAATGTATCTTACAACCGTGGATTTCGGAAGTAATGCATTCGGCATAAAATCGGCGGCAAGAACTTTTTTTAACACTACGCCCGATTCGTTGACATTAGAACAAGCCGCAGTATTGGTTGGATTATTAAAAGCACCTACATATTACAGCCCGAGACTTAATCCGAAAAATTCTTTACGGCGACGAAATACCGTAATATCTCAGGTTGAAAAATATCAAGATAAACTTGCCGATTTACACGGCTATAAGCCCAAACCTAAATCATATTACGATTCGTTAAGGGCTTTACCGATAAAATTAGATTACAGCGTTCAGTCTCATACCAAAGGTATTGCAAGACATTTTCGAGAATATATACGAATACTTATGTACAAGAAAAAACCGGTTGCTCCCGAAAAACCCGTTAAACCGAAAAATGTAAGTTGGCGCGATCCCGCATACAAAAAATATAAAGCAAAAGCAGCCGCATACGAAATAAAATATCATCAATATCTCGAAGACTCACTTGAATGGGCAGACAACGCTTTATACGGATGGTGCAATAAAAACAAAAAACCCAACGGACAAAATTACAACATCTACAAAGACGGGCTTAAAATTTACACTACAATAAATTATCAAATGCAAACTTATGCGGAGCAAGCCGTAAAAGAATATATGAAAAATTATTTGCAACCGCTGTTCTTTAAAAGGCAAAAAGGCAGGAAAAAAGCACCTTTTACTTGGCGCTTGAGTAATAAGCAAATTGAAAAAATAATGCAATCGGCAATAAGACGTTCGGAAAGATACAGACATTTAAAATATGACCTGAAAAAAGACTCCGCAACCATAGCAGAAATTTTCAATACTCCGGTAAAAATGAAAGTTTTTTCGTGGGAAGGTCCGAAAGATACAATAATGACCCCGAAAGATTCCATAAGATATTACAAATATTTTTTACATGCCGGACTTATGTCCGTAGAACCGCAAACAGGTTATGTAAGAGCTTATGTGGGTGACATAAATTACGATTATTTTAAATACGACAACGTATCATTATCAAAACGTCAGGTAGGTTCTACTTTTAAACCTTTTGTTTATTCCATTGCCATGGAAGACAAAATCTCACCCTGCCATAAAGTTCCGAATGTTCCCATTACCATAGATTTACCCGAAGGGCAGCAACCTCCTACATGGACACCGACTTTTTCTCACAGCGAAAAAGACGGAGAGATGGTATCTCTAAAATACGGACTGGCACATTCTTTAAATCAAATTTCGGCTTGGATTATGAAAAAATACGGCCCCGTAAAAATACGCGAAATGGCTTATAAAACCGGTATTAAAAGTTGGGTGCCGGCAGTTCCGTCACTATGCGTAGGTGCCGCCGAGGTAAGACTCTCCGAAATGGTATCGGCATATACTACTTATGCCAACGAAGGTATTCACAGCGAACCTGTTTTTGTTACCCGAATAGAAGATAAAAACGGTAACGTAATAGCAAAATTCAAATCAAAACACAGAGAAGCACTGAATGCCAATACCGCATATCGCATGATAGACCTTATGAAAGCCGTTGTAGATATGGGGACAAGCGTAAGATTAAGATACAAATACGGATTTAAAAACGAGATTGCCGGTAAAACCGGAACTACAAACGATAACTCCGACGGTTGGTTTATAGGATATGTTCCGAATCTGGTAACCGGTGTTTGGGTAGGAGGAGAAGAACGCAGCATTCATTTCGAAAGTTCGGCGGAAGGGCAAGGAGCAGCTACCGCTCTTCCCATATGGGCTCTATACATGCAACGAGTATATAAGAACGAAAAACTCGGAATATCGAAAGCACCGTTTAAAAAGCCCGCACTATACGACGGCGTGGAACTGAACTGTGAAATATATGACGAAATGCACCCGGAAAACAATTATCAAAATACCGACGACGACAATTATTAACAGATAATAAAAATTAACGACCATGAATAAAGTTGTAAAAAACGCCGAAGAAGCCGTAAAAGGCGTAAAAAACGGAATGACACTGATGTTCGGAGGTTTCGGACTTTGCGGAATACCCGAAAACAGTCTGAAAGCCCTTGCGGCAAGCGGTATTAAAGACCTTATTTGTATATCGAATAATGCAGGAGTAGATGATTTCGGTTTAGGTGTACTGCTTCGCGACAGACAAATAAAAAAGATGATTGCATCATACGTAGGCGAAAATAAAGAATTTGAACGTCAATTTTTAAGCGGAGAGCTTGAAGTAGAATTAAATCCGCAGGGAACACTTGCCGAAAGGATAAGAGCCGGAGGTGCCGGGATACCCGCTTTTTACGTTCCGGCAGGATACGGAACCGAAGTTGCCGAAGGCAAAGAAGTAAGAGAATTTAACGGAAAAATGCATTTGCTCGAAAAAGCTCTTACGGCTGATTTCGCTTTCGTAAAAGCAAAATACGGAGATTATGCCGGGAATTTGATTTACAATAATACGGCAAACAACTTCAATAACATGATGGCAACAGCCGGAAAAATAACCGTTGCCGAAGTAGAAGAACTTGTTCCGACGGGAGAACTCGACCCGAATCAAATTCATACACCCGGAATTTTTGTTCAAAGAATTTTTCAAGGAACCGATTACGAAAAACGAATAGAATTTGAAACAGTGAGATAAAATCGGAGTTTTTTTATTTAAATAATTTTTCCTTTCAACTTTAAAACATACAAAAATGGCACTCGATAAAAACGGCATAGCAAAAAGAATAGCTCAAGAACTTAAAGACGGATATTACGTAAACCTCGGAATAGGAATACCGACGCTTGTTGCAAACTATATTCCGGAGGATATGGAAGTAATCCTGCAATCGGAAAACGGACTTTTGGGAATAGGACCTTTTCCGGAAAAAGGCAAAGCCGACCCCGACCTCATCAATGCAGGCAAGCAAACCGTTACGGCTGTTAAAGGAGCTTCTTTTTTCGATTCGGCAACAAGTTTTGCCATGATACGCGGCGGACACATCGATTTAACCGTTCTCGGAGCATTCGAAATATCGGAAAAAGGCGATATCGCAAGCTGGAAAATTCCCGGAAAACTCGTAAAAGGAATGGGCGGAGCAATGGATTTGGTTGCATCGGCAAAAAACATAATAGTTGCCACTACTCATACCGACAAAAAAGGAAATTCTAAACTTCTGAAAGAATGCACGCTTCCTCTTACGGGTGTTTCGTGCGTAAAACGTATAGTTACGGATTTGGCGGTTCTGGATGTTACCGAAAACGGTTTTAAACTCATAGAGCGCGCTCCGGGAGTAAGCACGGAAGAGATAAAAGAAAAAACCGAAGGCAACTTAATTATCGAAGGCGATATTCCGGAAATGAAGATATAAAATTTTAACTTTTAATTAGTCCTCTTTTGGAATTTTTTATAAAGTTCACTATTTCGTCTTTTTCGGGAGAATTTTCCGTTTCGTCGATAACCTTTTGCAAGGCATCTTTATAGTTTAATCCGGAATTAAATATTATTCTGTAAATGTCTTGTATATATCTTATTTTTTCGTTAGGAAAATTTCTGCGACGCAAACCTACCGAATTAACTCCGGCATACGAAGCAGGTTCTCTTGCCGATTTTACGTAAGGAGGAATATCTTTTCCGAGAAGCAGCCCTCCTTGTGTCATTACATGTTTTCCTATTCTGGTAAACTGATGCACCAAAGTTCCTCCTCCTAAGATGGAAAAGTCGTCAACTTCAACTTCTCCCGCAAGTTGAACTCCGTTAGCCAAAATAATGTTATCTCCCAAAATACAATCGTGTGCAACATGCGAATATGCCATTATCAAACAATTTTTGCCTATAACGGTTTTCATTTTGGCTGCGGTTCCTTTATTTATCGTAACAAATTCTCTTATAACGGTTCCGTCTCCTATGTGAACCGCAGTTTCTTCGCCCCGGTATTTTAAATCTTGCGGGACAGCCGAAATAACGGCTCCCGGGAAAATTGTAACGTTTTTTCCTATTCTGGCTCCGTCAAATATCACCGCATTTGAATAAATATGCGTATTTTCGCCTATTTCCACATCTCCGGATATTGATACAAACGGCTCTATAATAACATTTTCGGCAATTTTGGCATTAGGGTGTATATTTGCTGACGAACTAATCATAAATTTTAAATATTTTTTTAATTAAACGATAACGGCTCGGTATTATTTTGTTATTTCTTTTCTTAATAATTTAACAAATTCGGTATTTGCAAAATGTCCGGGTTTTTCGGCAATTATTTTAGCTTTTAATCGCATACCGGATAAAGCGGTATCTCCTATAAGATCCAGCAATTTATGCCGGGCAGGTTCGTTCTCGAAAGTCATGTATTCTTCGTTAAGAACTCCTCTGCCGTTATATTTTTGATGTTTTTTGTTAAACAAATCCGCAATACGGTCAAACTCTTTTTGAGTAAATTCTTTTTCTACTATTACCAAAGCATTGGATAAGTCTCCTCCTTTTATTTGATTATTTTTTAATAAAATCTCAAGTTCTTTAAGAAATACGAAAGTTTTGCAGGGGGCTATTTCTTTTGCATAATCGTCGAAAGATTTTAAAACGGCTTTTTGCCTTCCCAAAACCGTAGAGTGATAATCTATTACTACTTCGTATTCTATACCGTCGAAAGGAACGGCTTTAATTAATGTTCCGGTTTCTTTGTTTTCGAAAATAACGGTTTTTTTAATTTCAAAATATTTTCTGTCGGTATTCTGTTCCGTAATACCCGCTTTTAATAAAGAATCGACGTAATATTTAGAACTCCCGTCCAAGATAGGAGTTTCCGGACCGTCAATTTCGATAATCAGATTATCTATTCCGAGCCCGTATATTGCCGACATAACATGTTCAACCGTAGCAACAGAAGCATTATTTTGGTATAATACCGTGCTTCTTGACGTTTCAACCACATTTTCGGCAACGGCTTGTATTTCGGGCTTTCCGGGTAAATCCACCCGCCTGAAAACATAGCCTGTATCTTCTTTTGCCGGTCTGAAAGTTATTATTACGTCTTTACCGGTATGCAAGCCGGTTCCTGTCAATTTTACGTCATTTAATATTGTTTTTTGTTTATCCGACATGTAGATTTTAATATTTTATATTTTTTGAATTTTACGATAAATTTCCGGCAGTTTCTGCAATACCGCAGCTATTCTGTACCATTCTCTGTATCCGGTAACGGGAGTTCCCTGAACAATAACGTTATCGGGCAAATCTTTATGAACTCCCGATTGTGCTCCTATTCTGACATTATCGCCTATGGTAAGATGCCCCGCAAATCCTACTTGTCCGCCTATCATACAATTTTTACCTATTTTAGTAGAACCCGAAACACCAGTTTGTGAAGCTATTACGGTATTCTCGCCTATTTCGACATTATGGGCTATTTGCACAAGATTATCCAGTTTAACGCCTTTGCGTATTACGGTGGAGCCGATTGTTGCTCTGTCTATGGAAGTATTGGCTCCTATTTCCGCTCTGTCTTCTATAATAACGTTACCGATTTGAGGGATTTTTTTAAATTCGGCACTGTTTTGAGGAGCAAATCCGAAACCGTCGCTGCCTACAACAACACCCGAATGTAAAATACAATTCTCTCCTATAACTGTTTCGGAATAAATATTTACTCCGGAAAATATAACCGTTCCCTCTCCTATTTTTACGTTATCTCCTATATATGTATTCGGGTATATTTTACAGTTATCGGCAATATGAGTATGCTCTCCGATATAAACACCGGCTCCTATGTATGTGTTCTTTCCCGCGGTTGCGGTTTTTTCCATAAATGCCGATTCGGAAATTCCCGTTTTATTATTTTTGTATTGTTGATATATTTCAAGCAAAGATGCAAATGCTTTATAAGCGTCATCAACTTTTATTAAGGTGGCGGAAATTTTCTTTTCGGGAATAAAATCTTTATTGACAAGAACAATATCCGCTTTTGTGTCGTAGATGTATTTTGTATATTTAGGATTTGCCAGAAATGCCAAAGAGCCGGGTTTACCTTCTTCTATTTTACTTACGGTATTAACTTTAACATCCGCATTTCCTATAACTTTACCTTGCAGTAAATCGGCTATTTGTCCGGCAGAAAATTCCATTTTGATTTTTTTTTGAGGACAAAGTTAGTATATTTTAACAAATTTTAAGATTTTAAAATGTTTTTTTACAACGATATTTTTACGAAACATCTTTAGGATAACATAAATAATACTTTTCTACGGTATGAGATAATGCTATAATATTTGACAAATCGGATGCATTTGCAATATCCTCGGTTTGCCCGTTCTTTAACAAAACACTTATTCGACTGTCGTTTCCCAAACTGTATGCTTTATTTTTAATCCTGTCGGAAAAAACAAAATAAGAAGCTTCGTCTTCATTTATTTTGTATTTTTTTGCTGTTTTCTTTTTTAAATCCGATATTTTATTTTCATCAAAAGGTTTATTGCTTATTTCAACATGAAATAATTCTCTGTTAATAAGTCTTCTGCTTAATTCGGACAGTATTTTATCTTCGTGAGTCATCCATTCTTTTAAAGAAATTATAATATCAGAATCGTCTAGCTTTGTATAAGCATTAACGGTGTAAGGCAATAAATCGTTCTCTCTTACGGATTTTATTCCGTCAAATTCGTGAGTAAAAAAATATGCCAAAGCATTTGTAGCATAAACTCCGTTTTTTTTAGTTTCTTCTTTAGCTCGCCGGATTGCGCCTTTAAGCATTTCTTCCGCCGCTATAACGGTTTTATGTAAATATACCTGCCAATACATAATTCGTCTGGCTACAATAAATTGCTCGGCGGAGTATATTCCTTTTTCTTCTATTACCAAGTCATCATTAACTACATTAAGCATTTTTATAATGCGATCCGTTCCTATTCCTCCTTCGGTAACACCGGAATAAAAACTGTCGCGTTTTAAGTAATCGAGTCTGTCGGTATCTAATTGGCTTGACACAAGACTGTGTAAAAACCGTTTTTCGTATAAATCGCGAAAAATCTCTATCCCCGGGCTTATTTTTCCGTCAAATTCTTCGTTCATTTTTTCCATCAAAAGCAAAGACATATCTTCGTGGCTTACGTTTTTAATCAACAGTCCTTCCAAAGTGTGAGAATACGGTCCGTGACCTATATCATGCAAAAGTATGGCGGTTAAAGCTCCGGATTTTTCTTCTTCGGTAATATCATGCCCTTTTTTTCTTAACTCGTTAATTGCGGCATTCATTAAATGCATGGCACCCAGAACATGGTCAAAACGTGTATGAACCGCTCCCGGATATACGTAATAAGAAAGTCCTAATTGTTTTATCCTTCTCAATCTCTGAAAATAAGGATGCTGAATAATATCATAATGTAAATCAGACGGAATATTTATAAAACCGTAAACCGGATCGTTGATAATCTTCAGCTTGTTATAATATTTTTTTTTCGTCATTTTAAAGGAAAGTTATCTATTAAACGCACGTTTCCGTCATAAACGGCAACACAGATTGTTGTTTTTCCGGGTTTTATTTCGGAAACTGTTTCTAAACTTAAATCATCTACAATATCTACATATTCCACTTTCAGGTTGGGATCTTCGTTTATCTCTTCGGTTATTTTCTTTATTAACTCTTCGGTTGAATAATTCTTATAATTTCCGGTATATTTTTTTAGTGTTTTTGAAATTAAAGCAGCCGATTTTCGTTGTTCTTCAGTTAAAAGCGTATTTCTGGAACTCATGGCAAGCCCGTCGTCTTCTCTGATAATATCACATACTTTTATTTCAATATTAAGATCAGACAAATAATTGTCGGTTAAATATTTTATGATTGCCGCTTGTTGAAAATCTTTTCTTCCGAAATATGCTCTGTCCGGTTTTACAATTTCAAAAAGTTTGGATACAACTTGTGCAACTCCGTTAAAATGTCCTTTTCTGTATTTCCCTTCCATAACTTCGTCCAAGCCGTTAAAATCAAAGGTTCTTTTATCTTCCTCGGGATACATTTCTTCAACAGACGGAATAAAAACAATATCGCAAGAAACAGATAGCAATAATGCCAAATCTTTTTCTTCGTCGCGCGGATATCTCTTTAAATCGTCTTTATTATTAAACTGAGTAGGGTTTACGAAAATACTTACAACGGTAAAATCATTATCTTTACCGGAACATTCCGTTAAAGACAGGTGCCCTTTATGTAAAGCTCCCATTGTGGGAACAAAACCCGTTGTTTTGCCGGCATCTTTAATCAGTTTCAGATACCGTTTTAAATCTTTTTTAGTTCGAGTAATAATCATTTTATAATAAGCAAAATAATTTACAATAATAATACAAAAATATCATGTTTTCATAAATTCTTGATAAAAAGCCGGAAAAGTTGTATATTTGCAAAATTGTAAGAAAACTTCTGTTATTTTATGGAAAATAAAAAAATCCTTTATATATCTCAAGAAATTACACCGTTCTTGCCCGAAACGGAGATGTCTTTAATTGCCCGGCATTTGCCTCAAGGTATACAGGAAAGCGGAAAAGAAGTTCGTGTTTTCATGCCTCGCTTCGGCACCATAAACGAAAGGAGAAATCAACTTCACGAAGTTATACGCTTATCCGGTATGAATTTAATTATTGATGATACTGATCATTCGCTGATAATAAAAGTAACATCGATACAACAAGCCAGAATGCAAGTTTATTTTATTGATAACGACGAATATTTTAAACGAAAATTTATTTTTGAAGACGAAGACGGAAATTTTTTTGAAGACAATGACGAACGCATGATTTTTTTTAATCGCGGAGCCGTTGAAACTACAAAAAAATTAAGGTGGACACCCGATATAATTCATTGCCACGGTTGGTTTTCCGCTCTTACTCCCGTTTTTATAAAAAAATCATATAAAAACGACCCTCTTTTTAAAAATGCCAAAATTATTTATTCGTTGTATAAC
>JAADDR010000140.1 GCA_013153865.1 Chlorobiota bacterium | reverse complement strand
ATCGGTAACGGCTTGCATTTCTTCGATATTTTGCCTTATTTCTTCTTCTTGGGAAGCTGCCTGTTCCGATTTTATTTTACTTTCTTTCAAGAGTTCTGCCGTTCTTGTATTTATTTTTACCATCGAAATAGCCGAAGCTATACTTTCGCTTACTTGTTCTATTAATTTTATTTTGTATTCGTCGAGGTATTTAAAAGATGCCAATTCCGCCACTCCGTAAACTTCTTCGTGAAAAATAAGAGGAACCAGCAAAAGGGTTTGAGGTTTTTCTTTTCCGAGTCCTGATGTTATGTTAAGGTAATTTTCGGGTATTTTAGTCATAAATATTGTTTCTCTTTCGAGAATGCATCTTCCGACAAGACCTGCCCCCCAAGGTATTCTTTTTTCGAGCATTTTTCGTCTGTCGTAAGCGTAGCTTGCAAGAAGTTCGATGTATTTTTCGTTGTTTTCGTCTTCGTTTATTACAAATATGCCTCCTTGGTCCGCATCAATGTAATTTACCAGTTTGCTTATTATTGCATAAGATAATTCTTCAAGATTGTCGGAATAGTCTCTTATGATTTCGGCAAATAATGCCGATCCTTTGGTTATCCAGTTTTGTATTTCGTCTTCTTTTTTTCGTTTTTCTTCTTCTTCTTTTGTGTGTTTTATGTTTTTTGCGAGTTTTAAAGTAAGGTTGCCTATTTTGTCTTCTTCACTTACGGGTTTATAATCAAAATTGATATTGCCTTTATATATTTGCTCTATATAATTTGCCGTTCTGTCTAAATTTTCGTTTAAAACGTTAACGGCTTTATTCATTTCGGCAATTTCATCGTCTCCGGATTCGCTCAGTTTATGAATATCTTTTATGTTACCGTATGCTGCAGCGGAAATTACTTTTTTTGTATTGTTAAGTCTGTTTAATATTTTATTGAAAATAAAGTATGTTATTCCGGCAGATATGATAAACAGTAATGCCGAAAGTAAAATTATTTTTTTGAATAATCCGTAAAGTAAAGAATCTTGTTTGACGAATTTGCTTACTGCCGCCGTAAGCCATTTTGTATCGCCCGATTTAAAGGTTGTTTGTTTTACCGATGCATAGTATGTTTCGTTTCCCGACTCGAAACTGAAAGTTGTTTTTTTTGATATTTCGAAGTTATTTCTGTATTGCTCGAATTCACGTAAAAAATCGTCTTTAAGAAAATCGGTTCCGGAGGTGCTTATGAAATAATCGTCTTCGGAGAGTATATAATAAAATGTGTTTTTTTTTGCGTATTGTTTGTTAAATTCGCTTAATGCTTCGTTTATGTTTATTTCTATGCTGCAAACTCCTGACGGAATAAAGTTTATGTTTAACGGAACAGATACGGTTATTATGTTTTTTTGTTTGTTGTTGCTTATAAAGACTTCTTTTTCGCTTGTTTCGGCTTTTGCCGATATGTTTTTAAAGAAAATGTCTTTTCTGCCGAGAGGTGTTTCCGTATAAATTATTTTTCCGTTTTTTTTACTTACTTTTTTAAGTATCGGAGGTGTTGCTTTATTTTTATCTTTTTTTATAAACCATGCGCTCAAATAATCGTGATTTCTTATAATTACGTTTTTTAAAAGTTCGGAGGTAATATGTTTGTCGGAATTAATATCAGTATTGTTTTTTTCGAGTGCGTTTTCGAGTGTTTTTAATATTTTTATGTCGGCTTTTAATTTATCGTAAATAAAAACGGAAAACAGTTCGGATGCCGATGATATTTTTTCTGTTTCATGCTTGTCTGTGTAATTTGAAATTTGATTGTGTATTATTATTAAAATAATTCCGAATAAAATTATAACCGGGACTAAAATAAAAATTACAAATTTTTGTTTTAAAGACATTTTTTTTGATTATTTTGAATAAAACAAAAGTAAAGTATGTGTATTGACTCCTAATACAAAAATACTGTTTAATTTTGAATCGGCAAATAAAATTAATTGTCTGTTGTGTCGTTTTATAAATGTTTTTTTAACATTTATCGCATTAATTTTAAAGTATAAAATTTTTTTACTTAATTTGTGTTTCATACTTTTAAAATAAAACATATTATGAACGGAAAATTATTTTATTTAATTTTTATGTTGGGATTTGCGGCTTTTTTTGCCGGGGGTTGTAATTCCGGAGAGAGTGCCGACAGTGACGAACTTGCAGGCGAAACACTTGATTCTGCCGATATCAGGGAGGAGATTATAGTTTCTATGTTAGCTCCTTCCGATATGGCTGTTATGTTGATTGATAATCCTAATTTGCATTTTAATAAAGAGATTCTGAATCCGGGATCTAATTATCAAAAATATAATACGAATGCCAAGATAGCTCTTAATATCGGTATATATACCGCTGATTTGAGTTATGCAAGTTTGTTCGAGCAGGAGCAAATTACTTACGATTATTTGGATATTGTAAAAGATATGTCCGAAGAGATCGGTATTACTCAATCTATAGAGAAGCGTCATCTTGATATGATAAAAAACAATAAGTTGGATAAAGACGACATGATTAAGATTATTAACGAGTCGTTTATGAATACCGATGCTTATTTAAGAGAGAATAACAGGCAAAAAGTTATAACAATGATTTTGATAGGAGGGTGGATTGAGGCTCAATATATTGCCGTTTCTTTGTCTAAATGTTCTCCTGATACGGATCCTCAGCTTACGGAAAGTATTTTGGCTCAGAAAATTTCTTTAGAGCTGATGAATAAGGCTTTGGAAAATGTTAAAGGCGATAAAACATTGTTGTCTTTAAAAAATGATATAGATAAAATTTATAAGGCATACCTTTTGCTGGAAGAGAATATGAATGATGAAAATTTTAAAAATTTTTGTAATTTAATTATAAGTGTAAGAAACCGTTATATTGCTTAAAAAAAACTATACAAAACTCACAAAGAATGAAATCAGGAATTAAATATATTATCGTTACGGCATTGCTTGTTTTTATCTCTTCTTCAGCTGATGCTCAATGTATCGATTTGGTAAAAACCAAAGGTTTTGCATATCTGGATACCTCAAAATACATTCCCGAAGCGCGCTTTAATGCTTTGCCTTTAAGAGAGGGTGATGATGTTGATATTTACAAATCGTTTTTTAAGGGCAGAAAATACAGAATAGTAGTAATAGGTGCCGATAATATGCCGAAATTAAATTTTAAGGTTACTAATTTTCAAAGACAAGTGCTTTACGACAGTAATATTACCAAGGAAGAAAGTTGGGATTTTGTTTCGGATAAAAATCAAAACTTAATTATATCCGTGGAAGTGCCTAAAGCCGAAAAAGACAAGAAACCTCAGAGCGGTTGTATTGCCGTTGTTATAGGTTTTTCTACCGAATAAAAAAGAAAATATAAGATAAAAAAAAGCAATCGCTAAAATATTATGTGCGGTTGCTTTTTTCGTTTATATCGGTATGCTTAAGACTATAAATTCCGGAACAAATCTGTCGTCTGACGATGAAAATTGATTTATGATATAAGAAACTCTGCCTCCGATTTCGATAGGTTCAGATAACCGGAATACATACATTTCAAAAAACATTTCCAATCCTGCGGAAGCATATTTTCGTGATGCATCAATACCTATTTCGTTTAAGTCGGCATAATCATAAAAAAGTCCGGCTCTTATACGTTTTAGGTATGTCAGCGGTCCGATGTTAAAATCCGGATACCAAAGCGGGAAAGCATAATTTACTTGAAAAACACTTAATTTATCGAATGCCTTGTAATCGTAACCTCTCGGAAAACTTAACGGACTTCCGAACCAATAGTAAGTATTGTCGAAGTCGCTTCGTTGTGTTTCGAAGCCGAATTTAAGATTAAGCGAATGGTGATTTATTATTCCGGGCAGATATACCGATAAAACGCTTGCAAATTGATGCCCGTATATATCGGTATTAAAAGGTGTGTTACTGTAAGTTGCATATAAGAAATATCCTGTTTTCGGATAAATGTCTTGAGTTGCCGTATGCCTGAAAGCATAGATTTGTCCGGAATATGATAAGGCGGAAAAGTTACCTTCGGCTGATTCGCTTATGTATCTGTAATCTTTGTTGTTTCTGTTTACGAAAGAATATGAAGCGCTTATATTTGCTCCTTTATAAAATATACCTTTTGAGAAGTTAAACGGAACGGATGTTTTTAATGTTGCTTTTCTTTCGTTCCATCGGTCTTCCGCCAAATAATATTTATCTGCATCTTGGTCGTAAAGAGTATAAACTGCACGGCGTTCCGCCCAGTTGCCGGATATAGAAAATTCCGGATAAAATCGTTTGAAAATAGCGGTAATATTAGAACTTAATGTTTCTTCGTTTATGTTATATGTTCCTCCTATAGAGCCGAATACGGTATTCAAAATATTTGCCGAATAAATTTTTACGCCTGCTTCCGGATTATAATTAGAGAGGTTCGAATAATCGTCGGGTTCGTTAAGGTATAGTCCCCAACTGTGTATGTTTAAAGCATTCTTGAAACGATTATATTTTTTTGGTTCAAATTTTTTGTCGGGAATAAGTTCGGGTTTAAGCATGTTTTTACCCTGCTCTTGTTTTTGAATAATATCGGCAGTATTTAAACCGTAGAATTTAACTTTTTCTATCGGCATGAATTTTTTTTCGTTTAAAGTTATTTTTGCGATGTCGTAACCTTCTTCGGAATAATCGATAAACAGCATTTCGTCGTCTTTAACTTTCGGATTGTAAGCTCCGTATTTTCGCGATGTTACCTGAAAACGTTCTTTGGTATTTATATTTACCGCATATATATTTCCTATACCGTTGTAAGGAGAATTGTAAAGTATGTAATCTTTGTAGAATGCGGGTCGCCCCGTGTTTTCCGGCGAAACGGGAAGTATGTCGGTTATTTCTCCGGTTTCGGTATTTATGATGCTCAATGCGGTTCCGTTTTCGTTGCTTCTTGTTAAAACAACTTTGTCGTTATTATCGTTCCACGAAGGTGTTCTGTAAAAATCGTTGCTGTTAGCCGGGAATTTGTTTATTGTTTTACCTGTTTCGGCATCAATTATAACTAAAGCGCATTTCATTTCATCGGTAAATTCGACTGCGGCAATTTTTTTTCCGTCGGAAGATAAAGCCGGAGCAAATAATTTTTGTTTTTTTGTTAAGCGTTTTTCTTTTTCAGTTTTTATATCGAAAATTATTATGTCTGAATAATCTCTAAGTTGCCAGCGAATATCAGGGTATCTTCTTGCCCATGTTATTTTGCCGCAAGCTGCGGAGATGATGCCTGCATCGGTAGCTTTTATCTTTTTTTCGTTGCCGTTTTTGTCTATAATATAAAACGATGTTATATCGCTTTTCATACTGCTTTTTTTAACCAAGATATTATTGTCGTCGGTAAAAACCGGTTCGGTATATTTTGTCCATGATTTTTTAGGTGCTCTGTTTATTACTTCTATACTGTCAATTTTTAAATTTTTTATTTTATTCGTCCATGCCGAATCAAGGTCATGCATGGCTTTTTCGTATAATTGTTTTTCGTTAAGTCCGGTATGATATTTCAATGCGAGAGAAAAAGCATATGGCCAAAATGAATATTTAGCCGATGTTTCTAAAGTTTTATCCCAGATATTTGCTCCGTAATGCTCTCTGGCATAGGATGTAAGGAGCCATCCTAAATTGTAATGTCCGGGATAAAAAGTTTTGTAAGAACGAAATTTAGCTTTATCGTAAGATATTTTTTTATTGTTCAGAAGGATAGTTCTTATGCCCATATTGAATTGCGGCATTCTGCCTCTGCCTTTGTCCGATAAACCTGTTTCCATGCATACGGCATCTCCTTCGAAATACCAATACGGGTAGGAATATTGTCCCGTTAAAATTCCCGATTGCCCGGTAAGTATGCTGAGAAGTTTGGTGAAATATTTATTGCTTTTGTCGTATTGCACGGCATGTCTGAACTCATGCGAACCGAGAGTATAGAACCAGTCTTCCGTTGTTAAATCTGCCGCATATTGCGACGGTGTAATATACCATGCCGAACGCCACGGTCGTAAGCCTACAAATCCGTTAGATATTGTTGAATTGTTGTATATTATTAAGGGTATCTTACGCGGATTGCCTTTAAGAGTTTTTGTCTCGAGCGGGTATAAATAATCAATAAAATTTGCAACTTTTGCGGCTTGTTTTTCAAGACCTTTATCAAAAATTACTTTTACATGCTCCGAATTTATTTCCATCCATTTTACGGAAGGCGGGTTTTGTTGTGAATAAACGGTTTCGATTATGATAAGAAACAGAAGTGTAATATACCTTTTTTTCATTTTTATATTTTGACAATTGATTTTGAGAGCAAACTTAATTCTTTTTGAGGAAAATAAAAATACCTTTCAGATATAACTGCTTTGTGTATTGTTTATGATTCTTTTTCTATCCATTTTATCACATATTCTATCATTTCATCCATTTTGTTAACTTTCATTTTTTGGTCATTAAACCAATGATCACAATTCGGGTAAACTTTATAGGTTAAATTCCTTTTTTCTTTTCTTGTAAATTCTAATTTTACATAATCTAATCCTAAAATTGGCGAATTTTCATCTTTCCCGCTTGCAATAATTAATATGGGAATATCAAGTTTCAACATATTTTCTATCGGAATATCTTTGCCAAAACTGTTCCAACGTTTATAGGTATGTCCTAACCAAAATTTATCCGTAGCATCGGGATTATCATAAATCTCTTTGAATTT
>JAADDR010000077.1 GCA_013153865.1 Chlorobiota bacterium | reverse complement strand
CCGTATATCAGAAGCATAAGACCTATAATCATAAGTGCAATTCCTATAACGTAAATATTACGAAGAAATTGGAGTTTAACTATTGCCAAACCGGAGCTTAACATTACGACAAAAGACCTGAAAAATGCCAAAAACGTGCGTTCGTTTGCCAATTTTGTTCTGTCGATTGCGAGTTTTTCGCTGATGCTTAAGGTTTGTTTTTCTTCCTGTTTCATTCTTCTGAATTTTGAACCGCAAAAAAACAGCCGCAAGCTGTCTCTACGTGCGTTTTACGATAAAATAGGGGTTAAGCAGATTTTCTTTGTTGTAAAGCAGGGGCGAGCCGTCGGGTTGCGTAATGCTTCCTCCCGATGCGTTTACTATTGCATGTCCGGCGGCTGTATCCCATTCCATAGTAGGACCGAAACGCGGATACATATCGGCTTTGCCTTCGGCAATCATACAGAGTTTTAAAGAGCTTCCGCGACTTATAATTTCTGTTTTGCCTTTTTCTTTTTTGATTTTATCGAAATATGCTTTTGTTTCGTCGTTCATGTGCGAACGGCTTCCTACAAGGGTAAAGACTTCTGTTTTTGAGTTCGGCAGTTTTTCCGAAATATCTTCCCAAAAGTCAAAATTTTCTATTTCCAAACCCGTCCACGACGAATATTCGGTTTTGTAAGCTCCTATTTCGTTTGCCGCAAAATACAAAGTTCCTGTAACGGGGACGTAAATAACTCCGGCAACGGGTTTTCGGTTTTCTATCAGTGCAATGTTTACGGTAAAATCGCCGTTTCTTTTTATAAATTCTTTTGTGCCGTCCAAAGGATCGACCAGCCAAAACAAATCCCAATCTTTACGTTCTTCGTAGGGAATATTTTTTCCTTCTTCGCTTAAAACAGGCAAATTTGTTGTATTTAAAATTTCGCTTATTACCGCATGAGCATTTTTATCGGCTTGTGTAAGCGGCGAGTTATCCGCTTTTATGCTTGTTCCGAAATCATCGCTTCCGTAAACTTTCATAATTTCTTCGCCGGCTTTTACGGATGCTTTTATTGCCGTAAGTATAAGGTC
This sequence comes from Chlorobiota bacterium, assembly GCA_013153865.1. Lineage (GTDB taxonomy): Bacteria > Bacteroidota > Bacteroidia > Bacteroidales > JAADGE01 > JAADGE01. The sequence goes on along the minus strand of JAADDR010000077.1, from coordinate 5,679 downwards.
TTTTATGTATTTTTTGTCAGTCATTGTTATTTTCTTATTTGTTATCCGTGCCGTTTAAGCACGGTACGAGTTTTAAGTTAACTGAAATCAACTGTTTTATTCGTTTCTGTGCAAATGCGACGAATTTGCCTGTGCTGTCGGCATTATTAAGAGTTCGTTTATGTTAACGTGCGGCGGTCTTGTTATTGCAAATTCGACGGCATCGGCAATATCTTGTGCCAGCAGCGGCATGTATCCTTCGTAAACTTTATCGGCGGCTTCTTTGTTGCCGAGACGAACAAGCGAAAATTCGGTATTTACGGCACCCGGAGCTACTGATGTTACTTTTATTCCGTAAGGTAACATATCTATTCGCATTGCTTTGGTTAAAGATTCTACGGCATGTTTTGTGGCACAATATACGTTGCCTTTGAGGTATGTTTCTTTTCCTGCAATCGAGCTTATGTTTACGATATGACCGGTTTTTCGTTCTGTCATTTTAGGCATAACGGCTCTGGAGATATAGAGTAAACCTTTTATGTTGGTATCTATCATCTTTTCCCAGTCGTCGATATTGCCTTCGTGTATGAGGTCTAAGCCCGATGCCAGTCCGGCATTGTTAATAAGAATATCTATGTTTTGGAATTTTTCGGGCAAATTTTCTATTTGTTTTTTTGTTTCTTCGCGATTGCGTATGTCGAAGTTTAAGGTTAATACTTCGATATTAAATTTTTCCGTCAGTTCGTTTTTAAATTCCAGAAGCCGTTTTAGTCTTCTGCCGGTAATAATTAAATTGTATTTGTGTTTTGCGAGCATAAAAGCCGTTGCTTTTCCGATTCCGGAAGTTGCTCCGGTTACAAGTGCCGTTTTGTTCATTTTACAGGGTTTTTAGTTGAAAGTTCATAAAGTTGAAAGTTCATAAAGTTGAAAGTTTGTAAAGTTAAAGATACATAAAACTTAAAATGGTAACCGTAACAATCATATATATAACGGTAAGCGGTGTTCCGACTTTAAGAAAGTCTTTAAATTTGTAACCTCCGGGTCCGTAAACCATAAGGTTTGTTTGGTATCCGATAGGGGTCATAAAGTTTGCGGCTGCGGCATAGGCAACAACGAGAATGAAAGGCATAACATCGGCTTTAAGGTTTAATGCCAGAGTAAGCGAAACCGGGAATATTACCGCAACGGCGGCTTTATTTGTGATAAATGCGGCAAGAATTGCGGTTATTAAATATATTCCGGAGAGTATTCCTATTATTCCGAGAGGTTTAAATATTGATAAAATACCTTGAGCCAACATTGCTGCAACGCCTGTTTTTATCATTGCGGTTCCGAGAGCCAGCGACAGTGCTATAACGAGAATAAGGTCGTAATCGACACTTTTTATAAGGTCTTTCGGTCGCGTGATTTTAAATATAACCAGTCCTGCGAGTAATACAAGCAATCCGTTAAAAAGTTTTATAAGTCCGATTGCCGAAAGTAATATAACCGCCAGTGTTCCTCCTACGAGAAAAGTAGTTTTCCATACTCCGAGTCGTCTGAACTCTTTAACTCTTGAGATAAGGTAAAAGTCTGAAGTGTCTTTGTACCGGTCTTCGAAATATGTTCCTGCGAGCAGAAGGACGGCATCTCCGGCTTTAAGTTCTACGGAGCCGAGTTTTCCGGTAAGAGTTTCGCCGTTTCTGTGAACCGCAATTGCCACGGCATCGAATTTTGCTCTGAAATTGACTTCTTTAATTGTTTTTCCGTTAAGCGAAGAGTTGTGAGATATTACTATTTCGAGAACTTCGGTATTTTTTTTACGGGAGAACATTCCTACCGAAGGTATTTCTATGCCGTCGCGCGATTTCATAAAGTCTGCTATTGCCTGCGTGTTTCCGGTAAACAGCAAAATATCTTCTTCGAGAAGTATTGTGTCGTTCGGGACAGCCGTTATTCGTATGTTTTCTCTTAATATTTCGAAAAGGAAGAGTCCTTCGAGGTTTCTCAGTCCGGCTTCGGCAATTGTTTTTCCGATAAGCGGACTGTTTGATTTTATTCTTCCTTCGACGATGTATTTTCTTGAGAGTTCGGGAATGTTGTCAATTATATTTTTGTAATCGGGCAAAAGTTTTTGTCCTACGGTTAAAAGATATATAATTCCTATAACAAGCATCGGTAATCCTACCGCCGTAAAATCGAATATGTTAAGAGCCGGCAGGTTGGGAATTATTTTTTGGTCGGTAACAAGTCCGTTTACTATCAGGTTTGTAGATGTTCCTATAAGGGTGGTGCAACCTCCGAGAATTGCGGCAAAAGAAAGCGGTATCATAAGTTTAGAGACTGATGCTTTGTATTTTTGAGCTCCGGTGTGCACGTACGGCATCATAAGTGCAACGAGCGGAGTATTGTTCAGGAATGCCGACATCGGTGCGACTATAAGCATCATTCTTGCCGTAAAGTTTTTTATTGTTTTGGAGTTTTTAAATATGCGGTCGAAAAATATGTCCAATACCGATGTTCTTCTGTATATGTCGCCGAGCAGAAGTAACATTATTATGATTGCGATTTGCTCGTTTGAGAATCCGTCGAGTATTTCGGAAGGTTCCAATACATGTGTCATTCCGAGAATAATAACGGCAATTATGAAGGTAAGCGTAGGTCCTGTAATCTCCGTATAAAGAGAAATTATCAAAAATATTAAAACGATAATGACTGTAATTGCTTGAAATGTCATTGTTTTTCGGGTTAATTATCTTTATACGTTACGGATGCCAAAAGTAGAAATTTTTTTTGTTTCTGTAAGTATTGTTAACAAAGATTAACAAAGTAAGGATATGCCGCAGGGTTTTATAATGAGGAACTCCGAAAAGTTTTGCTTTCCGGAGTTCTTTTTTTTTGGTTTTGTATTATTATGTTTACCTGCGTTTTTATTTTTGATTTATGGTAAATACGTTTATTCGTAAATCATTCCGGCACCTACGGTTTCGTTTGTAACATCGTCGATGAGTATAAAACTTCCGGTATGACGGTTTTTTTTGTAGTTGTCGTAAAACAGCGGTTTTGCGGTTTTTATTTTTATGCTTGCGATGTCGTTCATTTTAATTTCTTTATCGTCGAAGTTTTTTTCCAGTGTGTTTATGTCCATTTTAAATTTAACTTCTCCGATTATGCATTTAACTTCGTTAGTAGTGTGTTTAAGAGTGTATTTGCCTCTGAGTCTGAGCGGAGTTTCGTTAAACCAGCTTATCATTGCGGTAATGTCTTGCGATTGTTCGGGCATATTATCCGGTTTTACCAGCATATCGCCCCTGCTGATGTCGATGTCGTCGTTTATGGTAATTGATACCGATTGCGGGGCAAATGCTTCGTCCAAACTTTCGTTAAGCGTATCTATTGTTTTTATTTCGGATTCCAGTCCGGATGGTAATACTTTTATTTTATCGCCTTTTTTGAATATTCCTCCGTCTATTCTGCCTGCGTATCCTCTGTAATCGTGAAATTCGTCGGATTGCGGACGTATTACGTATTGAACCGGAAAACGCGGGTCTTCAAGGTTTCTGTCGTTTTTTATGTTGATGTTTTCGAGCAGGTGCATAAGTGTTTGTCCTTTATACCAAGGCATATTTTTTGATTCTTCGACTACATTGTCGCCTTTTAATGCACTTATGGGAATAAATTCTATGTCTTTTACGTCGAGTTTGTCTTTGAAAGATAGGAATTGTTTTTTTATTTTCTCGAAAGTTTCTTCTTTGTAATCAACTAAATCCATTTTGTTGATACATATAACGATATGAGGTATTTGCAACAGCGATGCTATGTATGAGTGTCGTAAGGTTTGTTCTACGACTCCGTTTCTTGCGTCGATTAGTATAATTGCAAGGTTTGCCGTAGATGCTCCGGTAACCATATTCCGTGTGTATTGTATGTGTCCGGGTGTGTCGGCAATAATGAATTTTCGTTTAGGTGTTGCAAAGTAGCGGTATGCCACGTCTATTGTGATGCCTTGCTCTCTTTCGGCACGAAGCCCGTCGGTAAGCAGTGCGAGGTCGGTTTCTTCTTTGCCTTTGTTTTTGCTTGCTTTTTCTATTGCTTCTATTTGGTCTTCGAATATTGATTTGCTGTCGTATAACAGTCTTCCGATAAGTGTACTTTTTCCGTCGTCAACGCTTCCTGCCGTCGTAAAACGTAAAAGTTCCATATCGAGGTATCCGTTTGTATCTTTTTTTTCGTTCATTTATTTTGATATTTGATATTTGTTGTTTGAAATTTGAAATTTGAAATTCGGGTTTTTAAACGGTTATTGTTTTGAGTTTCTTGTTTTATTTATAAACGCATTTAATTTCGGTCCTAATTCATTAATCAATTGTTCGTATTCTAATATTTTTTCGTCGATTAATATTTTTCTTCTTATAAGTTTTCTCAGCCAAGTTTTGGTTTCTTCAAAAGAACCTCTTGCATATAAATAAAATTTTGTTCTGTCTTTTGAAGTATATCTTCCGTATCCTTCGGAGATATTAGCACTTATGCCGTCGGCGGAGCGAATAATTTGATATCCTATCGTTACTTGCACTTTTTTATTCCAATTGTCGAAATCAAACCATATTAAGTCGGATAATTTTTCCGATAATTTATATATGTCTAAATTTTCTGCGGTTAACATTTTGTAAAGTTAATGTCCGAGTTTCAATTTTCAATTGTCCGTTTAGAAATACCCTTCTTTTTTTCGGTCTTCCATAGCTGTTTCGGAGCGTTTGTCGTCGAATCTTTGACCTCTTTCGGTTGTTCTTTCGGCGGCAATTTCGTCGATAATGTCTTTCAGATTATCGGCTTTCGAACGTGTTAGTCCGGTGTTTGTAATATCGCCGATTGTTCTGCATCTTACGTCGAGAATTTCGGGTTTTTCGTCTGGTTTCAGTTTCATGAAAGGTGCTGTTGCGAGTAAAACTCCGTCGCGTTCGAAAACTTCTCTTTTGTGGGTGAAGTATAAACTCGGTATTTCTATGTCTTCCATATAGATGTATTGCCATACGTCGAGTTCCGTCCAGTTGCTGAGCGGAAAAACTCTGAAATGTTCACCCATTCGTTTTTTACCGTTGAAGAGGTTCCAGAGTTCGGGTCTTTGGTTTTTCGGGTCCCATTGTCCGAACTCGTCTCTGTGCGAGAAGAAGCGTTCTTTTGCTCGTGCTTTTTCTTCGTCGCGTCTTCCTCCGCCCATTGCGGCATCGAATTTATGTTCTTCTATTGCGTCAAGCAAAGTTGTTGTTTGCAAAACGTTGCGGCTTGCGTTGTATCCGGTTTCTTCTTTTACTTTGCCTTCGTCGATTGTTTTTTGAACCGAGCCTACATATAGTTTTACTCCGTATTTTTCAACCAGATTATCTCTGAATTTTATTGTTTCTTCGAAGTTGTGTCCCGTGTCTATGTGAAGCAAAGGAATAGGCACTTTTGCCGGATAAAATGCTTTGCGGGCAAGGTGAAACATAACGATGGAATCTTTTCCTCCGGAAAAAAGTATTACCGGATTGTCGAATTGTGCCGCTACTTCTCTGAATACAAAGATTGATTCTGCTTCTAATTCTCTTAAATGGTTAAGGTTATAATTGTTCATATATGTTTTTTTGATATTTGTTGTTTGAAATTTGAAATTTGATATTTGTTGTTTGAAATTTGATTATTGTTTTAATGTTTTGTTGTATTGTCGCCGAATACAAATAATAA
>JAADDR010000082.1 GCA_013153865.1 Chlorobiota bacterium | reverse complement strand
AAGACGCATACCCTTCCGACGAAACAGACATAGAAAACCTGTTACCCGGAAAATATACCCTTACAGTAAGTTTTAATGCCGATACAATTGCAGATTGGACAAAAACAATTAAACTGAAAAAAAACCAACATATTACATACAAAGTAGTAAAAATAAACGAATTTTCAAAAGATGCCCGGCAACTCGGTCGTAACATAAGTAAAAAAGACGACCAAGGATTAGTGGAATATTATAAACTCATACCCGCACATCGAGAAGAATGAACCACGTAAACAAAATCGAGTGGAAACCGGGCAACATGCTTTATCCGTTACCTGCAGTAATGGTAAGTTGCGGTTCCGCCGAAAATGAATATAACATAATTACGATTTCGTGGACGGGAACAGTTAACACTAACCCGCCCATGGTATATATATCGGTAAGACCGGAAAGACATTCATATCAAATTTTAAAAAAAAATAAAGAATTTGTAATAAACCTTACTACCGAAAAACTTGCACGAGCAACCGATTTTAACGGAGTAAAATCAGGCAGAGAAATAAATAAATTTAAAGTAACAAATCTTACACCGGTACCGGCAAGAAAAATAAATACGGTATTAATAGGAGAATCTCCGGTTAACATAGAATGTAAAGTAACGGAAATTATTCATCTCGGTTCGCACGATATGTTTATTGCCGAGGTCGTTAACATAAATGTTGACGAAAAACTCATAGACAAAAAAACAGGAAGATTCCGGCTCGACAAAGCAAAACTCCTGTCATACTCTCACGGTTTTTATTACATTCTCGGAAAACGAATAGGACGATTCGGATGGTCGGTAAAAAAAAACGAAAACAAATAATTCTAATAATCAGGGAATATGTAAATATTTATGCAACTGAACGGATAAATTCCATTTTGGATTCTTTTTTATATATTCTATAATTTCCGGAGTTTTCTCATCTCTCCTGCTCCATTCCGGCTGAAGATACAACTTACAATTCCCGGATACTTTTGCGGCACATTCTTCCGCCCATATAAAATCATTATCATCAAAAATAATAATTTTTAATTCGTCGGCAACGGCATAATTCTCGACCAAAGGAGGTTTTTGCTTCTTCGGCGACAAACAAATCCAATCCCATTTCCCGCTTACGGGATATGCTCCGGAAGTTTCTATAAATGTGGCGAGTTCTTTTTCTTCGGCTTTCTTACAAAGATATTCCAAATCATAACTTAAAGGCTCGCCGCCTGTTACAACAATAGATTTTGCTTCCGACAAAAAAGCTTTTTCTATTATATCATCGGTATTTGCCAAAGAATGAATGTCTGCATTCCACGAAACTTTAGTATCACACCAGCTGCATCCTATATCACAACCTCCTATACGTATAAAATAAGCCGCTTTGCCGGTATGATACCCTTCGCCCTGTATGCTGTAAAACTCTTGTATTAGAGGTAACTTTCTGCCGCCGTCAAAAATATCGTCCATTTTACGTTTTGTTTAAGCTGCGAAGTTTTATATTTTTAATGAATTCTGAAAATAAAATTATATTTGTAACTAAAAATATTGAAATGCTGAAAAACCTCTTTTTACTTCTTATTATCATAACTTCTTTTTCGTGCAAAAATCAAAACAACAAAAATTATTACGAAATAAAAGGACATATAAACGGAACTACCGATAACAAATTGATACTAAACAAAATAAGAAACGGAGAATTGATAAAAACAGATTCCTCGTATATGAAAAACGGAGATTTTAAGTTCAAACACGTAAAAATAAACTCCCCGGAGATGTTTTATATTGTTTCGGGCAACGAAGATTATACCGTTCAGTTTTTTGCCGATCCGCACGACATAACAATAAATGCGGATATAAAAACCGGTAATCTCGAACTTAAAGGTTCCCGAACTCATGCGGAATTTGTATCATTCTCCGACAACAACAACGTATATGAAACCAAAAGAATAAAAATCGAAGAACAAAGAAATCTGGCAATTAAAAACAACGATACGGCATTATTAAACTCTTCCGATTCTGCTTATGCAAACATATTATCCGAAGAAATAAATTTTATGAAAAAATACGCTCTCGAAAACAACGAAAGTTTTGTATCTTTATACATTACAACATATCAACTTTCTGATTATCTTACATTTGAAGAAACAGACTCTATCTTCTCCAACTTTAAAGACACACTCAAACAATCCGTTTACTACAAAGAACTTAAAGATATAATAAACGCAAAAAGAAAAACACAAACAGGTATGCAGTCCCCCGACTTCTCTTTGCCCGATACATCCGGAACCCCCGTTTCTTTAGCTTCTTTACAAGATAAATACGTATTGCTTTGCTTTACTGATTTGCATAATAAAATTTGCACGGAAGAAAACCGTAAATTGCAAAAAATATATAACGAAAATAAAATAAAAGATTTCGAAATTCTTTCGGTGCTTATAGAAAACGACAAACAACGCATGATTAACTCCGTAAAAAACAACAACATAAATTGGATTGCAGTCTCCGACCTTAAATCCGTAAATTCCGATATTTTGAAATTGTATGCCGTAAGAAAACTGCCTTATTATTTTTTACTCGACAAAAACGGTATTATTTTAAAAAAAGGCAACAAAGCCGACAGTTTCATAAAAATACCGGATAAACTCCCGGAAACGCCCTAAAATATTTACGACAATAATATCGAAACAAAAAAGTCCGGCAGCAAAACCGGACATTAAAATGATTCCTGCATCAATAAGTCGTTATTTTAAATTGTGTTTTTTAACAAAATCCGTTAAAATATCGTCCAAATCGGGTTTGCCTATTTCCTGCAAATCATAAAACACGCGTGCGGTCGGTTTGTTAATTTTAATGATGCGCGTTAAATCGATAGGAGTTCCTATCACAACGGCATCGCAATCGGTATTGTTAATCGACTTTTCGAGGTCTTTAAGTTGTTCTTCGCTGTATCCCATTGCCGGCATAAGTTCGCCTATATTCGGATAAATTTTAAAGGTTTCGGCAAGTTTTCCGGTAACGTAAGGACGCGGGTCAACCAATTCTTTTGCTCCGAATTTCATTGCGGCTACGGTCCCCGCTCCTATTTTCATTTCGCCGTGCGTAAGCGTAGGTCCGTCTTCCACAACAAGCACTCTTTTTCCTTTTATTACTTCGTAATTTTCAACCCGCAAAGGCGATGCACCGTCAATAACCGTCGCAGCCGGATTTACTTTTGCAATGCTTTCTCTTACCGTTTGTATGCCTTCAGGCGAAGCCGAATCCATTTTATTTATTACTATCGCATCGGCAAGACGCAAGTTAACTTCTCCCGGATAATACGACAGTTCGTTACCCGGACGGTGCGGGTCGGCAACAGTAATTGTTAAATCGGGTTTGTAAAACGAAAAATCGTTATTTCCTCCGTCCCACAAAATCACGTCGCATCCGTCGGGGTCGTCTTCGGCGGCGCGCAAAATAGCTTCGTAATCCACTCCGGCATAAATTACGTTGCCTCTCACTACGTGAGGTTCGTATTCTTCCATTTCTTCTATGGTGCATTTATGTTTTTCCAAATCTTCAACCTTTGCAAAACGCTGCACTTTTTGTGCAACCAAATCTCCGTAAGGCATTGGGTGTCTTATTGCAATTACTTTAAGACCTTTATCCATTAAATATTCTATCACTTTTCTCGATGTCTGACTTTTGCCGCAACCTGTTCGCGTGGCAACAACAGCAATTAGCGGTTTTTTGCTTTTAATCATTGTATCTTTCGGTCCCAAAAGATGAAAATTTGCTCCCGCCGCATTTACTATCGCACTCATTGCCATTACTTTGGAATATTTAACATCGCTGTAAGAAAACACGCAATCGTCAACATTGTATTTTTTTATTAATTCCGGAAGATCTTCTTCGGAATAAATCGGTATTCCGTCGGGATATAATTTTCCGGCAAGTTCAGCCGGATATTTTCGCCCGTCTATATCCGGTATTTGTGCCGCCGTAAAAGCAACCACGTTATAATCTTCATTATCGCGATAGTAAGTATTAAAATTATGAAAATCGCGACCTGCCGCTCCGATAATAATTACATTTTTTTTTGCCATTGTTATTATGATTTTGATGAATAAAAAAACAATTTTATCAAAGATAATATTTTTGTTGATATAAAACAAGCACCCTGTTTTTTAACATCATTTTAAAAAATAACAAACTGCAAGTATCTATACACCAACATATTACAAAATACAACATTTATAACATAAGCAAAAGATTAAATTACAAAAACAATAGATGTTTCGTTTCTTTTTTTATACATTTGCAGAAAAATATTCACCAATTTAAATTAAAACGAAAAATGATAAACGCAATTTATAAATTCAGCCGTCCGGAAAACGAACCGGTTAAAAGTTATGCTCCCGGAACAAAAGAAAGAAAAGAGTTAAGAGAAAAACTGGAAGAACTCAAAAATCAAAAACTTGATATTCCGCTTATAATCGGCGGAAAAGAAATAAGAACCGGAAACACAGGCAAAGTTGTAATGCCTCACAACCACGGTCATGTATTGGCAACATACCACAAAGCCGGTCCGGAAGAAGTAAAAGCGGCAGTCGAAGCGGCTCTCGAAGCCCGCAAAAAATGGTCGGAAATGCCGTGGATAGAAAGAGCTTCGATAAACTTAAAAATTGCCGAACTTCTCGCAACAAAATACCGCTCGCTGATAAATGCGGCAACAATGCTAGGACAAAGCAAAAACCCTTTCCAAGCCGAAATAGATGCCGCTTGCGAAACAATCGATTTTCTGCGTTTTAATGTTTATTACGCTTCGCAAATTTACGCCGACCAACCGAGCAACTCGCCCGGAGTCATTAACAGAATGGAATACAGACCTTTGGAAGGCTTTATATTCGCACTTTCGCCGTTTAACTTCACTTCCATAGCTTCCAATTTAAGTATGGCGCCCGTGCTTATGGGAAATACCGTAGTTTGGAAACCCGCCACGACATCAATCTTATCGAACTATTATTTAATGAAAATATACGAAGAAGCAGGACTGCCGGAAGGAGTAATTAATTTCATTCCCGGACAAGGTTCGGTTATAGGAAAAGAAATTTTCTCGCACCCCGATTTCGGAGGCGTGCATTTTACGGGTTCCACATCTACTTTCAAACATTTCTGGAAAACCATAGGAAGCAACATAGGCAAATACAAAGCATATCCGCGCATAGTGGGCGAAACCGGAGGTAAAGATTTTATTTTCGTTCATAAATCAGCCGATGCAAAACAAGTTGCAACGGCAATTACCAGAGGTGCTTTCGAATATCAGGGACAAAAATGCTCGGCGGCATCAAGAGCTTATATCCCCGAATCGCTTTGGAACGATATTTTTAACTTCGTTAAAAATGACATCGAAGATTTTACCGTCGGCGATACGGACGATTTCGGCAATTTTATGAACGCCGTTATCGACGAAAGTGCTTTCGACAGTATTATGAGTTTTATTAACGAAGCAAAAAATTCCGACAAAGCAGAAATTCTTATCGGAGGAAACGGAGACAAAAGCAAAGGTTATTTTATAGAACCTACCGTTATTAAAGTTACCGACCCGCATTTTGTTACAATGGAAGAAGAAATCTTCGGTCCGGTAATTACGATTTACGTTTACGACGACGACAAATACGAAGAAACTCTTAAACTTTGCGACGAAACTTCTCCTTATGCACTTACCGGAGCAATATTCTCAAAAGACCGTGAAGCATTGCTGAAAGGATACGAAATGCTCAGAAACTCGGCGGGTAATTTCTACCTGAACGACAAACCCACCGGCGCCGTAGTTGACCAACAACCTTTCGGAGGAGCAAGAGCTTCGGGAACAAACGACAAAGCAGGAAGTTATCTTAACCTTATAAGATGGACAAATCCGCGAACGGTTAAAGAAACTCTCGTCCCGCCGGTCGATTACAGATACCCGTTCTTGGAAAAAGAATAAAAAAACAAAATAATTGTCGCGAATAATTAATCAACGGATGGATTTTATTCATCCGTTGATTGTTTAAATATGCAAGAACTATTTCCGGTCGTTTTAAAAAATACGAAGTATTTTTTGTTTAAAAATGACCGACTATTCCATGTCTTTGTCGGTATAATATAACGGACACAACAAATAATACAGCCATAACTAACAGTGAAAATATAATGAACAGGGTTACGATTAATCTGTTTTTTTTTCGTGTTTCGCTATCTTCATTTTTATATTTTTCTATTATTTTTAAATACTTTTTTTTGTAACCGTATATTAAGTAATTTATAAATGCCACAATTGTCCCTATTGCAAGAACAACCGGAATCAAGATATTTTTTTCTTCGTATAAATCAAAACCCATTATTACTAAAACGAAACTTATAATAAACAAATATAAATTTACAGTTAAGCTTACGTCTAAAATGCCTGCAAGAACAGGAGAACCTGCCCATCTTTTTTCATCTTTTATATATGCCATATAAAAAATATAATTAAAAATATGTTTTAAATTTAATTTTTTCATTGTTAAATTTTTAATAATTAATGAGCATATACGCGCCACCAATTCGGATTATTTTGTATAACCTGATATTGTCGCCTTCCCATTTCTCTCCAACCGATTGTTTCGTTTATTCCAAAATATACTACTCCGGAATAAAAACCTAATGGTCCTCCTTTTACCATATAAACAGACATTACTCCATTTATTACATTACCAACACCTTCAATATCATTTCCGTTACTAAAATCCATAACTGCCAGACTAAGAT
>JAADDR010000146.1 GCA_013153865.1 Chlorobiota bacterium | reverse complement strand
TTATGAAAGAAGGAAGCGTATGGGAACTATACATACCTTACGATTTAGCATACGGCTCTCGCCAAGCAGGAAAAGACATTAAACCGTTCAGCACTCTTATTTTTAAAGTAGAATTACATAAAATAGTTAAATAAAGAAAATATGAAATACCCTATTTTATTTACTTTAGCAGCACTTTTTTTACTGTCGTCTTGCAAAAACGACATCCCGAAAGCAAAATTCAAATCATACAACGATTCATTAAGCTACGTTATAGGTCGGGATATAGGAAGAAAATTCGAACAAAGCAAACTCGACAGTATAAACATACGTAACGTAGCAGCAGGAATAAAAGACTATTTAGATAGAGATACCTCAATACTTACGGAAAAAGGCGTAAAATTATTCTTAGCCGATTATTCGATAAGAATAAGAAAAAAAGCCGAAGAAGAAATGATTAAAGACAAAAAAATAAAATTCAAAGAAAATTACGAAAAAGGTCTTAAATTTCTTGAAGAAAACGCAAAAAACGACAGCGTAAAAACAACCGAAAGCGGATTGCAATACAAAATCCTGAAACCCGGAACAGGTAAATCTCCGAAAATTACCGATAAAGTAAACGTCTTTTACGAAGGATATACGACAGACGGGAAAAAATTTGCGGGAAATTACGACGGCGAACCCGAAACATTCAGAGTATCCGCAGTAATTAAAGGGTGGCAGGAAGCACTGATGATGATGAAAGAAGGAGAAGAAGCAATTTTTTATCTGCCGAGCGAACTTGCTTACTATTACAAAGAAGCCGGTGACATAAAACCGTTTTCTGTCTTAATCTACAAAATAAAATTAGTAAACATAATACCAAAAGAAAACAAAAAATGACAACAGGAACAATTTATACGGAAAAAGGAAACATGAAAATAGAATTTTACGACGACGACGCTCCCGGAACGGTTGCAAACTTCGTAAAACTCGCTAAAGAAGGTTTTTATAACGGACTGACATTCCACAGAGTAATACCCGACTTCGTAATACAAGGCGGATGCCCGAGAGGAGACGGAACGGGAGGTCCGGGCTATACAATAAAATGCGAAACCGAAGGGAAAAAACAATACCACGACAGAGGAGTATTATCCATGGCACACGCCGGAAAAGATACCGGAGGGTCGCAATTCTTTATATGCCACTCCAGAAATAACACCGCACATCTTGACGGAGTACACACATGTTTCGGAAAAGTAACGGAAGGTCTGGAAGTTATTGATGCCGTCAGACAAGGCGACAAAATAATAAAAATAGAAATAGACTAAATAAAACAATACCCGAAAAAGCCCGGTGTTATTTATGCCGGGCTTTAACAATAATCTGAAAATATATTGCAAAAGTTTGTTTTAAACTTAATATCAAACATCATTTCTTTAATACTTTTAAAACAAATGTTTTTTTACTATATTTGAACTTTACAAACTGAAGAAAAATGAATCTGGAAATAACGGGAAAACTTATAAAAAAACTTCCGGAGCAAACCGGAGAAGGCAAATTCGGGAAATGGATAAAACAAGAATTTGTTATAGAAACACAAGACCAATATCCTAAAAAAGTTTGTTTCTCGACATGGGGCGACAAAACCGACATACTGAAAAAATTCTCCGAAGGCGATATCATTACCGTAAGTTTCAATCCCGAATCGCGCGAGTATAACGAACGTTGGTACACAGACCTGCGCGCATGGAAAATAACGGGAACGGAAAATCAAGACAACAAGGAAGACATGCCGCCTCCTTTTACGGAAGATGATATCCCGCCCGAAGAAGACGACTTGCCGTTTTAATTTTTTAAATAAGCAAAAAATATGAGAACCATTAAATACATATTTGCAATTTTACTTACGTTACAAATAATATTTACCGTATCATGCAACAAACAAACCAATAAAACAGAAACCGTAAAAACAACATTGCAAGATACAACAAGCAAAATAAAAACGGATACGGCAACAAAAAAATCTGTACAAATAACAGAGAGCCAATCCGACACAACAGACATTAAAGATAAAAAAACAAAAAAAGTCAAAATTTTTAAATACATATGTCCTTTAGGATGTAAAAAAGGCAAATCGGATTCTCCCGGAAATTGTCCGGAATGCGGAATGGAACTTATAGAAAATCCGGATTACAAAATATCCGAATAATTTTCATACGTAAAACATAAACCGATAATCAAACAAAAATGAAAACAAGACTGTATATATTCTCGTTTATTTCGGTTGCTTCGATAATACTGCTCGCAGGATTTCTCGGAATAACCGTTTTATCGGATTATATGCAGAAAAAATACGAAGAACTGCAACTCGAAACAACCAAACGACAAGCCGAAAATACGGCAAAACTGCTTGAAGTACGGCTGAAAAACGGAACTCCTAAAAAAGAAATTATCGACAATTTGCAGGAAGCACTTGAAAACTCGGGTAACGAAAACAATTATATATGCATGTTCGATAAATATAATACCGAACTGATATGCCATCCTAATAAAGACAAAAGAGGAGCCGAACTATCCTCATCGTCAACACTCGAAAACATAAAAACCGGCGACAAAGAAAAAACCAGAAACGTAATACTCGAAGGCATCGAAACCGGAGGACTGCTTCGCGAAAAATCCGAAACCGAAATCGTTTACATGGTTCCGGTTAAAGGTACAGAATGGATGATTGCTTCGCGCGAAAATATCAGAACAATTAAAACCAAAACGGCGGATATTAAAAAGTATTTCTCGGCAGGATTACTTGCCACTGCCCTTGCGGCAGCATTTTTATCATTACTTGTGGTTATTATCACAAGAAATATTTACGTAAAAAAGCTGAAAAAACAAAACGAAAAACTTGAAAGTTACGAAACAAAACTCATAGAATACGAAAAATCGCTTAACGCAAAAAATGACGAATTAAACTTACAGAAGCAAATTTTTAATGATTTTCAGAGCGAAATAAAGAAAAAAAACGACGAGTTAAATCTGCAAAAGCAAATAATTAACGATTTCCAAAACGAAATAAAAAAACGCAACGACGAAATAAATCTGCAAAAACAAATAATAAAAGATCAACTGGAAGTTATAACGGTAAAAACGGCAAATACAGGCAAAACATCAAAACCTGCCGAAAACTTTGCTCAAAACATACACAAAACAATCACTTTGCCTGTTAATATAATTAAAGAAACTTTCAGCGACTTTTTTTTGCTGACAAAATCGCCCGATAACGTAAACGGCAGTTTTTATTGGTTTAAAAAAATAAAAAACATTTTTGTTCTTGCAGCGGGAGGAATTACGGAATGCAACGAAGCAATAAAAACTTTTGCCGTTATGTCGGAAATTTCGCTGTTAGACCTGACCGTTACCGAAGAGATACAACAATCCGAAAATTATTACGCAGCTGCAATTCTCGATAACTTAACAAAAAAAACAACGGAATTGCTCTCGCCTTTGTATCCTAACAAAAAAAACGAAGCAAGCATAAACAATGCACTTATACTTATAGATACCGAAACTTACACACTGCAATACGCCGGAGCGGGTAATCCGTTGTACATAATACGCAACAACAAACTGACGGAAGTAAAAGCCGACAACACATATCGCGTAAGCGAAAACAAAAAAGTAACTTTTACAAACAAAAGAGCCGAACTAAAAAAGAACGACATCATATATACATTTTCCGAAAGTTGCACGAATATTAAGAACAAAGAAAAAAATATAAAAACCGCAAAAATAATATTCGAAGAACTCATAAAGCAAATATCCGGCAAACCTCTGTCCGAACAAAAAGAAATATTAAATAAAACATTCGAAGAACAATCATTAAGCATATCCGCCGCGGGAATCAAAATCTGACACGAATTATTATCTTCCGGAAGTTAACGATTAATAAAATTATATGTTCATTAAAACACATAACCTCCGGCATTACCGTTTTCTTTAATTTCTTTTATGACAAAATTCTTTATTTTATTTACAAATTCCGGATTATAAGGAATTTCAACTTTAATGTAATTTTCGGTAAATCCGTACATAAACCCTCCTCTTTCGGCAGCTTCGAACAAAACTTTATGCGAAGTATCCGTAAATCTTTTACAAAATGCCGAATGTTTTACATCCGACAAACGATGAAGTTTTTCGCTTCTTAATTTTATCTCCTTTGCCGAAACTTTACCAGGCATTTTTTCAGCCGGAGTACCGGAACGCACCGAATACGAAAACACATGCAAAAACGAAATATCCAAACTGTCGAGAAATTTATGCGTATCGTTAAAATCATCGTCAGTTTCACCCGGAAAACCCGCAATTACGTCAATGCCCAAAAATGCATCCGGAATTAAGCGATTTATTTTTTCAATTTTTTTGCGAAACAAATCAGTATCATAACGCCGTTTCATCAATCTTAATATTTTATCGCTGCCGGATTGCAAAGGGATATGAAAATGAGGTAAAAACTTATCGGATTTTGCCGTAAATTCAATAACCTCATCCGTTATAAGGTTAGGTTCTATCGATGATATTCTGTAACGCTCTATACCTTCAACTTTATCTAAAACTTTTATAAGGTCCGAAAAATTTTCGTCGGTTCCTCTGCCGAAATCTCCTATGTTAACACCTGTAAGAATTATTTCTTTAAATCCTTTTTTTGCAATTTCATTTGCCTGATTTACAATCTGTTCTATATTCCCGCTGCGACTTTTGCCTCTTACGCTCGGAATTGTGCAATAAGTACAAGGATAATCACATCCGTCTTGCACTTTAAGAAAAGAGCGCGTTCTGTCGCCCGAAGAATAAGCACCGTCGAAATTTTCGATTAACGATGTTTCGCATGAATAAATCTCGGCATGTTTTTTTTTCTCAAAATTATCTGTATGCTTAAATAAATTAAACTTTTCGTTCATTCCCAAAACAACATCAACTCCCGGTATTTCGGCAATTTTTTCGGCTTCGGCTTGAGCATAACATCCGGTAACGACAATAAAGGCGCCGGGCGATGTTTTTTTCGCTTTTTTTATGGCTTGCCGGCATTTTTTATCTGCCGTTCCGGTAACGGTGCATGTATTAAGAACAATAACGTCGGCTTCTTTGCCGAAATCTGTTCTTTTAAAACCTTTAGAGGCAAATTCTCTTGCTATTGTTGAGGTCTCGGAGAAATTAAGTTTACATCCTATTGTATGAAACGATACTTTTTTTTGCACTTTCAATTATTTCAAAGTTGCAAACATACTCATTTTTCGCTAAATGATTCCGGCTTTTTTTGTCAGAAACCTCTTGCCTGTTTATTTTTTTACGGTAACGATTAAAAATATCATATTCTTAATCCTAAAATAAGCACATCGTCGATTTGTTCGCAATCGCCTTTCCAGTCTTCGAATATTTTTTCTAATATTTGTTTTTGTCTTATGCAACTTTTCTTATATATCTTTAAAAGAAGTTCTCTGAATCTTTTAAGTTTAAATTTTTCGCCTGTTTTTCCGTTAAACTGATCTTCGAATCCGTCGGAAAATAAATACAACATATCGCCGGGCATAAGTTGAAACAAATGATTTTTAAACGGTAATTCTTTTAAAAATACGCCCACCGGATTTACGGTAGGTTCGAACAATATAAGTTCTCCGTTTCTTATAACGTAAAGCGGACTGTTTGCTCCGGAATATTGCATTTCCCGTGTTTTGTCATTAATCATTATTACCGCCATGTCTATACCTTCGGTACGGTCGCCCGAATCATTTTTTTGGTTAAGCGAGGATTTAAGTTCTTTGCGCAGTTCTTCCAATATCGAGTTTGCGGTTTTTATTTCTTCTTTTCTTACTATTTCGTTAAGCAACGACATACCCAACATACTTACCAATGCTCCCGGAATACCGTGCCCGGTTGAATCTGCCGCGACAATAACCGTATAAGAATCGTATCCTCTGCGAATTTCTTTTGCCCAATAAAAATCGCCGCTGACAATATCTTTCGGTTTGTATACTACGAAACTTTCCGGAAATCTTTTTCTGAAAAATTTATGCGAAGGCATTAATGCTTTTTGTATTTTTCCGGCATAATTTATACTGTCGGTAATTCTGATATTGTTTTTTTGAAGTTGTTCTTTTTGAAGTTTTAATTCGGATGTTCTTTCTTCTACCGTTTTTTCAAGTTTATTTTTGGCGTTTTTCAGGGCTCTGTTTCTGTATTCCGCCAAAATAAGAATCAAGACAAAGAGCAAAACCGCCCCTCCGATTTTAAACCACAAACGTCCCCATATCGGAGGTTCTATCGTAAATGTAAAGACAGCCGGAGTATCCGCCCATAATCCGTCGTCGTTTGATGCGGTAACTTCAAAAGTATATTTACCCGGAGCAATATTGGTAAAAACGGCTTTTCTGTCTGCCGCAGGCGGCGACCATTCGTTGTTTTGTCCTTTAAGTCTGTATTTGTAACGCACTTTTTCGGGGTTGGAATAGCACAGTCCTATAAAATCGAAAGTTATATGATTTTTATTCCACGGTAATACAAGGTTTAACGGCATGTTATTGTCGTCAACGGAATCGGAATAAAGTTTTTTATCGAAATCTTTAAAAAAAAGTCGTATGTTTTTAATATAAACTGCGGGTTTTACAAGGTTCTTTTTTTCGGCAAGCGGGTTATATTTAATAATTCCGTTTACCGTTCCGAACCAAATATTTCCGTATCTGTCTTCGAATACTCCGTTTAAATCGGTTTCCACTCCCAAAAATCCTTCGGATTTCGTGTAATTTTTAACGGATATAAGTGTTCCGTCTT
>JAADDR010000145.1 GCA_013153865.1 Chlorobiota bacterium | reverse complement strand
CATTCCTTACTTTTAAAAAATAGCTTTAAAAATATAAATTTATTATTTTTTATGCAATAAAAATTATCGGTAATTTATGATAATTTATTTCCTTTGCAGTTTAAATTTTCGTAACTTTCTTTTTTTTATAATTTAAAGTTTAAAAAATTTAAGTAATCTTCGCGAAACTCGAAAAAATCAGAACAAACTTTTAAATATATATACAATGAAAATTAAAGAAATTAAAGCCAGAGAAGTGTTGGATTCACGAGGAAATCCCACCGTAGAAGTTGAAGTTACGCTTGAATGCGGCGTAAAATCGCGTGCTATCGTTCCTTCGGGAGCATCAACAGGGGAAAAAGAAGCCGTTGAGTTAAGAGACGGCGATAAATCAAGATATGCGGGAAAAGGTGTTTTAAAAGCCGTTAAAAACGTTAATGAGATTATTGCTCCCGCATTAACAGGAACGGATGCATTAAAACAACGCGAAATTGATTATAAAATGATTGCTTTGGACGGTACTCCCAACAAATCAAAATTAGGAGCAAATGCAATACTCGGAGTATCAATGGCTGTTGCACGTGCTGCAGCCGAGTGTTTAGACATGCCTCTTTACCGCTATTTGGGCGGAGTTAATGCTCATGTATTGCCGTGCCCGTCCATGAATGTTATTAACGGAGGTTCTCATGCAGGAAACAATGTTGATTTTCAAGAGTTTATGATTGTGCCTCACAATGCACCGTCATTCAGAGAAGCAATAAGGATGGGAGCAGAAACGTTTCATGTGTTGGGTAAAGTATTAAAAGAAAAAGGATACAGCACGGGAGTCGGTGACGAAGGAGGTTATGCACCCGAATTAAAATCTAATGAAGAAGCCATGGAAGTAATACTCGAAGCTATCGAAAAAGCCGGCTATACTCCGGGCAAAGATATTTCCATTGCTCTTGACCCTGCAACAAGTGAAATGTACAGAGACGGTAAATACGTATTCTTTAAATCGGATAATTCGGTTAAAACTTCCGAAGAAATGATTGCATTATGGCAAGAATGGGTTGATAAATATCCGGTTATTTCTTTAGAAGACGGTTTGGCTGAAAATGATTGGGAAGGATGGACAAAACTGAATGAAGCATTAGGAAATAAAGTTGAGCTTGTAGGAGATGATTTGTTATGTACAAATAAAGTGCTTCTTCAAGAAGCTATAGATAAAAATGCCGCTAATTCTATTTTAATTAAAGTAAATCAAATAGGCAGCATTACTGAAACTCTTGAAACTATAGAACTTGCGGGCAAAAATAATTTTAACATTTTTGTTTCTCACCGTTCGGGAGAGACTGAAGACACGACTATTGCCGATCTTGCCGTTGCCGTTGCTTCGGGTAAAATAAAAACCGGTTCGGGTTCAAGAAGCGAAAGAATTGCCAAATTTAATCAGCTTATAAGAATTGAAGACGAACTCGGCGATGCTGCGGTTTTTGCCGGATTAGGAGCTTTTAAGAACCGATAAAAAAAATAAAAAACGCTCCTTTTCGGGAGCGTTTTTTTATTCGAAATGAGCAAAAAACAGTTGTTTTAGAAGTAATTGTTTATATTCTTTGCTTCCTCTTATGTCGCTTATCGGTGATACTTCCGAAAGTAAAATATCACTTGCGGCACGTATATTTTCTTTTGTCGGTTTCTTGCCTTTCAGAAAATTTCTTGTTTTATCGAAATATTTAGGTATTGCCGCCAATCCGCCTCCGGAAATATGAATATCTTCGATAAAATCGTTTGCCAAAGTGTATGAAACAGCCGTATTTACGCTTGCTATATCCATATAAGTTCGCTTCGAAACTTTTTCAAAATTAAATTTAAAGTTTTCTTTCGGGATTTTAAATTTCAGATTTTTTATAATCTCACCTTTGTTTAAATCTACTTGTTTATATGATTTAAAGAAATCTTTCAATAAAATTTTTCTTTCTTTATTTTCGTTATTTGTAACGGTAAGTTCGGCGTTTAAAGCTAAAAAGAATATGGTTAAATCGCCTATGGGTGAAGCATTTACGAAGTTACCGGCAACAGTTCCGGCATTACGAATCTGCTCCGACGAGATAAGTTTGAACCAAGTCTTTATTTCCGGAAAATATTTATTGAAAATATCCGAATACATAATTTCGTTTGCAGTTACAGCCGCCCCTACGGTTATTTCGCCGTTTTCTTCCGATATCCCTTTTAACTCGGGATTATTTAAGGCAAACGAAATTTCGGCATCTGAAATTTCATCGGGTTTTTGAACATACAAGTCTGTTCCTCCGCCCATTATTTTTCCGTTTTTATTACGGGGCAAATTTTCAATGGCGGCAAGGCGATTTGCTATATCATAGAAATATTCGGGTAAGTATTTGTTTTTGATTAACCAATCCTGAGAATTTTCTTCTGTTGCTTTTAAACCGTCGGCAATATCTTTTGTTGCTCTTTCAATAGATTTATAACCTGTGCAACGACAAATATTTCCGGAAACGGAATTTATTGCTTCGTCATATTTTCCGAAATTTTTTGACAATGCATGTCCGGTTAGTGATACTACAAAACCCGGAGTACAGAAACCGCATTGTGTTCCCGCATGTTCGTCGAGTGCATGCTGAATCGGATTAAGCCCTTTATCCGCATTTAATCCTTCTACCGTAACTACATGTTTTCCGGCTATATTTCCGAGCGGCGTAAGGCAGGATGCGACGCTTTTATAGTTTACTTTTCCGTTTTCGAGTGTTCCGACAAGAACCGTGCATGCTCCGCAGTCTCCTTCCCGGCATCCTGATTTTGTTCCTTTTAAGTGTTGGTCATATCTGATAAAATCAAGTAAAATATAACTTGCGGATTTTTCCGTTTTTATTAATTTATTATTTAAAATGAATTGTATCATATTGTTAAATTATTACTTCCGGAGATAAAACAGCTTTTGTTTTTTTTACAAACATATAAAAATATCGGTAAAATTACCGAAAAATATATAAAAGCAAAGATAATTATAAATTTTATACCAAATTCAGCAGTTGTTACGAGTATTCGGTATGTCAATGTTTGGAATTAATTATTTGTTTATCATCTTTTACCGCAAATTCCGGTTGTATGTTACAATGATTTATATCGTATTTTTTTAATATATGTTTTATTTCTTGTAAAATCTTTTCAAAATCGCTTATGTTTATGTCTTTTTCCGTATCTATATGCGCTTCAAACATAATTTCGTGTTCGTTAAGTTGCCAAACATGAATATGGTGTGCGTTTTTTACATTCTCTATTTTAGAAATATCTTCGGCAATATTTGCGATATTGATACCTTCGGGAACAAACTGCATTAAAATCTTAACGGTGTCTTTAAAAATCCCGAATGACATAAAAATCAGATACAAAGCAATAAAAACCGTTAAAAAAGCATCTATGCGATATAAGTTGAAATATTTCATGGCTAATCCTCCTGCAACAACGGCAACGGACGTAAGCATATCACTGAACAAATGCAAATATGCCGATTTCATGTTAATACTATCTTCAGCTTCTTTTTTTATAAGTAAAACGCTTAATCCGTTAAGCAATATACTCAATCCGGCCAAGATTATAACCAAATCGGCATCAACGGAAACAGGATTTATAAAATGTTTTACTCCTTCGATTAACAAAACAACCGCTATTCCGATAAGTACCGATGAATTAATAAAAGCGGCAAAAATTTCCGCCCTCTTAAAACCGAAGGTTTTGGTTTCGGTTTTTTCCCTGCCCGAAAGTTTTTTCGCCGCATAACTTATTATAAGAGCAAAAACATCACTGAAGTTATGAGCAGCATCCGAAAGCAGTGCGGTACTTCCCGAAATAATACCGCCGACAATTTGTGCAACGGTTACGGCAATATTTAAAACTATTGTTATTCCTATATTAGAATTAGAATGAGAATGAGAATGATGACGGTGCGAATGGTTATGAGACATGTTATTATTATATTTAAAAAGAACTTCAAATTAAATTCGGTATCAATATTTTAATGAGCGCAGAAAATTTTTAAACTCATTTTCTATTTCATCTCTTATACGTCTGAATTCCGATAAAACAAAATCATTATTACCTCTTACTTTTGCCGGATCTTCAAATCCTTTATGCAAACGTTTTTTTACTTTACCGGTAAAGACCGGACAAATCTCGTTTGCTTCGTCGCAAACGGTAATTACATAATCAAAATCTTCGTTAATATATTTTTTAACATTTTCGGGA
The DNA here is from genome assembly GCA_013153865.1 of Chlorobiota bacterium. Lineage (GTDB taxonomy): Bacteria > Bacteroidota > Bacteroidia > Bacteroidales > JAADGE01 > JAADGE01. The sequence goes on along the minus strand of JAADDR010000145.1, from coordinate 2,573 downwards.
TTACGGGAAGAAATGTCTATATTTTTTTCTGCCATAACTTTTACGGCAACAGGATTTACCTGCTTTTCGGGAAGGGTCCCGGCGGAATATACTTCAAGTTTTTCGTCGAACGATTTTAAAAATCCTTCGGCCATTTTACTGCGGCATGTATTTCCCGTGCAAAGTATTAAAATTTTCATCCGGTAAATCTAACCGGAAAAAGATTTTTTACCAAAAGAAACGTGTAAATATACGTTTGGCATCATCCCAATTTTTAGGATTTAACTGATAACGGATTTTCGGATGCTCGGAATTTCCCCATATTAAACCCGCATCTTTAAGTTCTTTAATATGTTGAGACAGAGTAGAACGTGCAATAGGTAATTCTTCCGCCAAATCTCCGCTGTAAACATTTTTTTTGCTTTCAAGCAATTCCAAAATATAAACTCTTACGGGATGCGATAAAGCTTTGGCATATTTTGCAAGTTTTTCCTGATCTTCGGTAATAACGGTTTCTTGTGTGAGTTCAATCATATTTCGCTTTTTTACGAACAAATATACTATTTTTTTAATATATAACGAAATAAGAATAAAAAAATAAATAAAAATTATATGTTTTTTTCTTTTATTAATATTTTAAGATATTTTTGATTTTATGAATAAAACAAAAGAATACGATTTTGTAATAATCGGCTCCGGTTTCGGCGGTTCAGTTTCGGCTTTACGACTGAGCGAAAAAGGATATAAAGTTCTGGTAATAGAAAAAGGAAAAGAATATTCCGATAAAGATTTTCCCAAAAGTAACTGGAACTTAAAACGATGGCTGTGGCTTCCCGCTCTAGGATTATACGGTATTCAGAAAATAAGTTTTTTTAAACATATCTCGGCTATAACGGGAACAGGCGTGGGCGGCGGTTCGCTGGTTTATGCAAATACGCTTCCGAAACCCGAAAAAGCATTTTTTAATCACGGCTCATGGGCAGAACTTACCGATTGGGAGAAAGAACTGGAGCCGCATTACGAAACCGCATGGAAGATGCTCGGAGCAATCGAAAATACTTATTTGGGAGAAAGTGATAAAGCATTTAAAGAACTTGCGGAAAAAATCGGAAAAAAAGATAAATTTAAGCCGGTAAAAGTTGCAATTTATTTCGGTGAAGCCGATAAAACGGTAAGCGATCCTTATTTCGAAGGCAAAGGACCATCGAGAACAGGTTGTATAAAATGCGGAGCTTGTATGACAGGATGCCGGCATAATGCAAAAAACACTTTGGATAAAAATTATTTGTATCTTGCAAGAAAACTCGGTGCCGAAATTATACCGGAACATAAAGTAACCGAAATTATACCGCTTGACGGTAAAAACGGCTCCGACGGGTATGAAATAATATTTAAAAAGTCAACGAGTTTATTTTACAAAAAAGAGAAAAAGATTAAAACAAAAGGTGTTGTTTTGTCCGGAGGCGTATTGGGAACCGTACCTCTGCTGTTAAAGCAAAAAAAGAAAAACCTGCCGAATATAAGCGATACAATCGGCAATAATGTAAGAACAAACAACGAAGCTCTTATACTTACGGTAACAAGCGACAAAAACAAAAACATGTCGGACGGAATAGCAATAGGTTCGATAATAGAAACAGACGAACATACAAATGCGGAACCGGTGCGATACGGTAAAGGTTCGGGATTCTGGAGGATTTTAATGATGCCTGCCGTAAACGAAAAAAACTTTTTTTTGAGAATTGTAAAATTGATAATAACACCGTTTACCGACCCCTTAAAATGGTTTAAAATATTTTTTGCTCCGGATTTCGGAAAACAAACAAGTGTTGTCTTATTTATGCAACATCTCGACAGCACCTTAAAACTTCGAAAAAAATTATTCGGTATAGGAACAAAAGCCGAAAAAGGCAAAAAACCTACGGCATTTATACCGGAAGCTCATAATCTTGCAAAAAAATATGCCGAAATTATTAACGGTAAACCGACAGTTATGCTTACGGAAACTCTTACCGGAATTCCGTCAACGGCACATATTCTCGGAGGTGCGGTAATGGGAAAAGATGCTTCGCAAGGTGTTATCGATAAGAACAACAAAGTTTTCGGTTACGAAAACATGTATATCTGCGACGGTTCGATGATTTCGGCGAATCCGGGCGTAAACCCGTCATTAAGCATTACCGCAATCAGCGAAAGAGCAATGAGTTTTATTCCGGACAAAACAAAGTGATTCTAAACAAATACGCTTTTCAATAAAACTAAAAAATTATCTCGGAAGCATCACTTGCCTTTAAAAAGAAACCTCTTTTACACGTAAAATTCGTAGGCATATCAAAACCTTCCGCTACTCCTTCCGTCTTTACGGGCATTCCGCCTTTGTCTTTAATTTTCGAAAATATTTCTTCGGAAATACCGTCATCAACCGCAATATCGATATAATAGTTTTCGTCGTCTTCATCAGTTATGCGAAAGGTTCCGTTCTGCTCGTTAATATTATCTTCGTCAATAATACCTTTTAATCTTACCGTTTTACCTTCGCAACTTGCCTGTAATCCGCATTTTGTATCGCAATTATCGGACTTTAAAAATTCTTT
>JAADDR010000008.1 GCA_013153865.1 Chlorobiota bacterium | reverse complement strand
TTTTTTTAAAAAAACGATTTATTATCTTGTTTACCGCAATAACGGTGCCTTTGTGAATTTTGCCGAAAAAAATATTTATTTAATGTTCAAATAGGATGACAATTTATGTGTTTGCCCGTTATGTTTAAAGATAATATTTGCGGCTGTTTCCCATTTTAACGAAGAAACACCCGGTTTATTGCCCGTAATACGGTATGCTTTATTTTTGTATAAAATTTCGAGTTGTTCTTTTACTTGCGGATTTATGGTCTGTAAATCGTTAAAGTTCATTATTACAACTTTTTCTTTTTCTTTAAAGTCGATTTTTATTTTATCCGGATATAGTTTTATGTCTGCGGTTCCCGCAAAAATTAATTTTTTTTTGTTTTCGGCTTCGATATATACTTTCGATTTTTTATCTTCAAAGATTATATCGTTATAACTTTTTTTGATTTTATCTTCGATAATTTCCGCAAATTTTTTTTGTTGAAAGTTAAACCAGTCTTTTATGTTGTCGAAATACAGTTTTCCGAAACTTTTGCGTTCGAAAAATCCGTATTTGTCTATATGTATGTCGTATCCGCAAGAGCGACAATAAAAATCGTTTCCTTTTGCCGAAAAAGTATCTATTGCTTTGCATTCGGGGCATAAATAAAGAGCATGATTTATGTATTCGGCGCGTTTGCGTGAGTGTATTTTGTGTTTTTTTATTCGTTGATATTCTGTTTCGTCGTGTTGCAGGGCATCGGTAAATTTTTCGTATATTTCGTTTTCTGACAGTTGCTTAATGTCTTTTTCGGTAAACAGAAGTTTATATTCGATTTCTACTTTGGTGCGTCTGATTTTATATGCCCACCGCGGATTAAAAAGGTTCATTCCTTTTAGAATCGGCACTGTTACCGGAACATTAAGCATTTTTATCAGTTTTGCGATTGAGGGGTCAACGGGCAGGGTGTTTCCTGCCCAAGTGCGTGTTCCTTCGGCAAAAATTCCTACATTTTCGCCTTGTTTTATTACCGAAATAATATCTCTGATAACTTTTGTGTCGCGTATGCTTTTCTTTTTCGGTATTGTTCCGAGTTTTTTAAGAAAAAAGCGGTTGACAGGATTGCGAAAAGCAGCGTCTGACGAAACGAAATGCGTAAAACGGGGCAGAAAATATCCGGTGATGAAAGGGTCCCAATATCCTGCGTGATTTCCGAGAACGAGATACGGAGGTTCGAGTTTTTTTATTTCCGCAGGCATATTTTTTTTAATGCCGTAATATTTTGTAAATAACCAAAATACAATATGCGTAATTAAGCGAATAAGTTTAGAAGTAGGGTAATGTTTTTTGTTTTTCATACGGGGTATAAAAATAAAAAAATCCTTGCGTGCGGCAAGGATTTGAAAAGATATAATTTGAAAAAGTTTTAATTTTTAAATGATGTAACACCGAATTGTCGTGCAATTTGTTTTGCTTCCGGAGCCCATTTTCGCAGGTTGTTCATGCGTCTTTCGTGCGACGGGTGCGTGCTGAGTATTTCCGGCGGTTGTTGTCCTCCGAGTTGTTGCATTTTTACCCATACGTTTGCGGCGGCGTCGGGGTTGTAACCGGCAATAGCCATAATAATTTGCCCCATTTTGTCGGCTTCGGATTCGTGGGTTCGGCTGTAAGGCAGAATAACACCGAGAGTAGAGCCGTAACCGTAAATTGCCGCCCATTTTTGTTGGTTTTCGGGAGATGCTTTACTTGTTGCAAGCATAGTCAGGATGCTGCCTATTTGTTGTCCGTATTCCATTGTCATTCTTTCGGAGCCGTGGTTTGCAAGTGCATGCGAGATTTCGTGCCCCATAACGGCGGCAATTTCTGCATCTGTTGTTGTTACTTTCAGCAAGCCGGTGTAATAAACAATTTTACCGCCCGGCATACAGAATGCGTTTAGTTGCGGGTCTTCAACTAAATTAACTTCCCATTTATAACCTCTTAAGTCGCTTGACCAACCGTTTTTTTGATAATATTTATTTACGGCGTTTATCAAATTATTGCCTATTGCTTTTACGCGTGCCGTATTTTTTTGGTCGGTTGATAATTTGTGTTCTTTAATAAATTGGTCGTATTGAGCAAAAGAAGCCGGAAATATCTGGGAGTTAGGAACAAGATTAAGTTGTTTTCTTCCGCTCATTTTAACTGTTGTGCAAGAGTAAACCGTTAATATTACGGCTGATAATAATATTATTTTCTTCATTTTTTAAAATATTTTTTGATTGTTTATGCAAATATAATAAAAACGGAAATAAAAGTATTTAATTATTTTAATTAACGGGCAGTTTTGTTGTGTGCTGAATATTTTTATTCAAAATATCCAAAAAATCATTCAATGCTATGTGCTCCGCACCGAGATTTTCGAGGTGGTTTGTATGCACTTGCGCATCGATAAGTTTTAAATCGGTATTTTCGATAAGATATGCCAATGCTATTTTTGAGGTGTTGCTTTCTTTGCTGAACATGGATTCTCCGAAAAATATTTTTCCGAGTTTTATTCCGTAAAGTCCTCCGGCTAATTCGTTTTTTTTATTGTAAACTTCAACCGAAACAGCAAATCCGAGTTTATGCAGATTTATGTATGCTTTTTCCATATCGTCGGTAATCCAAGTTCCGTCTTCGCCTTTGCGTTTTATGTGCCGGCAGTTTTTTATTACTTCTTCAAAATTTTTGTTAATGCTGCACGAGTAAATATTTTTGTTTATAAGCAGTCGCAAACTTTTTGATTTTTTAAATTTTTCGGGAAAGAGAACAAAACGCGGGTCGGGAGCATGCCAAATAATCGGTTCTTCTTCGGAATACCACGGAAATATGCCGTTTTGGTATGCCAAAATAAGTCTTTGGGGCGATAAGTCGCCTCCTACGGCGAGTATGCCGTTTTCCGCAAGTGCGGGGTGAGGAAAAATCAGTTCGTCGGTAAGTTGAAAAATCGGCATTTCTTAATGTTGAACAATAAGTTTTTTTACGATGATGTTGTTTTGCGAACTTATTTTAAGTATATAAATCCCTTCGGGAATACCGGAAATATCAACGGAAGAAACATTCTTGTATTTTTTTATTATATTTCCTTTTATCCCGACTAATTCAATTGTGCCGGCAGTTTCGGAGAATTTAACGACATCGGATGCGGGATTGGGGTATATTTTAAAGTTACCGGTCGAGAGTGTTTCCACGTTTACGGGGTTGCAATTCCATTCGGCAGTCCAACCTTTTTTTACGGTTGCTCCGTCGGAATAAAATTTAAGCGTAAGAGCATTTCCCGATGCTTCGATATATCCGGGACTTATGTTGCCCGAATATCCGCCTATCAGAGGAGCATCGGTGTCGTATCCGTCGTAGATCCACAGAGAATCGTAACCCGCTTCGAGTTCGAACTCCGAAAAAGAAAGGGAAAGAAGCGATACGTTATCCGGAGCTACGGTAAAAGTATAATTTTCCCGGTTATAGTGGTCGTGATTGGGACCTCCGGAGTCCCATATTGTGTATCGGCAGGGTGTTACCGAACAATTGCTGAAACGGTCGCGAATTAAGTCCCACATTTCGGTATATCCGTCGTCGTAGCCCAATGCCCAAATTCCTATACCCGCCAAATTTTGGTGTTGGATTATATCGTATTTGTATTTCATGGTATTTTCGTCGTCAACCCATGCCTGATGCCAGTTACCGCCCGAATTATACGTGTAATACGAACACATGCTGTTTTCGTTGAGTTTTCTTTCGTCGTAATATCCGTAAGAGTTGTTTTTTATTGTTTTTATTGTTCGCGCAACACCGCTGTTGAGAGTTGACGAAGGCACGTATTGGTCTTGTGTTTGCCATTCGTAACCGTAATAAGGAACTCCGCAAAGCAGTTTTTCTCTCGGAACTCCTTCGTAAAGATATGTAATTACGGATTTTGAGATATTGTAATCGAAAGTGTTCATTGTGTATAATTGTCCTGACGGACCTGCAAGATTGCTGCCGGGCCAATAGTAGTCGTATGCCATTATTATAAACAGGTCTAAATGATTTGTCAATAGCGGTATGTCGTAAATGTCGTTCCAATCTACGGCATGCAGAGCCATACTTACTTGCGAACCGGGTATGTTTGTATGAAATTGGTCGGCAAGATTTACAAGAAAGTTATTAAAATTATCGGCTTGGTCTTCCGGAACGAGTTCGAAGTCTATGTTTACTCCGTCTGCATTGCGGTTTTGCACAAGCGTAAGCAGATTGTCGATAAGATTTTGTTGAGATGAAGCACTTGCAAAAAATGCGTCGTGGTCTTCGAAAAGCGTAACGCAAAGATTGACTCTTGTTCCGTTTGCCTGTGCCGAATCAATAACAGCAGCCGTTTCCCAATCGTGTGTTGTAACAGCATCTCCGGTAAGCGGGTCAACTTCGTAAGAAAAATAAGATAAATCGGAAAGTAAATTCCAACGGTAGTTTTGTTCGCTGCCGTTTTGCCAATACGGATGCCAACCGAAAACGAGTTTTTGCAGTGTGCAGTCGTCTTTATTTTCCGGTAATTTTATTTTGCTTTTTGTTAATGTTTTGTATTCTTCGGGAGAAAATATTTTAAGCGAATCGTAATATTCTTTTTGTTGTTTGTGTGCCGAGTGCGGAATGTAAGTTTGAGCGGATATGATATTTATGCTTACGAAAGTAAGTATTATCGTTATGTATTTTTTCATTTTTATTTTTTTTTGAATTTAGTTTTTTTTGAAATCTTTTTCGTAAAGTTGCCTTGTTATGCCGTCGGCAAGTCCTGTTTTAGGGACAAAGATTGTATTTTTTTCGGTTTTTTCGAGTAATCGCATGTAAATTTTAAGAGCCGGCAGTATTACGTCGGCGCGGTCTTCTCTGAAAGCGTATTTTTTTATCCGGTCTTCGTAAGACAGGTTTATAAGTTCCGAATACAGCAGTTTAAGGTCGTTGTAAGATAAAATGTTTTTTCCGATAAGTTTGCTGATTTTATTAATATTTCCTCCCGAGCCGGTAAGTTTTGCGTCCGGATATTGTTTTTTGAGTTCTTCAAGTTTGTTTTCGAGAGCCGTAAGTTCTTTCGGGTCAACAGTTTTTGTTATAAACCTCAGTGTTCCGGTTTTGTAGGCGTGTGCCTGAATAAGTTCGGTGTATTTGAATAATCCTACCTGCAAACTTCCGCCTCCCAAGTCGGCTGATATGTAATATTGTCCTTTTTCGAGTTTTTCTCTGTTTGTGAGATATAATAATCGTGCTTCTTCGTGTCCGTTTATTATTTCGATTTCGAGATTTGTTTTTTCTTTTATTTTTTTGATGATTTCATTTTTGTTTTGTGCGTTGCGCATTGCCGATGTGGCACAAACTCTGAATGTTTCTACTTTGTTGTAGTCTATTATGTCTTTAAATATCAACATTGCTTTTACAAATTCTTCTTTTTTTTCGTTTCCGATTTTACCTTTTGTAAAAACATCGATACCGAGACGTAAAGGCAGACGAATGTAAACTCTGTTTTTAAGGATGTGAGAATTGTTTTGGGCGGGTAAAAGGTCTTTTATTATTAATCGTGCCGCATTTGACCCTATGTCTATGCCTGCATATTTTTTTATTTCCACAGGGATTTTTTTTGAGATTAAATCATAAATACAAAAATACGAATATTAAGAAAGATGCGAAATTTAAAATTATAAAGATATTTTTTTAAAAAAATATATTGATTGAATATTTTTTAATTACTTTTGCAGTCCGAATAAAACGGACCCGTAGCATAATCGGATAGTGCACCTGACTACGGATCAGGAGGTTGGGGGTTCGAATCCCTCCGGGTTCACTTTTAAAATCAATGCCTTGCGGAAACGCGGGGCTTTTTTGTTTTTAAAATTTTATTGACAGTTTCGCTTTTATTCCTGAAAGCAAAAAATAACATTCCCGCTAACGAAAAGCGTATCAATTTTTCCGGAATATTCATCTTTTTTATAAAAATTTTTTGTAACGAATGATAATTGTCCGGTTATCAGGTTTCCTTTGTGCTTAGATACGGGTTTGTCCAAAACAAGGGATTGTGCCCGGCAGTTTACTGTGATATGCTGTAGTTTTAAAGTGTCAGCAGGATTTTTTACAAAAACTTTTGCCCTGTCTTCATATTCCGTCCAGGTGGTTTTGAAATGAGCAGGTGCTTTGAGTTCAATCCGCAAAACGGAACCGCTCCACAAACCAAAGGGTATTTCAATAATATTGTTGAGATTTTCATCAACGCCGTAAAGACACATTGCCGGAATGCCCATAGGCAACAAACTGTCGATTTTTTCTTCGATGCGCTTGCCGTTTTTGAAAAATTTCAGTTTTAAGCGCGCCCTGTTTTTGTCAAAGGGAATATAGCCTCCTGCCTGATATATACTGTCAGGTATCTTGCGTTCCCGTTCGTTCATTTTGAAAAAAGCTTTTTTGCCTGCTATTTTGCCGATGCTATAAGTTTCTTGATAAAGCGGTTTTTGCTCTTGTGATGAACAGCTTGTTAAATTTATCGAGATAAAAATGCTTATAATCAATTGTTTATTCATAACTTTTCCAATTTACAACTTTGTCATTTTTAAACTCTATTTCTCTTATCAATTTGCCGGTCTCATAATCAAAGTATTTCCAAATTCCTTGTTTGTAGCCGTTGAGATAAAAGCCTTTTTCCGATACAAATCCGGTTTCAGGATTGTAAGCAACATATAAGCCGTTTTCCACACCGTTTTTATAGTGTTTGACTTCCTTTACGTTTCCTTGTTCGTCGTAATATTTCCATTCACCGTCTTTTTTATTATCCTTGTAATAACCGGACAATAAAAGCTTTCCGTTTTCGTAAAATTCTTTGGTTTTTCCGTTCTTTTTGCCGTTTTTGTAGGTTTCAA
>JAADDR010000184.1 GCA_013153865.1 Chlorobiota bacterium | reverse complement strand
CACGGAAAAGTTGTTTTATTCGTAAAATACCGTTTAAGCAATCTGTTTACCGACGAATATAAAAAAACAATAAGCGAAACCGAATTACCGCGATTATCGACAGGATTAGAAATCGGTTTTTAAAACACTTTTTCAGAAAAAAATAAATTTAAAAAAAATCAACATGCATTGCAAGTTTTGCGGAGAACAAATTCCGGATAACGTTTTCGAATGCCCCAATTGCGGAATTAACATTGACGAAACCGGCACCCTCAAATCCGATGTTTACATTTGTCCCGTATGCGGAGCGGAAAATCCTCCCGGCGAACGAAAATGTAATTATTGCTGCAGCTTGTTTATTTCAGGAAAAGATTAAATTATAAGGACGCTCTATTAAACCGGCAAGTTCGTTAATACCGATATTACGGCTTCTTCTGAAACCTTCTCTGCCTCCGAAAAAAGCAACAACGGTCGGAACGGCAAAAATTTTATTTTGCCCGGCAATATCCGGATTCAAAACCGTATCGGCATAATACATCTTCATTTCAGGAAAATTATCACGAAGCAATTCAGCCACTTTGGGTTTTAAAACTTTACAAACATTACATTGCTCGTGCGAAAAATAAAACAATACGGCATCTTCCTTTTCCAATATCGAATTAAATTCTTCTAAACTTGATACGGCAGAATAAAGCATACTTTAATTTTAAAAAATTTCGGCAAATATAAAACCTGTATTTTAAAAAATAAATTTTACCGAAAAAAAATCAATCTTACCTTTACGGAAGAATGAAAAAATTCTTAATCACATATTTATTATTTCACATAATTTCGACAATTTCGGCACAAACAATTACGATAAGCGGAACCGTAAGCGATGCCGAAACCGGCGAAGCTGTTGCCGGAGCCGTTATACGCTCGGAAAACAAACAATACGGAACAGCAAGCAATTCTTACGGCTTTTACTCCGTAAACATACCTGCCGGAATAAAAAAACTGTATTGCAACAGCATAGGTTATAAAGAATTTGTATTCGAAATAAACGGTTCAAAAAATCAAACAATTAACATAGAACTGCTGTCACAAGACAAAGAACTCGAAGAAGTTACCGTAACCGGCAAATCGGCTGACAAAAACATACAATCGGCGGAAACAGGCGTAAACACTTTAAATACAAAAGACACAAAACTAATTCCGGTTATTTTCGGCGAGCAGGATATTTTAAAAACCATACAACTTTTACCCGGAATAAAATCGGCGGGAGAAGGCGGCAGCGGTTTTTTCGTTCGCGGAGGCGGAGCGGACGAAAACCTTATTTTACTCGACGAAGCATCGGTTTATAACGCATCGCATCTTATGGGATTTTTCTCCGTATTTAACTCCGATGCCGTAAGAAACGTAAAAATATACAAAGGAACGGCACCGGCTCAATACGGAGGAAGATTATCTTCGGTTTTGGACATACAAACAAAAGAAGGCAACAACAAAAAATTTTCGATATCGGGCGGTATCGGGCTTATATCTTCGCGTTTAACGACTGAGATACCTGTTGTTAAAAATAAATCGTCTTTAATAATCTCCGGGCGAAGAACATATGCCGACATTTTTTCGGCTCTTTTACCTAAAGACAATAAACACGACGTAGAGTTGTATTTTTATGATTTGAATGTCAAAACAAATTTAAAAATAAACAATAAAAATCGCATTTTTCTTTCCGGATATACCGGCAGAGACGTTTTCGGCTTCGACAACCTTATGAGTATGAACTGGGGAAATATTACCGGAACGGCTCGATGGAACAAATTGTTCGGCAATAAACTGTTTTTAAACACATCTTTAATATACAGTAAATACGATTATATGTTCGGTGTCGGGTTCTTTACCGACGAAGGAACCGTAAAATTAAACTCTTCGGTAAAAGATTTTCGTCTTAAAGAAGATTTTCAGTATTTCGGCGATAACAAAAACTTACTTCGTTTCGGAATAAGTTCCGAGTATCATGTTTTTTTGCCCGGAGAAGTTGATGCAAGCGAAGTAGAATATTTTAACGACATAAAAACGGAAAATAAATATGCCTTCGAAAATGCTTTATATGTTTCTCACGAATACGAACCTTTAAATTCTCTTAAAATTATTTACGGTTGCCGTTTGTCGGGTTTTGCCGTTTCGGGTCCGGGAACGGTTTACGAGTTCGACTCGCAAGGAGAACCGGTAGATTCTGTTTTTTACAAAAAAAACGAAATAATAAAAACATATAAAAATTTAGAACCCCGAATATCTTTAAACTACCGCATAAACCGGCAAAATGCCGTAAAAGCGACATACACGAGAAATTCGCAATATATTCATTTGTTGTCGAACTCAACATCTTCGACTCCGGCGGATGTTTGGTATCCGACAACAAAACTTGTTCCGCCCGGAATTTCCGATTTATTTTCGGCAGGATATTACAAAAATTTTAAAGATAACATGTTTGAAGTTTCGGCGGAGTTGTATTATAAAGACCTTAAAAACGTAATAGACTATAAAAACGGTGCCAATGTTATGGTAAACAAATATCTGGAAGCGGAATTGGTTTTCGGTACGGGCAGGTCTTACGGAGTCGAACTTTATGCAAAAAAACAATACGGTAAATTTACCGGCTGGATAAGTTACACATTATCAAAAACAGAACGAAAATTTGACGAAATAAATAACGGAGAATATTTTCCGGCAAGGCACGACAGAACGCACGACTTTTCGATTACGGCAATTTACAAACCGGGCAACCGCTGGAGTTTTGCCGCTACTTGGGTTTATTATACCGGCGATGCGGTTACTTTTCCTTCCGGAAGATATATTGTTGACGGCAGAATTGTTATGCTTTATACCGAAAGGAACGGATATCGCATGCCCGATTATCACCGCGGAGACATAAGCGTAACTTATTACAACAAGAAAAAAAAGCACGGAAAATCGAGTTGGAATTTATCCGTTTACAATATTTATGCCCGTAAAAATGCTTATCAAATAAGTTTTGAAAGGGTTGAAAACTCCACTCAATTTCAAGCCGTGCGTTTGTCTTTATTTTCGATAATACCTTCGGTATCTTACAGTTTTAAGTTTAACTGATTTTTGCTTTTTTATGTTTTTCGGAATATTTTGCCCACCAAAAACTCAACATAAGTCCGGATGCTATATGCCATATACCCCAAACAGCAGCAATAAAAGCAATACCGCCGTATCCGTCCGGAAAAATATGCTTGTTGAAAATTAAAACCAATGCTATTCCCGAATTTTGTATTCCGGTTTCTATGGTTATGGTTTTACGGTCGGTAACAGAAAGCGAAGAAGCTCTCGAAACGGCATTTCCTATAATAAACGCCGTTGCGTTATGAATTAAAACTATCGGCAAAAGCAATAAAAAATAGTTTAAAAAATGCGTAAAATTAGCAACAACGGCTCCGGCAATAAACCCTATAAATGCTATAACGGAACTCCATTTTATGGGTTTGTAAATTTTTTCGGTAATTTTCGGAAATCTTCGGGCAAACCACAATCCTGCAGTTAAAGGTATTCCCATTAAAATAATAATTGTTTCGAAAACATGCTGCCAAGGTATTTCTATCGGATTTTGCAACGGAACGGTATTTATGTAAAGTTCGCTCCAAAAAACAAAATTAAGCGGTGTCATTATTATCGATATTAAATCGGAAAAAGCCGTAAGAGTAACCGATAATGCCGCATTTCCTTTTGCGAGAGAAGTCATAAAATTAGAAACATTACCGCCCGGACAAGACGCAACCAGCAACATTCCCAACGATATGGATACCGGAAACTTAAACAAAATTACCAACAAATATGTTACTGCCGGCAAAAGCAAAAATTGTGCAATAAGACCGATTATTACGGATTTAGGATTTTTGCCGATTTGCAAAAAATGCTCTTTTTTAATCCCCAGTGCAACTCCGAACATAATAAGAGCAATCGTTATGTTCATTATCATTAATCCGGTTTCGTTAAAATTTAATTTTATTGCATCTAAAGGGGAAAGTAAAGCATTATATTTTTCAAACATCTTTTATTTATTTGCGTGCTAAAATAGTAAGTTTTTTTTATTTACTCTAATATTCTTAATACCGTATCCGTTTCAAAACCTTTTGATGTCAAAAAACGTATTATTTTTTGTTTTTTTTTGTAATAATCGCCGTCATTTAAAGTTTTTTCTTTTTGTTTCAAAAGATATTTCAGAGTTTCGATATATTCTTTTTCCGGAATATCTGCAAGAGCTTTATTTATTGTTTTTTCGGGAATTTGTTTTTGCAAAAGCATTGTTTTTATTTTTATTTTTCCCCATTTGTTAAACCTGAATTTATCGCGAACATAATATTCGGCATAGCGTTTTTCGTCAATAAATTTTTGTTTTTCGAGTTCGGATAATATTTTTTCGATATCGTCGGGATTTGCTTTCCAATCGTATAATTTTTTTCGAATATCCGATTTGCATTTTTCGGTTTTTGAACAAAGATACATTGCTTTGCTTAATGCTTCTTTATATGTGATGCGTTTATCGGGCATTTTACGAAAATACAAAATCAGATTTTATTCAACAATTGCCGTTTTGCTCATTACCAAATGTTTATATTTTACGGAGGGCGAAGGTATAAACTCTCCCATACCGTATTTATCCCATTTTTCGTCAACGAGTTTTATTGTTTCCTCATCGGAAGTTACAATATCGGGCCAATCTCTTTTAAAATTATCAATGTCGGCACGTTTTCTCGTTCCGTCGAAAACGGCATGTGAAACTTCGGTTTCCTTTTCTGATTTAAAAATAAAAGAATCGCGCAAAGGTTCAAAATTTCCGGCAAAAATCCATATTGTTTGTTCCGTGTCAAACACGTTAACGGGATAATCGACAAAAATCAGAAACTTTATTTTATTTATACCCTGTTCTTTAATAAGTTCTTCGGAAAGTTTTTTAACATGATTTTTTTTGTTTTTTTCTATCGAAATAAACAAAACGGAAATGCCTGATTTTAAAAGCTCGTCGTTTATTTCTTTTATTTCCGGAAATTTATTTTTTATGTCGATAATATCCGGTTCTGCGGTTTTAGGATTAATTTTCAGTTTTTCGGTTTTATGTTTTTCTTCTTCGTATTTTTCGGTTGCGTCGATGCCGAGTTTGCTGCCGTAAGCGAATTTGTCGGAAGAATGGTCTAAAACATCGAGCGGACCTTTCATAAAATTAAGGTCGTTTTCGGGATCGACATTTTCCGAAACAATTTTTGCGGCTTGTATATAATCGGAAACGTCTGGTTTTTTGTCGAAAACAACAAGTATTTTGTTAAACATCATTTGTCCGGCGCCCCACAGCGAAGTCATTATTTTATGAGCATGTCCGGGAAAAGATTTTTCAATACTTACGAGAGTAAGATTATGGGCAACTCCGGCATCCGGTATATTCATGTCTTTAAGTTCGGGCAGCATACTCATTTTTATAAGAGGCAAAAACAAGCGTTCGGTTACCCGTGCGACGTAAGCATCTTCCATTGGCGGTATTCCCACCAAAGTTGCGGGATATACGGCGTTTCTTTTATGTGTTACGCACGTAACGTGAAATTTCGGATACATATCCGCCAAAGAGAAAAATCCGGTATGGTCGCCGAAAGGTCCTTCGAGAATAAAATCTTCTTCGGGGTCAACATAACCTTCTATTATTATGTCGGCTTCCGCCGGAACGTAAATATCCTGTGTCATTGCTTTTACGAGCTTAACTTTTTCTTTTCGCAGAAATCCGGCAAGCATATATTCGTCGATATTATCGGGCAATGGTGCCGTTGCGGAATAAGTTAATGCCGGATGTCCGCCGAGAGCAACGGCAACAGGCATTTTTTTTCCGAGTTTTTTATATCCGGAAAAATGTCTTGCTCCGGTTTTATGCCTGTGCCAATGCATACCGGTTGTTTTATTATCGAAAATTTGCATTCTGTACATTCCGACATTTCGTATCCCCGTAACGGGGTCTTTTGTTATTACCTGCGGCAAGGTTATGAATTTACCTCCGTCGCGACTCCAAGTTTTAAGAACCGGAAGGATTGACAAATCGGGATTAAGATGTATAACTTCCTGCGAAGTTCCTTTGCCGGCAGTTGTTTTAGGCATATATGACGACAATGCGGCAAGTTCGGGAAGCATTTTCAGTTTGTCGAAAAATCCTTTTTTCGGCGAAGTTATCGTTTTAAACAAATTTTCGATTTCTTGTCCGATTTCGTCAAAATTATTAACGCCGAGAGCAATTTGCATTCGTTTTACGGAACCCAACGCATTTATCAGTACGGGAAAATTTGTTCCGTTATTTTCGAACAGCAGAGCTTTGCCTCCGCCCGGTTGTTTTGACATACGGTCGGCAATTTCGGCAATTTCGAGTTCGGTATTTACTTTTGTTTTTATTCTTACAAGCTCTCCGGCTTGTTCGATTTTGTTTATAAAATTTTGCATAGTTTGTTTTTATCAAATTAAACGGAGGAAATCCGTTAATTTGCAATAATGAGTTTTTGTGTTTCCGAAAATTGATTATTAAAATTCAGTTTTAAAAAATACATTCCTTCGGGCAAATTATTCCGATTAAACATAAAGGTTTTTGTATTGTATAATTTTTGATTTAGCAACAATTTTCCCTGAAAATCAAACAATTGCACAGTTAAAAAAGGATATGGTTTGTCAAAAACGACTAAAGACTTGTCTTGTATCGGGTTTGTTTGTATAACAGAATGTTTCGGGTTTGACAGAGTTTTAATATTTCCGCCTAAATCAACGTTATAAAGACGAATATCGTCAATCATCCATCCTTCTTTTCCGGTGTTTATATTATCACTGATGAAATTAAAACGAATTAAAATTGTATCTGATATTGTTTTGTTTTCGAT
>JAADDR010000133.1 GCA_013153865.1 Chlorobiota bacterium | reverse complement strand
GATGCTATTTTAAACAGATCTCAACTGTTGATTTTAAAAATAAAACTTCTTAAAAATTATTTTAACTAAATTTTATATACATGATGTATGACATTCTGGAACTTCAGAAGATGAAGGTATTAGATTTGCGAGCTGTTGCAAAGGAATTGGGAATTAAAAGAGTCGAAAAATTCAAAAAACAAGACCTGATTTACGAAATTTTGGATCAAGCGGCTATCAAAGGGGCAAAATCATCCGTCTCCGACGAAAAAAAATCAGATAAAAAAACTTCTTCGGGTAAAATATTCGGAAAACAACAAAAAAACGATAATAATACCGAAAAGAAAACCAAAAAAGAGCGAAAACACTTTAAAAGAACAAAAAACGAAACGCAAAACAATAACGAAGAACAAGATAAAAACAGAGAAAAACAAGTATCCGACCAAAAAGAAACCAAAACGGATACCGGCGAAAAAGAAGAAAATAAACAAGACAAAGATAAACAAAACAACCAAAACGATATAAAAACCCAATCTCAGGATAAAACGCAGGATAAGAAAAAAAACGATAATAAATCTCCGCAAAACGAACAAAAAAACAATAACAAACACTACGACAAGAAAAACGGTAACGGACAAAATCAAAATTACCACAAACGAAGACAAAACGACGAAAATAACAATAACGAAAAAAGCAAAGGATTCAACTCTAAATTCGAATTTAACGCAATAATTCAAAGCACCGGTGTTTTGGAAATAATGCCCGACGGTTACGGTTTTCTCAGATCTTCGGATTACAACTATTTTAATTCCCCCGACGATATATACGTATCGCAATCTCAAATAAAACTTTTCGGTCTTAAAACGGGAGATACTGTTAAAGGGCAAATACGCCCGCCTAAAGACAGCGAAAAATATTTCCCTCTTATTAAAATTGACTCTATTAACGGAAGAAAACCCGAAGAAATAAGAGACAGAATACATTTCGAACATCTTACGCCGCTTTTTCCTACCGAAAAATTTAATATTACCGACAAAGCTTCATCTACCGCTACACGCATAATAGATTTATTCTCTCCGCTCGGAAAAGGACAAAGAGGATTGATTGTTGCTCAGCCGAAAACAGGTAAAACAGTATTACTTAAAGAAATAGCAAATGCGATAGCTGCAAATCATCCCGAAGTATATATGATTATTTTGCTTATCGACGAACGCCCGGAAGAAGTTACCGACATGGAACGAAGCGTTAATGCGGAAGTTGTGGCTTCAACATTCGACGAACCTGCCGACAGACACGTAAAAGTTTCGGAAATGGTCATACAAAAAGCTAAAAGATTAGTAGAATCCGGGCATGACGTAGTTATCCTATTAGACTCCATTACAAGACTCGCAAGAGCTTACAATACGGTTTCCCCGTCTTCCGGCAAAGTCCTATCCGGAGGAGTGGAAGCCAGTGCATTGCATAAACCCAAAAGATTTTTCGGTGCGGCGCGTAACATCGAAAACGGAGGTTCTTTAACCATTATTGCAACAGCCCTGATAGATACGGGTTCTAAAATGGACGAAGTTATTTTCGAAGAATTTAAAGGAACCGGAAATATGGAACTCCAACTCGACAGAAATCTTTCCAATAAACGAATATATCCGGCAGTTAATATTAACGCTTCGGGAACTCGCAGAGAAGATCTGCTTCTTTCCGAAAACATGCTTAATAAACTTTGGATATTAAGACGATACTTATCTGACATGAATCCGGTCGAAGCCATGGAATTTATGAAACAAAGAATAGAATCGACAAGAAACAACGAAGAATTTATAATTTCAATGAATTCGGATTTATAATTAAAATAAAAATCACGAAATATAACTGTATCGATGCCTGCTGCGGATTTTAATTATCTCCGCCGCAGGTTTTTTTAAATTTCGCTGATAAAAAACTGCCTGTTCGGTTCGTTTTTTGCAATATAATTTTAAGTTTTAACGATTTATAATTTATGACAAAAATTCTGACTGCTTTATTATCCGTAATATACCTGAACATATCGGCTCAAATAATAACCGTAACCGACGAAACCGATTTACACCCGATAGAAAACGTTATTATTTCCGGAAAAAACGACTGTGCAATAACCGACAAAGACGGAAAAGCCGATATCTCCTTTCTCGACAAAGAAAACGGATTAATATTTAAACACCCGGCATACGCTGATTTAAAATTGACCTTTGCCGAATTAAAAAAACAGAATTACAAAGTAAAACTCATTGAAAGCGTATTAGATATTAACGAAGTCGTGGTATCGGCAAACAGTTGGGAACAAAACAAAAACGAAGTATCAAACCGAATAAAAATAATTTCCGAACGCACAATTGCAAATACGGTATTTCAAACTTCGGCCGATATGCTAAAAGCATCAGGCGAAGTATTCGTTCAAAAAAGTCAGCTCGGCGGAGGCAGCCCCTTAATAAGAGGATATGCGGCAAACAGAATATTACTGGTAGTTGACGGAGTACGAATGAACAATGCAATATACAGAAGCGGAAACCTGCAAAATATTATTTCGGTTGATGCAAACAGCATAGAAAGTTCCGAAATAATACTCGGACCCGGTTCGGTTATTTACGGAAGCGATGCAATAGGCGGAGTAATAGACCTTCATACACTTAAACCGGAATTTGCAATACACGAAAAAAAAATATTCTCAGGAAATATTGCCGGCAGATTCTCTTCGGCAGATAAAGAAAAAACCGGACATGCAGATTTTAATCTCGCAACTGAAAATACAGCTTTCCTGACAAGTTTCTCATACAGCGATTACGACGACCTTAAAATGGGAAGCAACGGAGGACACGACGAATATTTAAGAAAAGAATACATAATAACAAACAACGGAATCGATATGATTATCCGAAATTCCGATGAAGAACTGCAAAAATTCTCCGGATTCTCTCAATTAAGTCTTATACAAAAAATTTCGCATAAATTCAATAACCGTTTAAAACTTAATTATGCATTCTACTATTCAGAAACTTCGGATGTCCCGCGCTACGACAGACTGTTGCAATACAGCGACGGACATCTTAAATATGCCGAGTGGTATTACGGTCCGCAAAAATGGCTTATGCATAATATAGGAATTGAATGCGGTAATAAAACAAAACTGTTCGATAAATTTAAATTTACGGTCGCTTATCAAGATTACGAAGAAAGCAGACACGACAGAAAATATCTTAGCGACGAAATAAGAGAACGTTACGAAGATGTTAAAGCACTGTCTTTTAATTTGGACGCTGAAAAACAAATTTCTGAAAAATCATATATCTACTACGGTGCCGAAGCAATTCTTGACAAAGTATATTCTTCAGGAACAGAAAAAAATATTTTTACCGGAGAAAAAAGCGAAATCGCAAGCAGATACCCCGACGATTCGGATTGGAACGAATATGCGGTTTACGCATCTTTTAAAAATAATATTTCGGATATAACAACTCTCTCCGCAGGATTAAGATACAATATCATAAATATTTACGCACAGCTCGATACCGTATTCTATGATTTCCCTTTTACCGAAACAGACCTTAATACGGGCGCATTAAACGGAAATCTCGGAATTACCGTAAGACCGGAAACATGGCTCTTTAAATTTAATGCCGGAACTGGATTCAGAGCTCCGAATATCGACGATATGGCAAAAATATTCGACTCCGAACCCGGAAGCGTAATAGTACCTAACGACGATTTAAGACCGGAATACATATATAATATCGATTTGGGAATTTCAAAAACATTTGCAGATAAATTTCAAATCGATGCGGCAATCTTCTCATCATATCTTGATAATGCCCTTGTAAGAGACGATTTTACTTTTAACGGACAAGACTCTGTTATTTACGACGGCGAACTAAGCAAAGTACAGGCGGTCGTAAATGCCGATTATGCATTTGTTTACGGATTTACGGTATCTCTTAATGCCGATATTTCCGAAAATTTAAGTATTAAATCTTCATTTAACTTTACAAAAGGAAAAGATTCCGACGATAAACCTTTAAGACATGTTGCTCCGCCTTTCGGCTCCACTCATTTTATTTTTAAAGCGGATAAACTGCGTGCCGACTTATATTTCGAATATAACGGAGAAATATCATACGACGATTTGGCGGATTCCGAAAGAGACAAAACATATATGTATGCCGAAGACGAAAACGGAAATCCTTATTCGCCGGCTTGGTACACCGCTAACTTTATTTTATCTTATCAGTTTAATAAAAAAATCGGAATTAAAGCGGCTGCGGAAAATATTACGGATATGAGATACAGACCTTACTCTTCCGGAATTGCGGCTCCGGGCATAAACTTTATGTTCTCGGTTTCCGCATCTTTTTAGATAAAATATAGGACTCAACAGTTTTTAAATATGCTTCCGAAAGAATATTTACCGTTCCGTCAGGAACCGAATAAGCAATATCGTCGATAACCGAAACAGGCAAAACCCCTATGGAAGTTCCTGTTATAAACGCCGATTCGAAAGAATCAACTTCATTTATTCTTATGTTACGTTCGCGTAAGTCAATACCTTTTTCGGATGCTGTTTTAAAAATATAATGTCTAGTTATTCCGCTCAAAACATCTTTCGAAAACGGCGTATAAATAATTCCGTTTTTAACGAAAAAAATATTGGACTTGCTGCATTCCGTAATAATTCCTTCGGAATTAACCAGCAATACCTCAAATACATCCGCATCTTTTTTTAATTTATTAATACTGTTTCTCAAATCATGATTAATTATTTTTGCATTCGGATTTTTCCTTTCGGCTTTTGCGGATATTATCTTAACTCCCGATTTATAATCTTCGATACTCGGATTAATCGGCTCCAAAAAAAACATTATTAACTTTGTCGTTCCTTCATAAAATCTTACGGCAAATTTCAATCGTCCGTTTTTCATATCATTAATATCAGCCAGGCGGTGTATCTTATTTTCTATTTCAATATCCGTATAAGGAATTTTTACATTCTTTAAAGCGGCGGATTGATGAAAACGATTAAGATGATCTTGAAGAAAAAGCGGAATGCCGTCTGTGATTTTTACAACCTCATAAACAGAAAAACCCTTTTCAAGTTCTTTAATATTAAATTCTTCAGTTCTTACAAACTTATCTTCGCAAATAAAAAAATCGGCTTTGTCGTACATACCGTAATTTATAAAATCACAAAAATAATAATTAAGGATAAAATTTCCGGATAATAAAATAATAATGTATAATTGCAGTTAAAATAATTACTTGCAGCCTCAAAAAATACTCTTATGAAATTATATACCGATAATGTCGTAAAAAAATACGGAAAAAGAACCGTTGTAAAAGGAGTATCTCTTGAAGTTAACAAAGGCGAAGTGGTAGGATTGCTGGGACCTAACGGTGCCGGAAAAACAACAACCTTTTACATGATAGTAGGTTTTATTAAACCTTATTCCGGAAAAGTTTTTCTCGATAATGTCGATATTACGCAACTTCCAATGTATAAACGAGCTAAAATGGGTATAGGATATTTGCCGCAGGAAGCATCGGTATTCAGAAAAATGAGTGTCGAAAATAATATACTCAGCGTTCTTGAAATGACAAACTTAAGTAAAAAAGAACAACGCATGAAAACCGAAAAACTTCTTGAAGAGTTCGGTCTTACACACATCAGAAAAAGTAAAGGAATACAACTCTCGGGAGGTGAAAGACGACGAACGGAAATAGCAAGAGCTCTTGCCATAGACCCGGCTTTTATTCTGCTCGACGAACCTTTTGCCGGTGTCGATCCTATTGCCGTGGAAGACATACAAACAATTGTTTCGAAATTAAAAGATAAAAATATAGGAGTTCTTATTACCGACCATAACGTTCACGAAACTTTAAGCATTACCGACAGAGCTTATCTCCTTTACGAAGGAAAAATACTGAAATCCGGCACGGCTCAAGAATTAGCCGACAACGAAGAAGTAAGAGAAAAATACCTCGGAAAAAATTTCGAACTTCGATAAAATAAATAATTTCTTTTGAATTACTGCTTTTTACTGCCGAATTTAATCCTGTTTTTGCACGGTTTTAACGGCAAAATAAGAAATGAAAAAACAATTATATTTAATATTCTCTGTTTTTATTATTACTGAAATTATGGCTGCTACATCTTCATGCAAGAAGGAAAAAAATATAAAAATACCGGTTGCTTCTAAAATCAAAAAAGAACTTAAAAAATTCGGCAATACGCGTACGGATTTTTATTATTGGATGAATCAAAAAGAAAATCCCGAAGTTATTAAATACCTCGAAGACGAAAATCGTTACCTGTTCGAAAAATTAAAACATACCGAAAAACTCAGGCAAACATTATTCGAAGAAACAGCCGAACGGATTAAACCCGAAGACTCTTCCGTACCGTACAAAGACAACGGATATTATTATTACGCAAGATACGAAACACAGGCGGAACATCCCGTATATTGCCGTAAAAAAGATAACCTTAATAATGACGAAGAAATTTTACTTAACGTAAATTCTCTTGCTGAAGGATTCCCTTATTTTCATGTGGCGGGATTCAGTATAAGCCCCGATAACAAACTAATGGCTTACAGTATCGATACAGTCGGAAGACGTTTTTACGAAATACGTTTTAAAAATCTCGAAACGGGGGAATTATTACCCGACATAATTAAAAATACCGACGGTGAACTTGTATGGGCAAATGATAATAAAACGGTTTTTTACATTAAAAAGGACAAAAAAACACTTAGAGAATACCAACTTTGGAAACATCGCCTCGCAACTTCTTCCGAAGAGGATAAAACGGTTTACACCGAAGACGACGATACTTTTTACATATCAGTATCTAAAAGCAAGTCCGACAAATACATATTTTTGGCTTCTTTAAGCACTTTATCTTCGGAATATCGTATGTTAGACGCAAATAATCCCGACGACGAATTTAAAATTATTATTCCGCGTTCGGCAAATCACGAATATCATATCGAACCGCACGACGACAGCTTGTTTGTTCTTACAAACTCAAACGGTGCCGAAAATTTTAAAATACTGAAAACGGATATAAAAAAACCGGATATTAACAATGCGGAAGTAATGATTCCGCATAATAAAGATGTTTTTATAGAAGATTTTGAAG
>JAADDR010000099.1 GCA_013153865.1 Chlorobiota bacterium | reverse complement strand
CCTTTTTTACCGTTGATGTATATAAATCCTTTTCGCATTTCGAGTGTATCTCCGGCAATTGCCACACATCGTTTTACGTAGTTGTCTTCTTTATCTACGGGTCTTGTAACTATCGTATAATTTCTTTTTACTATGTTGCGTGCTTCCGACAGGTAATAATTTTCGTTTTTCGGTTGTTTGCCGGATTGTATGTCGTTTTGTTTAATTTGCCAAGCGTAATTTCTTACTATTTTGTAATAGCTTTCCGCCGAGCGTTCGAGTGCTACCGTATCTCCTTCCGGAAAGTTAAAAACGACAATGTCGTTTCTTTTTATTTTTCCGAGACCTTTTAATCTTTTGTAAGGTGCTTTTATAAGTTCCGAATATGGTTTGAAAGTGCTGCCTTGAAAAGTATGCGTAAACGGTATTGCCAAAGGTGTCATCGGCATGCGCGGACCGTAGCTTACTTTGCTTACGAAAAGATAGTCTCCCACGAGCAGCGATTTTTCCAAAGATGAAGTAGGTATCATATATGCCTCGATAAAAAACGAACGTATAATTGTTGCGGCAATTACGGCAAATACCAGTGCATCAATCCATTCTATAAGTTTGCTTTTCTTTTCGAGGTTTCTTTTTTTCCAGAAAGTCCAGTTTACTTTTTTTGTTATATAGTAATCGAAAATTACCGGAAGTCCGAGCAAAAGCCACCAATTACCTGTCCAGATTACAAACAATATGTAAACGACAGACCAAAATATTACTTTAAAATACTTGTTTTTAAGGAATTTAAAATATTTTTTCATGAGTTTTGTATATTTTGAAAAGCCAAAGTAACAAATTTTTAATTTAAAAATCCAATAAATCGTTCATAGTCAAAAAGCCCTTATTTTTTAACGTAAATTCGGCAGCGAGAACTGCTCCGAGAGCAAATCCTTTTCGGCTTTTTGCATTATGAGTTATTTCGATGTAATCAACGTCGGATTCGTATTTTACGGTATGTATGCCGGGTATGTTTCCTTCTCGAAACGAACGAATTACAAGTTCCGCATCATTAACGGCATTTTCTTTTACCCATTTTTGTTTTTTGTCGAAGTTTGATATAATGCCTTCCGCAACAGTTATTGCCGTTCCGCTCGGAGCGTCTTTTTTTTGCGTATGGTGAGTTTCGCTTATTTCAACATCGTAGCCTTCGATTTTATTCATAAGCCGGGCAAGTTGAGCGTTTAATTTAAAAAACAGATTTACGCCTATGCTGAAATTTGAGGCGTAAAAGAATGTTTGTCCGTCTTTTTCGCAATATTGCTTTATTTCGGGCAATTTATCAAGCCAACCGGTAGTTCCGGAAACAACCGGTATATTTGCTTTAAAACATTTCAGGTAATTTTCGTATGCCGAACCGGGTTGCGTAAATTCTATTGCGACATCTGTTTTTTTCAGATTTTCCGTAGTGAATTTTTCTTTGTTGTTTATGTCGAATTTGAATAAAATTTCGTGTCCTCTTTCAAGGGCAATTTTTTCGATTTCTTTGCCCATTTTTCCGTAACCGATTAATGCTATTTTCATTTTTTCAGTTGTTGTTTTTTTGTGTTATTATTTTTTTTACCGATATTCCGTTTATTATCAAATCTTTTAAAACTGCATCTCCGTTTTTTACCGCAACAAGAGCATAAGAGGGTTTTTCGCCGTTAAAATTATTTGAGTTGTATATTTTTTCGATTTCAGGTGCTTTTGTTTCTTCCGTAAAGAATTTATCGAACGGATATTTTATTACAATTTGCTTGTCGAAAACGGTGTATGCAACTTCTGCTTTAACAAAATCAGTATTATCCGGATATTGTTTTTTGCTTACCGATTTTATTTTTGCAAAGCCGCCGGTGTTTTTTTCGAGTAAAACGTATATTTTTTCTCCGTTTCTCCAATGTTTGTCTGTTCTGAAATTTGTAATATCCCGGTCGAACCTCAGTTGTATGAATTTTCCTCTGAAAGGGTCGTTAGGATCAACGGGAGCCGTTTTAAATTTATATTCGTTTCCGTATTTTAATACTTTTTCTTTGCCGGTTATCATTTTTACGGGGATATATAATTGCAAGATTGCCGCCGCAATAAATGCCGGAAAATATAATTTTTTAATCATTTTGTTTTCGTTTTTTTAACATCATATAATTTGCCGAAAAAAATCCGGCACCTGCGGATATGAATAAAATACCTTTAATTATAAAGCTTAAATCGGTATCGAAAAATCTGCAAATAATAAGAGCCGAAATAATTATTAATCCGAAATTTAAAATTCCTATGCTGTTTTGTTCCGAACCTTGTTTTATCAGAAGTATTCCTATAATTAGTATCAGTATATTTACGGATATGCGAAATCCGGGAAAATACATGCCGGCAAAAAACATAATAAAAAATATTAAGTAGGAAATGTTAAGAATGTTTATTCCGGACAATTTTTTATTTGCGGAAAATAATATGTTAACAGTAAGTGCTGCTGCGGTTATAAGTATTGAAACCGCAAATTCAGGCGAATATAAAAAGTTTGCGGAATCTCCGGGTATTTTTCTTAATTCGTTTTCAAAGAAGCCGAAACTTGTTATCAGCAATATAACTGCCAAACCGGCGGCTCCGATTATTTTATAAGAATTATGCAGATTTTTTTTATCGGAGAAATAAGGTGTATTGCCTGTTGCACTTAATAATCCGAAAAAACTCATATATGCCGGAAACATTATCAAATCAAAGTTATCCGCCCATATTCCCAGTGATATTATTAATGAAACCGGTATAATCCAATTGAAAAATACGATATAATTACTTTCGGGTTCTTTTTTTATAAGGCGGTAATAAAATGGTAAAATCGAAGCAATAAAAATCCAATAAAAATTAAACGTGTTTTCGGAGCGGTGCCCGTATCCCGTTGCAACGGCGTAATATGTTATAAGGAATATGTATAAAATTGCACTTGCAGATGATTTCATTATATATATTACCGGCAAAACAAGCAGAAGCCATGTAAACAGGAAATCTGCGGTGCTTTCGGAAATGTTGTAGATAAGACTTATAAGTGATAAGTTTGCTCCTGCGGAAAGGAATAAAAAAACTGCCGAACTTTCTTTTGCCGCAATACTGTTTTGTTTTTTCAGTAAAATGTATCCTGCCGTAAATTGCCCGATAAGTAAAGGTATAAAAGCAAGTATTGTTTGAATTTTTCGGGGAATATCGTCCCAATTTCGTGCTATTAACAGTATTATTCCGAGTCCGGCCGACAGAGCGCCCAAAACTGCGAATACAGAGAATAAAGTATCGGACGATGCCGAAGAGGTTTTGTTTTTATAATATTCTTTGATTTTTTCGGCAGTTTCTTCGGTTATTATTTCGGCTTCGAGAAGTTCTTTCGTTTCTTTACGTATGCTCATCTGCTTTTTTTAATTACAAATATAAAAAAAAGCTCGTTTTTAGCGAGCTTTTGATATGCTGATATTTGGTTTGTTAATATTTGACATATATTGAGTGCCGTAAATACTCCGCTCATTTAATATCTCGTAACAATTATAAATGTTCATGCTTATAAGTGATATTTATTCTGAGATTTATATTTTTATATCGGAGTTTTTAATTAAAGATATCTTTTTTGCTTACTTCGATTATTTTTCCGTATTTTTTAAGTTCGTTATTGTCAAAACGTTCCGCATCTCCGGCAATCATAATTATTAAAGGAGATTTATTCAGATTAGATTTGTAAAAATCGACAATGTCATCGAATGTAAGTTTTTTGTATTCGGGTAAATATAATTTTCTAGGGTCGTCGTCGTATCCGAAGTTACGCCATTTTGCAACGAGAGATGACAAATTTCTGAATGAAGGACGCATTCCGTTTACGGATTTTTCGAGAGCGTCTTTTATGATGTCGATACGTTGCGGTTTTTCGGGCATTGAGGTTACGAGACTGTCAAAAATTTGGAGAGCTTCGAGAGTTTTGTCCGATTGGCAACTTACAGAACCTCTTAGCCACGATTTATATCCGGGAACTGCGGGATTGTAATATCGTGCCCAAGCCGAATACGCCAAAGAACGAAATTCTCTTACTTCTTGAAATACAAGCGAATACATACCGCCTCCGAAATATTCGTTGAATGCATTTTCTTTTGGTATGTCTTCTTTTTTTACGATTTGTCCGTCTTGATAAAAATATATTTTACTCTGTATTTGTTTTTTGTCGTTTAACAGATAAACCGTTTTTTGATTAAAATCATTTCGCTTATATACAACGGGAGAGTTTGATTTTTTAAGATTGTCGTAAATTATCAGGTTTTTCAATATTTTATTTTTTACGTTACCGGTATTTTGTTTTCCGGTGTAGTGTATTTCGGCTTCGTAGGATAAAGCGTCTTTTATTGCTTTTATCAGGTCTTCCGATTTCAGTTTTTTAATTTCTTTTACGGTAAGGCGTCTTAGATAGTCTGACTTATCGCCGTAAACGGCATATTGGTATAAAGCGTCTATAACATTATAAGGTTGTTTTTGTTCCATTTTTCTGTTCATTGCGGCTTCCCGACTTAGCTTTTTAAGTTGTTCGTCGTCGGCTTTCATTTGTGTAAGCAGTTCGTTTACGAGTTGCAAAGTTTCGTCGAAATGTTCTTCTAAGCCGTCAATTGATATGATTGTATATCCGTCTTGTGCATAGGAATTTATGCTTGCACCTATTTTTTGCAGTTCTTTTTTGAAGGCGATAAAGTCGTGTTTTTCGGTTCCGAGGTTATTAAAATAATTTGTTGCTTGGTCGAGCACCGGATTTTCGTAAGTTCCGATACCGAATTTAATTTTAATACTGAAAATATCGTTAATATTGTTTTTTGTGTAATAATAATGTACTTTATCTTTTAAATCTTCAAATAGAACATCTTTTCCGAAGTCTATAAATCGCGGTTTTTCGGCAGATACCGGCATTTTTTCTATTTGTTCGGCAAATTGTGATTTTTTTTCTCCGTTTTTGGGTATTACGGGTTTGTATTTTGGTTTCGGCAGTTTGTGTTTTTTCGGGAAACCTGTTTTTGAATATAATACAAGGTAATCGTTTCCGTAATATTTTTTTGCTGTTTTAATTACGTCGTCTTTGGTAATTTTATTTACTTCTTCGGGAAATTTAAGCATATCGTTCCATTGCTTGTTTTCCATAAAAGCGTCCATAATGTAGTAACCTCTCCAATTCGGGTCTTCGAGATTTTTATAAAAATCTTTTTTCAGGTTTGTTTTAACCGCTTCGAGCATATCGTCGGTAAATTCTCCTTTTTTTACTTTTTCTATTTGTTCCAGAATCATCGATTCGGCTTTTTTCATAGATTGTCCTACGAGTTTAGGCATAAAAAAGACGAGATTCGCACCCGTATCGTAGTGTTGAAAAGAGAATATACCTGCTTGCATAATTTTATTGTCGGTATATAATTTATCGATAAATCCGGTTTTTGAATCATTTGAAAGTAAATTATCGACAATTTGCAAAGGCACGTCGTCCGGAGCGCCTTGCGGAACGGTTCTGTATGCCATTATGCCGATTCTAACGGGCGTATAGCGTTTTACTACAAGTTTTCTGCCTTTTATTTCGGGGATTTTATAATCGGGGAAAGGCGGTATTTTACCGCTTCGCCATATACCGAATTTTTCTTCTATAATCGGTTTTACTTTATCTATATCGAAATTTCCTACTAAAATTAACGCCATATTGTTTGCTACGTAGTAAGTATCAAAGTATTCTTTCATTTTTCTTAAAGAAGGGTTTTTAAGATGTTCGATACTTCCGAGAACCGTATTTGCATAAGGATGTCCTTTGTAAAGATTAGAGTTAAGCTCTTCAATTAATTTACTGAAAGGGTTATCCATCGACATATTTTTTTCTTCATATACGGTTTCGAGTTCGGACTGAAAAAGTCTGAAAACCGGATGTATGAATCGGTCGCTGTAAACTGTTGCCCATTTTTCGAATTGGTTTGCGGGAAAATAGTTGTGATATGCAATCATTTCGTTTGAAGTAAAGGCATTGATGCCTTTGCCTCCCATTTTTGTAATTACTTTGTCAAATTCGTTGGGTATGGCATAATCTGCCGCTTTCAGTGAAAGGTCGTTAATTTTAAGTTGAATTTTTTCTCTTTCTTCGTCGGTTGTTGCTTCGGCAAGTTTGTCATACATTACTTCAATACTGTCAAGAAAAACTTTTTCTTTTTTGTAATCGATTGTTCCGAGTTTATCGGTTCCTTTAAACATAATGTGTTCGAAATAATGTGCTATTCCGGTGGCGTCTTGCGGGTCTCTTTTGCTTCCGCCTTTTACTACTATCATACCGAATACGTTCGGTTGCGATTTGTCGACGTTCAGGAATACGGTTAAACCGTTTTTTAATTTGTATTGTTCTGTTTCAAGGGGATTTTTTTGAGCCGACAATGATGCCGTAAGCAATAATGCAAAAATAAAAGATGTTAATTTTTTCATTTTTCGGTGTTTAATATTTAAAATTTTATAACGGTATTATATGAGTTTTGTTACACCGAAAATGTTATTTTTTTAAAACGAATTAAGATAGTCATAAATGTTATCATTTCTTTTAAGTCCGAGTTTTTTTCTGAGATTGTAGCGTGCCGTTTTTACGCTTCCTTCCGAAATATTAAGCAGCGATGCGGTTTCTTTTATGCTGAAACGCAGTTTTATAAGTGCCGCAAGTTTCATTTCTGCCGGAGTTATTTTTTTGTTTATTTTATTTAGACTTTCGAAAAAGTTTTTGTTTATTTCTTCAAAATATTGCTTGAAGAGTTTCCAGTCTTTTTCCGAATGCATACTGTATTTTAACCGCCGCTTTAAGTCCGATATTTCTTTGTGAGTTTCTTTGCCCGTTGTTTTTATTTCTGACAGTGAATTTAATATTTCTTCCAGTAATTTATTTTTTTGCAGCATCATAAGTGCCTGAGATGTAAGTTCCCTTGTTTTATGCTTTATTTCTTCGTTTAATTTTTCTTTTTCTGTTTTCAGAAGTTCTTTTTCTAAATTGTTTTTCTTTTTATTAAGCAATAAGCTTATTATTATTGCGGCAAATATCATAACCGACAGAATAATTAGGCTTATCAGCATGTGATTTATTTTTTTGTCGGCTTTACGTTTTTCTTTTAGGTTTTTTATTTTTAGTTTATTCTTTTCATTT
>JAADDR010000185.1 GCA_013153865.1 Chlorobiota bacterium | reverse complement strand
ATTGATACCTATCTTGATAAAGTCCTTATTCAAAATCCGGATACCTTAATTCCCGAAGTTGATATGTTGATTGAAAAATCAAGAACCAATGACGAATTATTTCGTTATATGCTGATTCATTTATTTAATAAATACGCATCGTCGCAAGTAATGACGGCGGAAAACGTTTACGTACACATTGCAGACAAATACTACACAAAAGAAGCAAAATGGAGCGACCCCGAGTTTATATCCGAACTTAAAACAAAAATTAAAAACAGAAAAAAATGCTTAATCGGCGTTACAGCACAAAACATAACATTTAACAAAGTGCCGAAAGACACTTCCGAAATTAACAAACTGATTGCCGAAACGGATAAAATAAAAGCCGAAGGGCTTAAAATAGAAAAATCCGAAGCCGACAGCACAGTAAAATACAACTTAAAAGTTGAAATTCTTAAAGAATTTTACGATAAATTTCCGGAAACCGAAGAACTTAAAAACATAAAAGCAAAATATACGATTCTATGGTTCTGGACTCCCGATTGCAGCCACTGCCGTAAAGAAACACCGCTGTTTCACGATGCTTTTAACGAAAAAAACATGAAAGACAAAGGCGTTGAAGTTGTAACAATATTTCTGCAAAAAGACCTTACCGACTGGAAACGCTTTTCGAAAGTTACCAAAGACTGGCTCAGCTTTATCAAAAAACACGATATGACCGATTGGACAAACGGTTGGGATCCTTTCGACCCGTTCCGTATAAATTACGACATACACAGCTCGCCGGTTTTATATCTTCTCGACGAAAACAAAAAGATTATTGCAAAACGAATAGGATACGAACAAGCTCTTGAAATAATAGAAGCCGAGATGAAACAAAAAGAAAAAGAAGGAAAAAAATAAATTGTATAAATAGTGCCGTGCCGGAATGCGGCACGGTTGTTTATACGACTGTTAAGATGGTAAACCGATATATAAAATACCCGTGGGGGCACAACAAACCTTACAATGATTTTTCGTCATATTTTAAAAAACAATTTAACGAGCGCATACAAAAAATATCGGTTGATGCCGGATTTACATGCCCTAATCGCGACGGAAGCAAAGGCAGAGGCGGTTGCACATATTGCAACAACGATACTTTCAACCCTTTTTATTGCAGTCCGCAAAAAACAATAACACAACAACTTACGGAAGGCATTGCTTTTTTCTCGAAAAAATATAAGACACAAAAATATCTTGCATATTTTCAGGCATATTCAAATACTTATGCCGATTTATCCGTCTTAAAAAAGTATTACTCCGAGGCACTCTCGGTACCGGGTGTTGCGGGACTGGTCATTGCCACCCGCCCCGACTGTATAAACGAGGATATTTTGAACTGTTTGCAAGAGTTTGCCGAAACACGTTACATTGTTCTGGAATACGGTATCGAAACATGCAGTAACAAAACCCTCGAGAACATTAATCGCGGTCATACTTTCGAAGAAAGTATAAAAGCCCTCGAAATGTCGGCAGGCAGAGGATTGCATATCGGCATACACTACATACTCGGTTTGCCGGGCGACAGCCGCGAAGATAATCTGCAACATACGAAAATACTTTCCGGGCTGCCTTTCGAAACTTTAAAACTGCATCAGCTGCAAATAATAAAAGGTACACGCATGGCAAAGCAATACTCGGAAAATCCGGATATGTTTAATTTATTTTCGCTTGAAGAATACGTTGATTTTGTCGTAAAATTTGCCGAACGTCTTAATCCGAATATCATTATCGAACGTTTTATCGGCGAATCGCCTTCCGATATGCTTGTTGCACCGCGATGGGGCGGGCTGAAAAATTTTGAAATTACGGCAAAAATCATTAAAAAATTTAATGAAAAAGAAACTTGGCAGGGAAAATTATACGACTAAACACACCTGCCGCAGATACTAAGTTTTGCGTTTTTTCTTTTTTGCCGCCGGAAACAATATATTGTTAAGTATAAGGCGATAACCGGGCGAATTAGGATGCATGTTCAAATCGGTTTTAGGGTCGCCTACAAAATGACGATAATCTTCGGGGTCATGCCCGCCGTAGAATGTCCATGTTCCTTTGCCGAATTCTCCGTGAATATAACGAGCTTCGTTTTGTGATTTTAATTCTCCCATTATCAAAACGTTTGATTTTATCAAATCTTCGTTAAAAGCCGTTGTCTGCCCCATAAATCCTTTTATTATTTTAGTATGATTTTGACACAGCATTGTCGGAACCGGATCCCATTTTGCCGAAAAATCAAATAAAGTAAAGAAATCGTTTTCTTCTCTTACATGCCTGGTATTTGTTACGTCTATATCGGAAAATTCGTATTCCAATGGGTTTAAACTTATCTTAAAATCTTTAAAAGCCAATGTTTTAGAATAGTCTATCTTTTTAAGACAATCCGGATCTGCGGGGTCTCCGTCAAACATACTTTCGCATATATCGGTATTCTCGGCTGAAAGAGCTATATCATATGTATCTGTTGCCGAGCACATTGCAAACAAAAATCCTCCGGAAAATATATACTCCTTAATGCGTTTAGCCACAAACAATTTCAGTTTTGACACTTTTGAAAATCCTAATGCAGCAGCATCATCTTCGGCTTTTTTCTTATTTTCGCGATACCATGTTGCATAGCGGTATGCTCCGTAAAACTTACCGTATTGCCCCGTAAAATCTTCGTGATGAAGATGCAGCCAGTCATATTTCGACAGTTCTCCGTTAACTATTTCTTTATCGTAAATTCTGGTATAAGGAATTTCCGCATATGTTAGAACCAATATTACCGCATCGTCCCAAGGTTGCACCGTTTCAGGAGCATAAACGGCAATTTCCGGTGCTTTTTCCAACTTCATTTTATCCATATTAACTTCCGGGTCGGCAATTCTGTCATAAATAACCGAAATTTCCGCATCGCTTACAACTTCGTAGCTTACGCCTCTCAAAGTGCATTCGTCGGCAATATCGCGGGCATAATCCATACTGAAACTTCCTCCTCTGTAATTCAGCAACCAGTTTATTTCCATTCCGTTTTGCAAAACCCAGTAAGCAATACCGTATGCTTTAAGATGATTTTTCTGGCTTTCGTCCATAGGAATTAAAATAACGCTTCCTGCGGTTGTTTTCGCAAAAAAAACAACAAATAAAAATAATACGGTTATTCTCATAGTTTTCCGATTTATTTTTTCAGAACGGAACATCTTCGTCTTTATTATCCGTAAATCCTATATCCGGAAAAGAAGAATTATCGAAGAAATCGTCTTCTTCGCTGTTAATTTTAGACTCA
The DNA here is from genome assembly GCA_013153865.1 of Chlorobiota bacterium. Classification (GTDB taxonomy): domain Bacteria; phylum Bacteroidota; class Bacteroidia; order Bacteroidales; family JAADGE01; genus JAADGE01. The sequence continues at coordinate 3,893 of JAADDR010000185.1, read as the reverse complement.
AAAGTGGCAACTCCGGAGCCGGCAGCATCAATAGGAGGCAGAAAATCTTCGTTAAATTCCTCAAAACGCGCAAATTCTTCGCGAAATCTTAAATCTACGTCGGTTACCGCACCGTTACGATGTTTTGCTATAATAATTTGTGCTAAACCTCGAGTCGAATTACCTTCGTCGTCTTCGGTAATTCCCATTTTCTCCGGACGGTGAATAAATATTACGATATCGGCATCTTGTTCTATTGCTCCCGATTCGCGTAAGTCAGATAATTGCGGTCGTTTATTTCCTGAGCGCATCTCTACTGACCTGTTAAGTTGAGAGAGAGCTATAATCGGCAAGTTCAACTCTTTTGCCACGGCTTTCAGTCCTCTGGAAATCATACTTACTTCCTGTTCTCTGTTTCCGCGCGTTTCAGCGGTTCCGCTCATAAGTTGCAAATAGTCGATTATAACTAAGTCTATGTTTTCGCGGGTTTTAAGTTTACGGCATTTAGACCTCAGTTCGTTTAATCCTATTGCGGGAGTGTCGTCTATAAAAATGCGCGCTTTTTCAAGATTTTTAATTTTATATTCTAATTGTTGCCATTCGTGGTCTTTCAGGTTTCCGCTTCTTAATTTTTCGCTTCCGAGTTCGGTTTCGGACGATATTAATCGCATAACAAGTTGAACCGACGACATTTCCAACGAAAATAATGCTACGGCTTTATTATGATTAACAGCCATATTACGTGCCATGGAAAGAACAAATGCCGTTTTTCCCATAGACGGACGCGCGGCGATAATTACCAAATCCGAATTTTGCCAACCCGAAGTAATACGGTCTAAAGACGAAAAACCGGAAGGAACCCCGCTTAAACCGTCTTCGCGATTTTTGGCTTCTTCGATTTGGTTTATGGCTTCATTCATTACCGAATCTATCTGAACGGCTTCTTTATTTACGGAACCCAATGCCAACTCAAACATTCCCTGCTGAGAAAATTCCAATATTTCCTGAACATCTTCACTTTCGTCGTATGATCTTGCCTGAATTTCGGAACTTATTCTTATCAATTCTCTTTTTATAAACTTTTCCGCAATTATTTTAGCATGATATTCTATATGTGCCGCCGTCCCAACTCGCGAAGATAAACTTACGACAAATGCCGGACCTCCTACTTCTTCCAAATCGCCGTTTTGTTTCAGTTTTTCTATAATCGTATGATAATCGATAGGTTGGTGATTAACGGATAAATCTTGAATAGCTTTAAATATTTTTTGATGTTCGGGTTTGTAGAAACTTTCGGGTTTTAATATATCCAAAACAACAATGTCTTTTCCTCTCTCCAGCATCAATGCTCCCAAAACATCCATTTCTATATCAATTGCTTGAGGGGGAAGTTTTCCGAGCTGCTCGTTTATCTCGAATACGGGATTCTTCTTATAATTTTTTGTTGTTTGTTTAGCCATTAATTTTTTTAATTATTTTTTTCAGACAAACAGAGACAGCCGCAAAGACTGCCTCTTATATCATTCTGATTATTCGACAATTACACTTTATTCGTTATAAACTCCTATTTTAAGATATTTTTCTTCTCTTAATCTTATTCTTTCGTAAGGATCTGTTTTTTCCAGTTCTTTAACTTCTTTTATTATGGTCTTTTTAACTTCTTTAAAGACAGCATCTCTGTCAACGTGAGCACCGCCGAGCGGCTCTTTTATTATTCCGTCTATCAACCCGTTTGAAAGCATGTCTTCCGAAGTCAGTTTTAAAGCATCCGCAGCTTTTTCTTTATATTCCCAACTTCTCCATAAAATAGACGAACACGACTCCGGAGATATAACCGAATACCATGTATTTTCAAGCATAAAAACTTTATCTCCCACTCCTATTCCTATAGCTCCTCCGGATGCTCCTTCACCTATTATAATACATACAACGGGAACTTTAAGCCGGAACATTTCGTATATATTACGGGCTATAGCTTCGCCTTGTCCGCGTTCTTCGGCTTCCAATCCGGGGTAAGCTCCCGGAGTGTCTATCAAAGTAACTATGGGTTTGTTAAATTTTTCGGCAAGTTTCATTAATCGCAAAGCTTTCCTGTAACCTTCAGGATTTGCCATACCGAAATTCCTGTATCGGCGGCTTTTGGTATCATATCCTTTTTGTTGCCCTATAAACATATAAGTTTTACCGTCAACCGAACCGAAACCGCCGACCATGGCTTTATCGTCTTTTACGCCGCGGTCGCCGTGAAGTTCTATAAATTCTCCGCCGGTTATGTGTTTTATGTAATCCAAAGTATAAGGGCGTTCCGGATGCCTCGAAACCTGCACGCGCTGCCAAGGCGTAAGATTAGAATATATCTCTTTTCGAGTTTCTTTTATTTTATTTTTTAAATCTTCTATTGTTTTACTCATATCAACTCCGGATTCTTCTCCTATTTCAATCGCCTTTTCGAGTTGTTCGTTTAATTTTCCTATAGGTTCTTCAAAGTCAAGTAAAATCATTTATATTTGTTTTTAGTTTTTGAGTTCGTAAATTTAAAAATTTTAATTGAAGTATCTTCGGTAAAAATTTATTAAAAAAACTAACATACAAACAATTTACTGATTTAAAGACAATTACAATTTACACTTTTTAAAAGATTTTTTAGTATGCTGATATTTCCAAATGCCAAAATCAATATAGGATTAAATATTACGAAAAAAAGGAAAGACGGATTTCATAATCTCGAAACCGTTTTTTATCCGGTAAATTTATGCGACATTCTTGAATTTACAAAATCAGAAAAAAAAACGTCTTTTACCGTTACAGGACTCGAAATTAACATACCGGACGAAGATAATTTAATCTTAAAAGCTTTTAATTTACTAAAAAACGATTTCAAACTTCCGGATTTAAATATTCATTTACATAAAATCATTCCGTTCGGAGCCGGATTGGGCGGAGGATCTTCCGATGCCGCATTTATGCTCAAATCTCTGAATAATTATTTTAATCTTAAACTTACAAACAAAAATCTGGAAAGTTATGCGCAAAAATTAGGCAGCGACTGTCCGTTTTTCATACAAAACAAACCGGTATTTGCCGAAGGCACAGGCAATATATTTCATCAAACGGATTTAGACCTGTCAAATTATTTTATTGCAATAGTAAAACCTAATTTCAACATAAGCACTAAAGAAGCATTCTCAGGTATAACACCCGAAAAACCCGAAACTTCTTTGAAAGAACTTATAAAGTTACCTGTAACGAAATGGAAATACGTAATATCAAATGACTTTGAAAAAACTGTTTTCAAACAATATCCGGAAATAAAGATTTTAAAAAATATTTTATTCGAAAAAGGTGCTTTATACGCTCAAATGTCAGGCAGCGGTTCCTCCGTATTTGCTGTATTCGACTTCGAACCCGAACTTTCGTTTTTAAACCGGAATAATTTTGTTTTTATACAAAAGCCGCTCGAATAATTTTTATAAAAAATTATTTACATTATTTCAAATAAAAAATAAAGTTCTTATTATTTAATTTAATACTTTTGCAATTCATTTTTTCGCTGACTTATGTTATCAAAAGATAAAAAGAAAAAACAAAAACGTAAATTGCGTTTATCGATACTCGACGACCATTCTTTGGAAGAAGTTAAACATTTACGTTTATCCAAACCTTTAATATTTTCCGTTACAGGAGGCAGTATTTTAATTATCGGAATATTAATATTTTTATTACTCGCCTATACTCCTCTTAACAGATTAATACCGCAAAGAACCTCAGCCGTTTTAAAAAACAAAGTAATAAAAAATTCGCTGATGACAGATTCTTTGGAAAAACAAATTTTACAATACGACGTTTATCTCAATAACATTAAAAACATTATTCAAGGCAATCCTCCGAAAGACACTTTTAAAGTAAATAAAATA
>JAADDR010000093.1 GCA_013153865.1 Chlorobiota bacterium | reverse complement strand
TTCTACGGATTTATCTTTTTCGAGATATTTGCGAAGTCGCGAAATAAAAACGTCCATGCTTCTGCTTGTAAAGTAGTCGGCTTCCGACCATAATTCTTTAAGGATTACCTTTCGGTCAACAATTTTGTTTTTGTTTTGAAGCAGTATTTTCAGTAAGTCGGCTTCGAGGGCGGTAAGTGTTTTTATTTCGTTTTTGTAATGAAGTTCGGCTTTGTCGTAAAAAAATGTATATTCCGCAAATTTGTATTCGTCGGGTAATTCATTTTTGGAGCGTGCGATAATATTTTTTATTCGCAACAGAAGTTCTTCGGCTTCGAAAGGTTTTGTAATATAATCGTCGGCACCTGTTTTAAGACCTTTTATAATGTCTTCTTTTAAATTTTTGGCGGTAAGAAACAAGAAAGGCACCGAGGGTTTTGAGGATTTTATTTTTGTTGCCAGTTCAAAACCGTCGGATTCGGGCATCATAATGTCTAAAATGCAAAAATCCACGTTATTGTTTTTAAAAAACTCCCATGCATTTTTTCCGTTTGTTTTATGAAATACCGTAAAATTATTCATTTCAAGATATTTTTTCAGAATATATCCGAAATCTTCGTCGTCTTCAGCCAGCAATATTTTAATCATAATTTTATTTTTATAATGTTTCTGCAGGCAGTTTTACCGTAAATTTTGTTCCTTCACCTTTTTTGCTTTCAAAATATACGGTTCCGCCGTGTATTTCCGTTATTTGTTTAGTAAAAAAGAGTCCTATTCCGAGACCTTTTACCTTATGAATGTTTCCTTTCATGCCTCTGTAAAATTTCTCGAATATCATTTTCTTATCTTTTTCGGCAATACCGGTGCCGTTGTCTTTAATTTCCGCAAATAAAAAATTATCTTTCGAAAAAACGGTTACCGATACCTCTTTATGCTCCTTGTCGTTGTATTTTACGGCATTATCCAAAATATTTATAATTGCCGGAGTAAGATATGTTTCGTCGATTTTTGCAAATAAATTTTCGGGTACTTTGCTTTTAAAACTTACCGTTATGTTTTTATCGTTTATTGAATGCTTGAAGTCTGTTATTAAATATTCGAAATATTTATGCACGTTTATTTTTTTTGCGTTTATGTTCGGTTTATTGTTAAAACTGCTGTCTATAACCCTTTCGGTAATTTTTTGCAGTCTGTTGCCCTGTCTTTCCAGAAGCATTACGGTTTTATTTTCCGATATTGTTTTATCTTGTTTTAATGTTGATATTGCAACTTTAAGAGTAGCAACCGGAGTTTTAAGTTCGTGAGTAATATTATTTATGAAGTCTGTTTTTATTTCGGAGAGTTTTTTTTGTTTTAATATTACGTTTACGGTAATTATGAAAGTGGCAAGAATAATTAAGGTAAAAAATACCGACAGTAACAACAAGGGCACTACTGATTTGTAAATATATTTCGATTTGTCCGGGAAATACAAAACCAAGAAGTAATCGGCATCGGTTATAAAAATATTTGTTTTAAATTTTGACTTAAGATACGAGGTTTTGAAATTTTTTGATTTGTATTTTATTTCTTCTCCTTTTTCGGTTTTATGAACCGCCGCAAATTCGCATCTTGAATTTATTCCTCTCTCTTTAAGCTCGTTTTTGATAATTGTATCCAATAAATTAAGGTTAAGTTTTTGTAAAGGATCTTTGGTTTCCTTTATTTCTATTTTAAGTTTTTTGAAGAATTTCTCTAAATCGTTGATTTCGACTACACTGTCGTTTTTTTCGGTGTCAAGAGCAAATATTGTTATTTTGCTTTGAGTTTTTATGGAGTCGTTGTATATTTTTTCGGTTCTGTCGTCAAGGTCTAAAAATTCGGCGCTTAGTTTTACTATTGTTGATTGTATGCCGAGTTTTGCGACTATTGTTTTGAGCGAAGCAAAAACATTCTGTTCAAATTGTTTTTCCTGAATTTTTACGGCATTTCTCATCCACAGAATTTGCACGCTTACGGTTCCGGCAAGTGCAATGCTCATTAAAACTATAATCAGTATAAATGTTTTTTTGTTCATCTTATTGCAAATTTAAACAAATAGTTTTTTTGTTAAGAAAGTTTAACCTGCATTAACTTTTTATTAACATATCTTAATAATCCGGTTTTGTAATATTGCAATGTAAATTTTAAAATCAAAATATAATGAAAAAGACAGTTTTAAATTTAATCTTGCTTTTTATTACAGCGATATCGCAAAGCCAAACCGGGCGCATTACATATTTTTCGGACAGTCATGCCGATATTAAAGTTACAAGCGATATGAGCCCGGCACAAAGAAAAGTTTTGGCTGACATGCTGAGAAAACAATTTGAAAAAAATTATGTTCTTGAATTTTCCGGAAATACTTCTGTTTATTACGAGAAACCGGAGCTCGAAGAAAATACTAATCCGAATATTCGTATTACGATAATTGACGGTTCGTCAGGTAAGTTGTATAAATCGATATCGGAAAAAAGATATGTTAAAACCGACGAAAGCACGGGAAAAAGGTTTTTAATTTCGGATGAACTTCCGGAATTTAAATGGAAACTTATTGACAGCACAAAACAAATAGCAGGATATACTTGTAAAAAAGCGGAATATCTGAAAGAAGAATTTAATGAAAACGACAGTTTAATAAAAACAACGGTAAGTGTTTGGTATGCTCCGGAACTTCCGGTAAGCAACGGTCCGAATAATTTATGGGGATTGCCCGGTATGATACTGGAAGTGCACGAAGGCAAGCTCTTGATTAAAGCTGAGAAAATAGAACTTAATACGAAAGGTATTAAAATAAAAGAACCGGAAAAAGGAAAGAGAGTTTCGCAAAAAGAATTTGACAAAATAAAAAAAGAGCATACAAAAAAGATGATTGAGATGTATAAAGGAGGACGTAAAAAAGATAACGGTAATACCATTAAGATAGAAATAAACTGACGATAATTTTAATTTATTTATCTGAAAATATATTTAAAATTATTGAAAATGAAAACCGGGCAGTTTTTTACCTTATTATTTGCAGTATTGTTAAGTTTTGGAAGCCGCGCACAAACCGGAGTAAAAGGAATTGTAAAAGATGAAAATAACCGGTTTGTTCAGGCAACCGTTACGGTTTTTGATACCGTGTCGAACAGCCCGAAAGCATTTTGCGTTGCCGATACTTCCGGATATTACGAAATTCCGTTGCATCCGAAAAGTTGCTTTAAAATGAAAGTAAGTTTTTTGGGATACGAAACGATAATAATACCTGTTTGTGTCGGAGAAAATAATTTTATCGAAAAAAATTTTGTTCTTAAAAAAAAGGAATACAAACTCGAGAATGTTGATATTGTTTATACTCAACCTGTTAAAGTAAACGGCGATACCACTACTTACGATGCGGATTTCTTTTCGGGCGAAAACGACAGAAAACTCGGCGATATTTTAAAAAATCTTCCGGGTGTGGAAGTTACCGATAACGGTGAAGTAAGAGTGAAAGGCAAAAAAGTAAGCAAAATTAAAGTTGACGATAAAGACTTTTTCGGCGGAGATTCTAAATTGGCAACGGAAAATATTCCGGCAAACGTTATAGATAAAATTCAGGTTTTGGAGAACTATAACGAAGTCGGTATGATGAAAGGCGTAAATGCAGGAGACGATAATACCGTAATAAACATAAAACTGAAAGAAGGCAAAAAGCGTTTTTGGTTCGGAAATATAGAAGCGGGTGCCGGTTTTAACGATAAATATTTGTTTAATCCCAAGTTGTTTTATTACAGTCCGGAAACTTCCGTAAATTTTATCGGGAATATTAATAATACGGGTAAACAGTCTTTAAGTTTGCGCGATTACATACGATTTTCCGGCGGGCTTTCCGGTTTGTTAAGCGGCGACGACGGCACCTTTTCTTTAAATTCAGAAGAACTTTCTTTTTTGTTTACTCCATATGATGAAGCTGCCGAAAGCAGTCCGAAATTCGGTGCGGTAAACGTCAGCCGTAATTTTTCCGATAAGATGTATTTGAGCGGTTTTTTTATTGTTAATGCGGATGATATACTTATGCGTAAAAACGAATCGGAATATTATTTCGCAAATTCAAATACCGAGAACGTAAATTCCGCATCCGATATAAGCGGTCTGTTTTCTTTATACAATGTAAGGTTTAACTTTAAGCCCGATTATAAAACTTATTTGGATTACGGTTTATACGGTAAATATAACGACAATAATTTTTTTAATACTTCTGTTTCGGATATTTCCGGAGAAACCGATATTCAAAAAAACAGCAAGATAAACGATATAAGGCAAAATCTGAAATTATACCGGTCGGTAGGCGACAAAGGCATTTTTACTTTAAAATCGGAACATAAATATTTTAATAACGATTTTGACATGAGTTTTTATTCGGCTGTAAATAATTTTGAACTTACGGAATTTGCCGAAACCGGTTATTTGAATTTCGACCAACATAAACTTATCTCGGGCAACGATGTAAGACTTAAAGCGGAATATATTTATTTGATAAACAAACAAAGCAATATACGGGCAGGTTTGGGAGGATACATTTCTTCGAGTTTGCTTGCCCTTAACACACGGCAGATTACCGATGACGGAATTATTGATTTTTCCGAAGATTCGCAACTTTCGAATATTGTCGATAAAGATTTAAAATATTATTATTCGGAGCTTAAATACAGTGTGCTGAAAGGAAAATTAATTATGTCGGCAAGCGTTAAACTTAATCGTTATATTTCCGAGAACAAGCAAAAATCGTATTATTATTCCGACATAAATACAATTATAAGTCCGGGTATTTACTTAAAGTATAAATTTATGAAAACCAAAGATATAAGTTTCAGATATTCGGAAGTACCGAAATTTGCGGATATTTCGGAGTTGTCGGATGCTTATGTTTTTTCCGGATATAATAATGCCGTATCGGGTAACGGCAGTTTAAAAACTTTTTTATATCGTAATTTGTCTTTGGTTTATATGTTTTTTAATAATTTTTCATTTTCCAACACCGGATGGTTTGTAAATTATTCCGAAAAAATAAATCCCGTAAACAGATCTTCGCAAATAACGGATAATGTTTATATCTCGACATTCGAACAGTTCGAAAATCCGGAGCGAATGTTGTCGAGTAATTTTAATTACGAAAAAAGAATAAGAAAAATTAAAGTTTCGGTAAAGAATGCTTTAACATTTTCGATTTACGATTTGAAAATAAATAACGAGATTGCCGATAATACGGTATTCTCTCATAATTATAAGTTGAGTTTTTCTTCCTACTTTTCCGACTCTCCAAATTTTGAAGCAGGAGGAGATATTACTTTTTCAAACTTCCGGCAATACGATGCTTTAAAAAGCAAATACCGCAATCTTAATTTTTTTGCAAATATAGAAGTTCCTTTTTTGAAACGTTTTATATTTATTGCCGATTATAAATATAATATTAACGAAAATACCGAAACCGGCGATAAAACTTACTATTCGTTTTTAAATACCGAATTATATTATAAAACGGCAAACGAAAAGTTCGAATTTTCGGTATCTTGTAAAAACATGCTCAACACGCAGTCAATTAAAGACATACAGAATAACGACTACTTTCTTTATACTTCCGATTATATTGTTCGGAACAGGTATGTTTTATTTACCGTAAATTTTAAACTTTAAAGATTACCGATTAATAATTTTCGAAAGGTTGCCAAACAATTTTTCTGTTTTTTTCTCTGTCGAAATGTTCGCAATCATCAACCGTATTAACTTCCGTAATCGTATATGCGGCTTCGTGCATGTAATGATAAGCTCTGTTTGCCGATTCGCCCATATTTATGAATACGCTTTCGCCGTCGTTTATCAAACCTCTTTTAAGAGCTTCGAAAAATCCGAGCAGTCCGGCAGCCGATGCGGGTCCTATTTTAATAACACGTTCGTAAGCAATTAAGCGTATCATATCCAATGCCAAATCTTCCTTAACGGGAAAAATTTCTCCTCCGCTGCGTTTCACGAGAGGTCCCATAAGAGGATACATTCCGGGATTTCCGGTTGCGATTGTGGGTATAAGAACTTCCGGATTTTCATATACCGGATAATCTTTTTCCCAACCTTCGGGATAATTGTTTTCTTTTGCTTTTTTCCAGGCATCAGCCATGGGGGCGCAGCGGTCGCCTTGCGAGAGAAGGAAACGCGGCAGTTTGCCGAAGATGCCGAGTTCTTCGAAATCGCGAAATGCTTTATCGACGGCAAAAGGTCCCGTTCCGCCGCTTAGTGCCTGAATATAAACGTCGGGGACTTTTCCGAGCAGTCGCATCATTTCGAATACCTGTGTTTTTTTCGCTTCAAGACGAAGCGGATCCAGATTTCCTCCGGTTATTAAGGCATCGTATTTTTTTGCATAATCGGCGGCAACTTTTTTAGCGTAAGCGTAATCGCCCTGCACGTGAAATACTTTTTGTCCGTAGGCGCTGATATGTGCCATACTGTCTCTGAAAGCATCGCCCGGCATAAATACCGAGCATGAAATACCGGCTTTTGCCAGATAATGAGCAAATGCGGTAGCCGTATTTCCGGTGCTTGCCACCACGTATTCTTTTATACCGTGTTCTTTAAGAACGCTTGCGGCAACGGCTCCGCCTTTGTCTTTAAAAGTTCCGGTTGCAAAACTTTTGTCGTTGCGGTTTATGTAAACTTCAAGATTTAATCCGTATTTACGCTTTGCGTAATCTTCGAAAAACGCCCAACGTTCTATGGGTGCCACGCCTTCGCCGTCGGTTATTATGTTTTCTTTATTTTCCAAAGGAAGAAAATCGAAATAATGCCAAAGACTTTCGGGTTTTGCATCTTTGCTTATGAGTTCTTTTATGCGTTCTTTCGGGGTATTGTATATTGTGTCTATTTTATTGTCGCCGCATTCGGGGCATTTTTGATTGTTTGCAAACCATTCTTTAAATCCTTCTATTTCGTGTCCGCAAGTTTTGCACTTAAAGTAAAATTTTTTGCTCATATTCGTAAATTTTGTGCAAATATATTAAAAATAAGGTGCTTGTAGTAATGATTTTTTGATTTATTTCGAATTAGTTTTATAAGCGGAAATCCGTTTATTGACTTTAAAATAATGCCTTATCCCGTATATCAGAAGCATAAGACCTATAATCATAAGTGCAATTCCTATAACGTAAATATTACGAAGAAATTGGAGTTTAACTATTGCCAAAC
>JAADDR010000131.1 GCA_013153865.1 Chlorobiota bacterium | reverse complement strand
TACGAAACATACCTTTCAACTTTCCCGAGGAAGAAGGTAAATGCATGGTTACCGGCAAACCCTCGAAAAGAAGAGTTTTGTTTGCAAAAGCGTATTAATAAGAAACCGGCTCAAAAGTCCTGCATGACGCTGTTTGGTACTTTTAAACCGGTTTCTTTCTTTTTATTGAATTTATCTTGATATAATAATCTTCTTTAATGTTATTTTTTGTTTCGTATTTATTTTTATAAAGTAAACACCGGGTTTAAAGTTAGAAGTATTAATTGATATTTGTTTTTGGTTATTATAGTTTGACGAATAAATTTCTTGCCCCGTGTAATTAAAAATACTGACATTTATGTTTTTAATGTTTTCCGGTAAGTTAATATTAACAAAATTATTTGCGGGATTCGGAAAAACAGAAACTTTATTTTCTTTTATATCTGTTACGGTAACCGTTGCGGAAGCCGGTAAGGTAATGTTGTCAATCCAAGCACAATCCGAACCTTCCGATATGGAACCGTCTTTGTCGTATTCCCATTTTAAATTATAAGTTCCCGAAGTTATCGGATATGTTTCTTCCGACCAATCAACATCTCCCGACCATTCGTTTTGCATTGTTCCGTTTATGTAAAAGCGTAAATAATCCCATCCTTCTTCCGAAGATACTTTTTTGTAGAAATTAATATCACCGTCTTCGTCGCAAGTAAACTCCAATGAAATCGATGATGTTTGACTGTCGGTAATATCTCCGGATTTTGCCGAATATGTTCCGTCTTGTGCGTAGTCGCCGGTTACGAACCAATTTTGATTTCCTTCGAATTGCCAATTGTGAGAAAATGTGTTTTGTTCAAAACTTATTCTGTCCGTAACAGTGAAATTGTTGTAATCGTCTGCCGGAAAATAAGTTGTATGTTGATTATTTGCATTATCTTTTGCAACAATTCTGTAACTTATTACATCGCCGATATTTATGGATGCACCCGGAAAATCGGCGGAATAAATGTTATCTCCGTTATAAATAAAACCGAAATTATTTTGAGTATTTCCGTTTATTTGCCATTCGACATAAGAATTTTCCAAATCGATACCGGTATTGTCCGAAATTTCGGCAATTATTTTTGCATCATTCCAGAGGTTTATGTAATATTCTTTAATTAAGTTGTGAGAAATAACCGGCGGGGTATTGTCCGGTTCGGCAACGAAAGTAAAATAAGAAGACGGGGCGTTTTCCGGTAAAGTTCGTGTGTTTACATCATTTTGTGCTTCGATATAATAGTCGTAAGTTGCGGGATTTCCGTTTCCGGGAATATCGGCAGACCATGTGCCGTTGTTTTCTGTCATGGTAACGGTTTGCCAAGTACCTCCGTCTCTTCTCCAATATATTTTTTGAGCTCCGTTTGTTAATTCCGTTCTGCTGTTTATTTGAGCGTTTACGGTGTAAGGACCGTCGTAATCTTCGGTATCGAAAAGCGGATTATGAATAATTTCAGGTGCAAAATAATTGTATGCGGCAATAATGTTAATAATTCCCCAACCGTATTCGTTGTTCGGGTTTTCGCTGTTATTTGCCGTCATTTTAAGAGCTTCGAAAATATCCATATTGCTTGCGGAAGGCACCATTTGCATAAGAACTGCGGCGGCACCGGCTGTCAGCGGACAGGAAAAAGATGTTCCGCTTGCTGTAGAATACCCGTCAACGGAAGTAACGGAGGCAACCGTAACTCCCGAACCTTGTGCCATAACTTCGGGTTTTATTCTGCCGTCGCCTGTAGGACCTACGGAGCTGAAATAAGTTCTGTATCCGTCGGCATCTACGGCACCTACGGCAAGAACGCTGTCGCCGTCGGCGGGTGCGCCTATTGTTGTGGTTCCGCTGCCTTCGTTTCCGGCGGAGTTTACTACCAATATTCCCAAACTTGCGGCTATGTCGGCACCTATAGTAATTGTTGCAGTATTTCCGTCGAGTTCGCTTGCGTCGTATCCTGTTCCGTCATCAAAATCGATATATCCCAAAGATGTAGATGTTATATCGGGTCCCCAGTTGTTTTCAGCCCATTCCATTGCGGCAACCCAGTTGTCTTCTTCAACGGTAGTTTCGCTGTCGGTATTTTCGGTTTTTGTAAGTATAAATTTTGCACCGTATGCCGGACCGATAAGTTGACCTTCATAAAAACCTCCGATGGTGCTTAAAGTCATTGTTCCGTGGTCGCCGGTTCCCATATCCGATTGGTCGTCAACTATGGTATCGTTGTTTACGAAGTCCCAAGTTCCGAGTATTCTGTTTTCGGAGATCATATTTGCAAATGCCTGATGTTCAAGGTTGTTAAATCCGGCATCCATCATGCATATTATAATTCCTTCGCCGTTGTATCCCATATCGTGTGCGGCGGTAACGTTAATTTGTTCGTTTTGATTTAAAGAACTTCCGTAATCGAGATTATATTTTGATGCTTTCGGGAATGTGTAATTAGTGTATGCCGACGCAAAGTTAAATCCGGTGTTTTTGCGGTTTATTTTTGCGGTTCTTACCATGTCGATTTTTTTAACGAAATCGAGTTTTGCTATTTCGTTTATTTGTTTTTCTGTTGCTTCCGCAGATATTGCATTAAGCCAGTTTGATTTGTGTCTCAACTTTGTTATTTTTCCGGATATTTCGTTAAGGTATTCTTGTTTTACGGGTATATCGTAAAATGTGGCAACGGAAGTTTTGTTTTTCATTAATTTTTTTCGTCTTTCGACGGCATGTTCGGGCAGGTTGTTTTCTGCCGTTGCAAGTTTTGTTTTTATGTTGTTTCCTTTGTCGGTAAAGAATATCCAAATATTATAAGTGTTTTCGGTTTGTTCGTATTTTATTTTTTTTTGTAAGTTTTCGGATATTTTTATTTTTTGCGAAAAAGATAAAGTATAACCGAATAATGCCGTTAGAATAATAAGGTATCTGATTTTTTTCATTTTATATTAAGTTTTTGCTTTTTAGCAAGATTAAGAAATTATATTATAGTTGCATGTTTTTTATATAGGATTCGGCTTCTTTAAGAGTTTCGGGTTTGCCGAGGTCAAACCAGTAGTTATATTTTGCTTCAAATGCTTTTATTTTGTGTTCGGCGGCGAGTCGCAAGTATAAATCAATAACGGAAAATTTGCCTTTTTCGGTTATGTTGTTAAAAACGGTTTTGTTAAGTATGTGTATTCCCGTAAAAGCATAAAATTCCGGGTCTTTACATTCTTTTTTTGCGGTTTTGGTTTCGCCGGTATTAAAATTTTTCCAGATGCATAGTTCTTTATCTTTGTTAAAACCTAATTTTCTGGAAGATTTTTTTTTGTGAACGGCAAGTGTCGCGAGAGCATTGTTTTTTTTATGATGTTTAACGAGTTTGTTTATGTTTATGTCCGATAGAATATCCGTATTATGAATTATAAAATTATCGCAATCCGATAAAAGTTTTTCGGCATGAAGCAATGCTCCGCCCGTGTCGAGGAGTTTTGCTCTTTCGTCGGATATTTTAATGTCGCAATCGAAAAAGTTTTTTTCTTTTAAAAATGTTTCGATTTTATCGGCGAAATGATGAACGTTAATAACGAAGTTATTAATACCGGCTTTTTTAAGGTTTTGTATAACGTGTTCGAGCATGGGTTTGCCGTTCAGTTTAACGAGAGCTTTGGGCTTGTCGTCGGTAAGAGGTTTAAGCCGCGTGCCGAGACCTGCGGCAAGTATAAATGCTTTGATGTTTTTGTTCATATTTTATTTTAAATGTTTGTTCGGGGATTTTTTATCGGACAAAGAATTGTCAAATTCGGGAAATGATTTGTAAAAATAGTCTTGAATTTTTGTTCTCACGTCCATTTTTATCAGTTTTTTGTTTTCGCTTGTCGGGAAAGTTCTGTTTGACAGGAATATATAAACAAAGTCGTATTCGGGGTCAGCCCAAACGAGTATTCCGGTAAACCCGGAATGCCCGAAACTTTTGTCGGAAGCGAGTTGAGAAGCCGGTCCGCCTTCGGGTCGCATTACTTTGTCGAATCCGAGTGCTCTTCTGTTTCCGGGGAATGCTTTTGCGGTAAAGAGTTTTAGTGTTGAGGGTTTAAAATATCTTATGCCTCCGTATTTTCCGTTGTTAAGATACATTTGCATCATTTTTGCGATGTCGTCGGCATTTGAGAATAATCCCGCATGTCCGCTTACGCCTCCCATCATTGCGGCGGCATAGTCGTGAACATAACCTTGTACAATTTGGTGTCTGAAAAAGTTGTCGTTTTCGGCAGGAACGATTTCGTATTTTTTGAATTTTTTGAGAGGTAAATATCCGAGAGTGTTTGCTCCGAGTTTGGCGTAAAAATATTTGTCGTCGTATATTTCTTGTTTTAAACCGGTTTGTTCTTCAATCATTTTATGAAAAAGAATAAACCCTAAATCGCTGTATTTATATTTTTTTCTTTTGCGAAGTTCCGATTCATATATTTTTTTGTAAATAGTATCGATGTATGATTTTATAATGTAAAAGTTTTCCGCTACTTGCACCGAATATTTATCGGTTTTTATTGTTGAATAGATATCCGGATTCGGTTTTGTGTGTTCTTCGTCGGCATAAGTGTCGAGATAAAAAGGTATCCAAGGTTTCAGTCGTGCCTGATGTGCGAGTATGTCTTTTATTATAAGGTGTTCTTTGTTTGTGCCTTTAAGTTCGGGCATATATTTTGAGAGTTCGGCATTTATGTCGAGTTTTTTTTCTTCGTAAAGTTTCATTATAATCGGCAGTGTTGCGGCAATTTTTGTTACCGAAGCTAAATCGAATATATCGTTTATTTCGGTTTTGCGTTTTTTGTTGTATGTGTGATAACCGAATGATTTTCTGTAAAATACGGTTCCGTTTTTTATTCCTGTTATGACTGCTCCGGGTGTTGCTTTTTGTTTTATTGCATCGAGTATTACGGAGTCTATTTTTTTTAGTGTGTCTTTATTTATGTTTAGTTCTTCCGGAACGGAGTATTTAAGTCTTGTTTTCATTATTATTTTTCCGCTTCCGGCGGGGAAATATTTTCCTGCCGAGACGGGAAGTTTGCCTTGTGCGGTAATTCCTCCGAAAAGCAGTTGTGCCGATAAATCGCGCGTTATTTTTCTGTCGTTGTATGATACGAGAACGGCTTGCAGATTTTCGGGATTTTTAAGGTTTATTAAGGCGTAAGGGTTGCCGAACAATACTAATATTACTTTGGTTTTTTCGGATAATTCGTTTATGAAATTGATTGTATTTGTGTTAAGTCCGAAATACGGCGGTCGTCTGTTTGTTTGATGTATGCTTATTATAACTCTGTCGTATTTTTTGAGTTGATTTATTTTTGTGTTGAAATTTTTAATGTCGGCATTTTTGTTTAGTGTATAGTTTATTATGTTATCGTATTGCAGTAAACGTTTTTGAAAGTTGTTTATTTTTCCGTTTCCTACGGAAACGGAAGCCGTAGTTTCGGTGTCGAGATTTTTAAGCGGTATTATGTGATTTTTGTTTACGGCAAGCGTTAATGCCGCTTCGGTAAGTTTTCTGTTTAGAAGTTTTGCGTAATCGGAATTTAAGTCTTCGTAAATGTGTTTTGTGTCAACAGGTTTGAATTTATTTAATTTCATCCATTGTTTTGCGATGAGTATTTTTTTGCATCGCATATCTATTTCTTGTTGTGTTATTTCTCCTTTTTTTAGGGCTTCTTTTATTTTTGTGAATGCAAGAGGCAGATTTTCGGGCATAAGCAATATGTCAACACCGGCTTTTAATGCCGCAACTTCGGTTTCTCCGGGAGCGTAATATTTTGTAACTCCGTGCATTCCGAGTGCATCGGTAAAAATAAGACCTTTGAAATTGAGTTTGTTTTTCAGTAAATCCGTAACTACGGGTTTTGAGAGTGATGATACTGAGTTTTCGGACGAGTCGAGAGCCGGTATGTTCAGGTGTGCAATCATAATTGCTCCGAGTCCGTTATGAATAAGTTGTTTAAACGGATATAATTCGAGAGTGTCAAGACGTTTTTGCGAGTGTTTTATAACCGGAAGGTCTTTGTGAGAGTCTGTGTTTGTGTCGCCGTGTCCGGGAAAATGTTTTCCTGTTGCAAGTATGCGGTTGCTTTGCATTCCTATCATGTATGCCGTTCCTTTTTCGGCAACGTTTTCTTTTTGTTCTCCGAAAGAGCGGCTGTTTATTACCGGATTTGCGGGGTTGTTGTTTATGTCGATAACCGGGGCGAAGTTTATGTTAATACCGATGCGTTTGCATTGCCGGGCAATTTCTTGTCCGAATTCGTTTATAAGCATATTGTTTCTTATTGCTCCGAGCATCATTTGTCGCGGGTAGTTGACGGTATTGCGGAGTCGCATGTGCAGTCCCCATTCGTAGTCGCCCGCAATCATTAGCGGAGTTTCGGATATTGCTTGGTAGTAGTTTGTAAGTTTTGCTTGTTTTTCGGGTGTTCCTTGAAAGAATATTAAACCGCCCGGTTTGTATCTTTTTATGAGTTTTTCGACTTTTTGTTTGTCTGCGTCGCCTTTTTCGGGATATGCGGCAATCATAAAAAGTTGTCCGAGGCGTTCGTCGGGAGTCATGGTGTTAAAAACCGAGTCTGCCCATTTGAAGTTATAATTGTTTTGTTTTTTGAAGTGTGCCGGTTTTGAACATTTTTTTAGGGTAAGACTTTGAATTGCCGGAATACTGAGCAGTATAAGTAATGTAATCGTTATTTTCTTGAGTTTATTTTTTTTGTTCATGCGAGTCGGAATTGTGTGTCGTTATATACTAAGTGTGCAAAATTAATATTTTGCTTGATATAAAAAAAGCCGCTTTTGTGCGGCTTTCTTGATTCTGTTACGTTAAGCGTTGTTTATTTTGCAAATTTTAAAATTTTTTCGACAGTTGACCGACTCGGACTTTTTGATAGTCTTCTGAAAGAAAATGCAAGTAAACCGGAAATCGATTTTTGTGACTTTTTGTTTGAATATGAAATTAAAGTTTGCGTTTTTCTCTTTGATGTAACAGAAAAGTAAAAGGTAGAAAGTTTTTTCATATAATGTGTTTTACAGTTATTAAATAATTTGATATGCTTTTTTAACGTAAAAAGATATTTTATATTTTTTTATTATGAACATTTAACACATTTTAACAGGAAAAAACAGGCGAAAAGCAATTCGGTTTAGTCGTATTTAGTATTAATGTGCTGTAATACAATAATTTGTATTACAAGGGAATATATTGTTATGTTTTAGAACATTTAGAGTTTGTTTTATTTGTTTTTATTTTTTTGATATGTATTTTGTTGCGGTAACGATATTTCCTTTTCCTGTATATTCGAGTTTGTCGAACAGAAATTTGCTGATAAATATTCCTCTGCCGTTTAATTCAAGTATGTGTTCCTGATCTGTAGGGTCGGGGACGGATTTCCAATTAAATCCTTTGCCTTCGTCGGTA
>JAADDR010000132.1 GCA_013153865.1 Chlorobiota bacterium | reverse complement strand
TTAATGATTTATTGCAAAAATATTCGTCGGCAACTTTTGAGGTATCGAATCTTATTAACGAGAATATTGATTTTATAAAAGAATTCGAATCTGATTTTAAGATACTTAAAGAAAATATTTATGCCGCCGGCAATTCGGAAAACGGGTATATGCTTCGCATAAAAGAATCTGAAGCAAAAAACGATAAAATATTAGCCGAATATCCGTCGATTTATGCGGATTTTATAAAACTGAAAGGATTGAAGAACGAACTTCTGCAAAACGGAAATCCGAAAATCGAAAGTGCATTTTTAAAAGCAAAAGATGTTTTCACAAATCGTTTGAAGGCAGAAAATTCCGTTTTCGAAAATGCTTCGGTAAAACAAATAGTATTGAATAATACGGAAGATTGGTTTAACTCGGTTTTAACGGTTTTTAAGATACAAAAAATAAACGGAACGGAAAATTATATCGGGATATATGATAATTTAGTAAATATTACGAACAAAATATCCGAAAATATTATAAAAATAAGGGCATTAAATTTATCCGAAGAAGCCGAGTCCGTGAGTATAAACAAACGTAATTTCGTTTTGTCGGCATTTTTTTATATTATACTTGCGACAGCGGCAGTATTCATGATTTTTAAATATTTAAAAACAAATCTTGCAAAGATACGTTCGGAATCTGCGGCTCTGCTTCCGGAAGCATTTGCAAACAAAGCAATTAAAAACGAATTTGAAGAAATATTCGAAATTATAAAAAGCATAAAAAAAGATACAGAGGCAAAAGCTTTGTTTGCAAAAAACTTAAAAGACGGTAAATCCGAAATTACGATTGCCTCCGGCGATAATCTGGGGCATGCTTTGGTAAGTCTTAAAGAATATATCGAAAAGGAAAAAGAAATTAAAAAATCCGAAGACGAAAAAAGAGCCGTTACCGACAGACATAAAGACGGTATTGTAAGGTTCGGAAAAATAATTCGCCGTCATTTCGGGGATATTGACGAAATGACATTTAAACTGCTTACGGAACTTGTTCGCTTTCTTAATGCCGATATAGGCGGTATTTACATAATAGACAAGAATAATCCGGAGATGTTGGTATTAAAAGCCGCATATGCTTATAACGAGAAAAAAATCATCAATAAAGAAATAAAACAGGGAGAGGGTTTGGTAGGCACATGCGCAGCGGATAAATCTTCGATTTACATCGACCGTCCCGACGAAGATTACATAAAAATAGTATCGGGTTTCGGTTATTCGAAACCTCGAAGTTTATTGCTTTCGCCGATATATGTCGGAGATAAGGTTTACGGAGTAATAGAGTTGGCATCTTCCGGAACTTTCGACGAAAACGACATTAAGTTTCTTGAAGCCGTTGCCGAAGATATTGCTTATACTCTTGCTTATCTTTTAAAATAAGATTATTGTTTTCGTAAAA
This sequence comes from Chlorobiota bacterium, assembly GCA_013153865.1. GTDB lineage: Bacteria > Bacteroidota > Bacteroidia > Bacteroidales > JAADGE01 > JAADGE01. Next base: position 6,005 of record JAADDR010000132.1, on the reverse strand, counting down.
CAAAACATGTTCTTGAAGGGATATAAAGTTTAAGAAAACTTTTTCCTTTTGCATCTGTTGTTTTATATATCATTTCGGTATCTACTCTGCCTTTTCCGAGAAAAGTTTCGTCATCCGAATTAAGTATTATTTTATATTCTCCTTTTTCTGTTTCGAAGCCGTAATCGGTAAACGATGTAAAAGGATTTAAGTTAAAAACGAAAATAAATTTATCGCGCCCGAAGATCAGAACTTGATCATAGGGTTTTTCGGAGATTAAATTTATATCGGAAATAAGAACACGTTTGCATTTAAGCAGGTGTATTACTTCCGAATTAAATGCTTTCAGGTAATAATAGGCAAGGTTTTTGTTTCGTGCAAGACTCCATTGTCTTCGTGCATAGCGATACGAATAATTGTTTCCTTCGCGCGGAAAATCTATCCATTCAGGGTGCCCGAATTCGTTTCCCATAAAGTTAAGGTAACCTGTTTGTGCGGTTGCCGCCGTAAGCATAAGTATTATTTTATGCAATGCTACGGCTCTTTCGGTAATAATATTCATGTTTGCTATACTCATAAAGTAATACATGTCGGCATCGGCAAGGCGAAAAATAAGAGTTTTATCGCCTACTATTGCCTGGTCGTGCGATTCGGAATAGTTAATATTTTTTTCGTCTTTTCTTTTGTCGGTAAGTCTGTAAAATATGTTTCCCACATGCCAATTTTCGTCTTTTTGTTCTTTAATCGTTCGAATCCAGAAATCGGGTATTCCCATAGCCAGCCGAAAATCGAAACCTAAGCCTCCGTCGGTAACGGGGCTTGCCGTTCCGGGCATTCCGCTGACTTCTTCCGCAATAGTAACCGCATCCGGGTTTATTTCGTGAATTAATTTATTAGCCGCATAAAGATATGTTAAGGCATCAAGGTCTATATTGTCGTTAAAATAGTCTTCGTAAGAGTTAAAATCGGTATTAAGTCCGTGGTTAAGGTATATCATGCTTGTAACTCCGTCGAAACGAAATCCGTCGAATTTATATTCTTCGAGCCAAAATTTGCAGTTAGAGAGTAAAAAATGCATAACGTAATCTTTTCCGTAATCGAAGCATCTTGAATCCCAAGCGGGGTGATAACCTCTGCTTCCGGCATGGAAGAACAAGTATTCCGTTCCGTCGTATTTCGACAGTCCTTCAACTTCGTTTTTAACGGCATGCGAATGCACTAAATCCATAATAACTCTAATGCCGAACGAGTGAGCCGTATCGATAAGTTCTTTAAGGTCGTCGGGGGTTCCGAAACGCGAAGATACGGCAAAGAAGTTAGATACGTGGTATCCGAAAGATGCATACCAGGGGTGTTCCTGCACCGCCATAAGTTGCAGAGTATCGTATCCGAGCGAACGAATTTCGGGTAATACGTTTTCAGTAAATTCTTTAAAGGAAGATATTTTTTCTTCTTCGGATGCCATTCCGGGATGAGCTTCGTATATGAATATGTCATCTTTTTTTGGAGGTGATTTGTGTTTGAATTTGTAAGGTTCGGGAGGGTCCCAAACTTGTGCGTTAAAAATTCCGGTGTCGGCATCTTGCACCACTCTTTCGGCATATGCGGGGATACGGTCTCCTTCGCCGCCTTCCCATCGCACATACAGTCTGTATAAATCTTTGTGTTTTAATAATGATAACGGTATTTTCAAAAAAAGGTTTCCTTCGTCGTCTTTTTTAAGGCGGTATTTTTTGAGAGGTTTCCATCCGGAGAAATCTCCTGTCAGGTAAACTTCCGATGCTCCGGGCAGTTTATCTCTGTATATTCTTCCGCCGGGTATTTTGTGTAAGCCGAAATAATTACGGGCTAAGGCAAAGTCAGATAGTTTTTTGCCTCCGGTAAGTTCTTTTTCTTTTGTTTTTATGTAATGCAGACGATTTTTTATAACCTGTTCGAAAGGTTTTAGAAAGGGGTCGTTTTTTATAAAAGGGATTTCCATTTTTTTAGTCGTCTCGATATAAACAAATATACGCTAAAATAAGTTATAAATCAATATTTTTCGGTAATTAGGCAACCGGAGTTAATTTATTTTTTGAGGTGTTTTGTTTTTACGGCAGAAAACTTTTTATTGCAAGTTCGTATGATTTAAGTCCGAAACCGGCAATAAGTCCTTTGCAGAAAGGTGCCGTAAGGGATTTATGTCTTAATGTTTCTCTTGCAAAGATATTAGAGATATGAACTTCTACTACGGGGGTGTTTATTGCCGTAACGGCATCCGCCAAGGCAAGTGATGTATGTGTATATGCCGCCGCATTAAGTATTATTCCGTCGTAAGAGAATCCTGTTTCGTGCAGTTTGTTTATTATGTCGCCCTCGCTGTTTGATTGGTAACAAGTGAGTTCGGCATCGGGAAATTTGTTTGTAAGGTATTCGAAATATTTTTTGAAAGATGTTGTTCCGTATATTTCTTTTTCTCTTATTCCGAGCAGGTTCAGGTTAGGACCGTTTATTATAATAATTTTTACAGCCGGCATTTTTTTAATTTTTTAGAAGTTTTGTTCGTTTTTTTCTTTCAGTTTGTAACTGAGGTTTTCGAAAAACAGAAATGATTTTTTTATAATACTGAAATAAAGCGTAAAGTAAAGTATAACGGTATAAATCCAAATTACCGCAAGGTTTACCCAGTATGTCGGGTAATATTTTCCGTCAAAGAGTTTTTTCTTCGGGGCATAAAAATGTGCTTCTATTATTTTGTCGGGATATTTGTAAATCATATCTGTTTTTTGATAAAGATGACCGTTGTATTCGAGAATTTTTTTAAGTTCGTTTTTGTTTGTAACGATTTCTTCGAGAGCTTCGTTATGGTAGTCTCTTTTAAGGCGGACGTATTTTTCGTTAAGTTCGGGTGTTTTTGTTTGTTCGGATACGTATTCGTCTTCTTTTTGCTCGGCTAATTTGTAACGGTCTATATAGTATTGTTTCAGGTTGTTAAGGTATGTTTTAAGTTTTATTACGTCGTCTTTTTTAATTTTGTCGATATATAAATGCGAGATGTTTAAATCGGTTTTTACGTCTTTGTTTTTTTTAAGTTCTTTTGCGAGTTCGTTTCTGATTACCGTAAAGTTTTTAATTATTTTTTCTTCTTTGGAAAGTTCGTTTTTATGTCTTTCGTAAAAATTGATTTTATTTTTCAGGTTGCTTATAAGCATGTCTTTTTTAAAGTTTGCCTGATGTTTTATTCTTTCCCATTTATAAATCGGTTCTTCGTATTTATTGTGAACAAACTGATATGTTGCGAGAGCTTCGTAAGCCCATCTTGCGGTAATTATTTCGCCGAACCACGGAACCGTGCCGGGATTGGTTATTGCGGGATTCAGTTTTTCGTATCTTACTATAATGCCGCTCAGGATAATTTGCGGAATTATTAAAAACGGAATTATGATATATATTGTAACCGATGTTTTAAATCCGTCCGATATATTTAACCCCATCATTATCGAAAAAGCCCATGTGGAGAACAGTATGAGCCAGTATTCCCAATACATGGATTTTATTTGCAATACATAGTTTCCTATAAGTGTGAAAGCAAAGGCTTGATATGCCGCAAGTACGAAAAGTATAAATATTTTAGACAGCAGGTAACTGTGCCTGCTCAGGTTAAGGAAAGATTCCCGCGTGCGTATTTTACGGTCTTTAATTATTTCGTCGGCACTCATGGTCATGCCGGTAAAAAGTGCTATAATAACGGCCATAAAAATGAATACCGGGATGTTGTCGTTTTCGCTGAAACTGTATCCTACGGTATTTTCGTCCGATATGTTCAGGTATTTTATTATAACCGACAGCAGATATGCCAGAACAGGTGCTTCGAGCAGGTTTAAAATCATATATTGCACGTTGGCAAGTTTAGATTTTACGTCGCGACGCGTAAAAATTCTAAATTGTTTGAATTTACCGGGGACTTTAAATTTTATTTCCGGAAGGACTTTAAAAACTTCTTCTTTAGGGGGTGCGTCTTCGGGTATTTTATTTTTTCGGTTTTCTCTGTAATAAGAATACCATTCTCTGGGTTTGTATTTTCTTGTTGAAGTAAGGTTTCCGTATTCGTCGAGTATTTGCAATTCCAGAATGTCGAAAATTTGTTCTGCGTTTACGTTACCGCATGTGGGGCATTCGCTTTCGCTCCAGTCTGCTTGTTTAATTCTTGATTTAAAGTAAACGAGGGAGTCCACCGGGTCGTCGTTATATACTATGTATCCGCCTTGGTCGAGTATGATAAGTCTGTCGAACATTTTAAAAATATCGGAAGACGGTTGGTGTATAACGACAAATATGAGTTTACCTTTAAGTGTTATGTCTTTTAAAAGGTCAAGAATATTTTCGGAATCTCTGGAAGACAGTCCGGAAGTGGGTTCGTCGAGAAATAGTATTGCCGGTTCTCGAATAAGTTCTAAAGCTATGTTAAGACGTTTTCTTTGCCCTCCGCTAATTTTTTTGTTAAGCGGGCTTCCGACTTTCATGTTTCTTATTTCGTAGAGTCCGAGATTTTTAAGGACTTTTACTACTTTTTTCAGAATTTGTTTTTTAGAAAGTTCACCGAAGCATAATTCCGCATTGTAGTAAAGGTTTTGGAAAACCGTAAGGTCTTCCATAAGCAGGTCGTCTTGAGATACAAACCCGATAATACCTTCAAGAGCTTCTTTGTCTTTGTTAACGTCGAAACCGTTAATAAGTACTTCTCCCGTTGCGGGCGTATAGTTTCCGTTAAGGATATTCAGCAGTGTTGATTTTCCGGAGCCGCTTGCTCCCATTATTCCTACGAGTTTGCCGTTTGTTTCTGTAAAGTCGGTTTTATGGAGTGCGGTTTTTCCGCTTTTAAATTTGTATGTAAGGTTTTTTACTTCGAAAAGCAGTTTTATTTTTTCGGATTCTTTGCGAAATGCTTTTACTATATCGCTGAAGTATATCGGATGTCTTTTTGCATCGCGAATTGCCGAGCCCGAAGACAGTGCGTAAACTCTGTCTTTCAGTATTAATTGTCCGTTAAGGAATAATTCTTTAGAGCCGTAATACTCGAAAATATACATATTTGATATTTCGCTGAAATATACGAGTATAGGTTCGTCGAGTGCTTTTGTGTAAAGGTATTTTACTTTTTTGTCTTCCGGTTTTTTGTTGTGTATTACAAGTATGTTTTCGAAATCCGGAATTTGTCCTTTTTTGTTAAGTACAAATATTTTGAGTCTTTGGTATTCGTCGTCGGGTATGTAAAATGTTTCGGCAACCGTTTTGACGAATTCGTATTCCTGTTCTGTGGCTTTTCCTTCGGAGTTTATAAATTCCAGCAGTCTTACGAGTACTATTATTTTTTGTTTAAGTGTAAGTTCTTTGTTAATAAGCGTGCAAATTGTAAGTACTCTTACGGAAGAAGATGCTATTCTTTTGGCGCGTTTTTTTTCGGATTTTTTTTGATGTTCGTGGTAATAGTTATCGAATATAATAAGATATTTTGAGACGAGTTCTTTGTTCAGTTGTTGGTTAAGAAAAAGTTTTACAAGCGGTCTTCTTGTGCTTTCGTCGCTGTCCGGACGAGCAATAATGGCAAATAATTGCATTAACGCTTTTAGGATGTTTTCGCTCATTTTTCTAACCCGATTAATATAAGCACAAATCCTGATTTGCTTCCTCCGGGAGCAAATTCGGCTTCAATAAAACACTCTACGGTTGATTCGAATTGAAAATTCCAGTAATTTGTGTTATCGTAATCTTTGTTTGTAAACAGTATGTTTCTGTATCTGTCGTAAACGGTAAATATTATGTCTTTATTTGAGTTTCCTCCGCATGCTATTATTTTGTAGGTGTTTCCTCCGTAGAATACTGCCGGGAATTCGGCTTTTTGGTCTCCCGAAACTAAGCTCAAGTATTGTTGTCCGTCGGAAATAAATTTTTCGGTAAGTAACGAGTTACATTGTGCCGTAACCGAGTCTAGTTGTGCATATGCTCCGGCCGGGGAATATAACGAGGCAATTAATAAAATGATATAT
>JAADDR010000143.1 GCA_013153865.1 Chlorobiota bacterium | reverse complement strand
TATAAAAGGAATTAAAACGGCGGTATTTTTCTTTTCTTTTATAACACCTATCGAAAAAAGAAGTTTTCCGTCGGGAACGTATGCCGGTTTTTCGGCACGCGGATATTCGGATATTTCCACGCCGTTGTATATTATTTGCACATCTTTATTCTTAACGTTAAGATTTTTAAGAACTTCATTTTTCGTAAAATTCGAAATAACGGTTATGTGCGTTGCCCGGTCAATTTTTTTTTGCAGACGTTTTAATCGTTTTTTTGCTTTTTTTTCCGATTTTTCGTATAAAAAATTCAAATCGTGAACGGTTAATATATAAGGTGTGGTTTTACCGGACGGGAAATATGCAGAATCTTGATGAAGTGCGTGCCACAAATCGTATTTTTTGCAAAGCGACGGAAAATAACGTCTTTTGAGAGATACTTTTTCGTATTTTACATTATTGCCGAAATATCCGGCAAATTTATCCGGAACCAAAAATGTAAATTCAATGTCTTTATCGTTTAATTCGGATATTTTTTTCCCGAAGGATAAAGATACCTGCCCCAAGCCGGTATTAATATTTTTTAATCTGTCCAAATCAATCAGAACTTTCTTCATTTACCGGATTTATCGATTAATGCTTTTAATTTTGAATATTTCAGGAAAACCGAAAATGTATTTATTCCGCCGACGACAATACCGTAGAATCCGTCGAGAAAAGCAAATTTAAACAAAAATTCTTTTGCGAAACTCCCGATTGTTTTAATGATAATAATCGAAATGCTTGATTTTTTTCCTTGTTCAAATAATTCTTTTGCCGATATTGTCGTGAATTTATTTGTTTGAGCAATGTGTTCTTCTATCGAATTATAAGAATAATGCAATAAATCACCTTTTAAAAAGCCTGTTTTTGCCGCTTGTTTAACTTTTACCGTTTCATGAATTTTATCTCCTTCCCATTTTCCTTTATTTTTATTCCAAAGTCTTATTTTTCTGTCCGGATACCAAGATGTGTGTTTTACGGATTTTCCGCAATAAATATTAAGGCGGTTGAATTTATAAGCATCGTATCCGGGATTTTCTTTTAATTTTTTTATTGAATTTTTCAATTCTTCGGAAAGGGCTTCGTCGGCATCGAGAGATATTACAAAATCGTTTTCGGCTAGATCAACAGCTTTGTTTTTTTGTTCAGTATATCCGTCAAATTTATGCCGGAAAAATTTCACATCGTATTTTTTGCATATTTCTTCTGTTTTATCGGCAGAGAACGAATCCAGAACAACAATTTCGTCGGCAACGTCTTTAAGCGATTTTAAGCAACGTTCTATATTTTTTTCTTCGTTATATGTAATAATTACGGCGGAAAGTTTCATTTTTATTCGATATTTACGTTTCCCGAAAGTTCAAAAATTTTACCGGGTAAATTTCTTACTATATTTTTAAATTCCATTTCAAGCAAAACGGCAGATGCTTTTGCCGAATTAAATCCGGATTTTTTGCAAATAAAATCAATCATTTGTTTTCCGTTTTCGGATAAAATTTTTGCTATTGTTTTTTCGTCTTCCGAAAGTTCCGTAAACAATTGTTGTTGTCTTATTTCCGTTTTTTCTTCCCAATTCAGTATATATTCGACATCTTTTGCCGATTGCAACAAAAAAGCTTTATGGGTTTTTATGAGTTTGTTGGTTCCTTCGGAATATTTATCTTCGAGGCGACCCGGAACGGCAAAAACGTCTCTGTTATACGAGTTTGCAATATCGGCAGTTACCAAAGCACCGCCTTTTTCGGCAGATTCTATCACTACGGTCGCTTCCGAAAGTCCGGCAATAATTCTGTTTCTTTGCAAGAAATTTTGTCTGTCGAATTTAGAGAATGTCGTAAATTCGGAAATTATTGCACCTTTTTTCGTAATCTCGGAGGCAATTCTTTCGTGCTGTCGCGGATATATTTTGTTTAAACCGTGTCCGAGAACCGCAACGGTATCAAGCCCGTATTTTAAAGCGGCTTTATGTGCGCAAACATCTATCCCGAAAGCCAATCCGCTTACTATTACCGGGTTATGACCGAGTTCGGCAAGTTCTTTTATTAGATTTTCGCAAATATCTTTTCCGTATTTTGTGGCTTTGCGAGTTCCTACCACGCTTATTGCTTTTCTGCCGTTAAAGTTTATATTTCCTTTTTCGAAAAAGACAACGGGAGCATCGGAACATTGTTTAAGTAAAAACGGGTAATTTTCGTCAAGATAAAAACGGGTTTTAATATTGTTTTTTTCCGTAAATTCGAGTTCTTTTTCGGCTTCTTCGATAAGATGTTTGTTTTTAATTATGCTTTCGGCGGTTATTTTTCCTATACCGGGAATTTTAAGCAATTTTTTTTTGTCGGCTTTAAAAACTTCGCTTACTCCTCCGCAATAAGAAATCAGATTTTTGGTATTTACGGAACCCAGTCCGGGAATTTGCCCTATTGCGATTTTATATTTCAGGTCGTTATTTTTCATAAATAATAACGGGTAAAAATCAATTATTCCGAATATTCGTAAGCCTGATTTCTGTATGCGGGTATAAATCCGGCTTCTTTAATTGCTTCTTGAATTTCTTTTGCGTTAAGACTGTGGTCGGCACCTGCAACCGAAACCACATTTTCTTCAATCATAACCGAACCGAAGTCGTTGGCTCCGCCGTGCAGGGTTATTTGTCCGGCAGTTTTACCCGTTGTAAGCCACGATGCCTGCATATTTTTAATATTGGGCATCATAATTCTCGCCATAGCGAAAGTTCTGAGATATTCGTCGGTAGTAACGGTATTTTTTACGCCGTTTTTTTTGTTAAGTTCGGTGCCTTCGTCTTGAAAAGGCCATGGAATAAAGGTTGTAAAACCTTCGGAATAATCGGGTTTTTCGGCTTGCACTTCTCTTAATTTCACGAAATGTTCCATTCTTTCGCGACGGGTTTCTATATGTCCGAACATCATTGTGGCGGAAGTAACGATGTTTAATTTATGAGCTTCGCGCATTACGTCGAGCCATTGTTGTGCCGTGCATTTTCCTCGCGAAACCGTTTTTCTTACTCTGTCAACAAGAATTTCGGCACCCGCACCGGGCAGACTGTCGAGACCGGCTTCAATAAGTTGTTCCAAAACATCTTTGTATGTTGTTTTTGAGATGCGAGCAATATGATGAATTTCGGCAGGGCCTAAAGCATGCAGTTTTATGTCGGGGTGCATATTTTTAAGGTCGGAAAACAGTTTTTTATACCAATCTAAACCCAACTTGGGGTGTAATCCGCCTTGCAGCAATAATTGATTTCCTCCGAGTTTTTTCAGTTCTTTTATTTTTTCGTCGTATTCTTCGAGAGTCGTAATATAGGCATCGGAAGCTCCGGGTTTTCTGTAAAAATTACAAAACTCGCATTGAGCTATGCATACATTGGTTATATTTACGTTTCGGTCTATTATCCAACCTACTTTATTCCTGTTTTCTTCGGGTTGATTTTTTTTTCTTATTTCGTTTCCGATAAACATTAAATCCGCCGCGGGAGCGTTTTCATACAAAAAAAGACCTTCTTCAACAGACAAAAATTCAAGATTTAATGCTTTTTTATATAATGTTTGCAAATCCATTTTTCTTATTTTATAAAAACCTTAAAGTTAACAATTAGAATTATTTCGATATTTTATTGTATTTTAAAACGTTAAAGCATCTTCAATTAAAATATCAAAAACTTTTTCGAGCGACATTCCCGCTTTTTTTATCATCTGCGGTACAAGACTTTCCGCCGTCATACCCGGAACGGTGTTTGCTTCCAAAAACCAATATTCGCCGTCTTTAAGGATAAAATCCATACGAACAATGCCTTTGCAGTTAAGAGCATTGTAAAGTTCGGAAGTTATTTTTTGACATTTTGCCGTAAGTTCGCCGGATATTCTTGCCGGGATTATTTCTTGCGATAAATTTTCGTATTTTGCTTTGTAGTCGAAAAATTCCGTTTCCGGAATAATTTCCACCAAAGGAAGTTTGTATTCTTTTTCTTTTGTTTTAAAAATACCGCATTGTATTTCTTTTCCGTCGATAAATTCTTCGATTATAACTTCGTCGCTTTCTTCGAAAGCGGTTTTTATTGCCGGCATCAATTCTTTTTCGTTTTTTACTTTGCTTACGCCGAAACTCGAACCGCCGGCATTCGGTTTTACGAAACAAGGCAATCCTGTTTCGGATATTATTTCTTCGGTATTTATATTTTGATTTTTTCTGACGAGAACGGATTTTGCAATATTTACGATATTGAAGTTTCGCAGAAACGTATTGCAGTAGAATTTATTAAAGGTAAGCGAAGATGCCAAAACTCCGCTGCCGACATAAGGTATTCCGAGCATATCGAAATATGCCTGCAATAAACCGTCTTCGCCGGGAGTTCCGTGAATTGCCGAAATAACCAAATCGAATTTTTCTTTCTGACCTTTGTCCGTAAAGCTGAAATCGTTTTTATGAATAATCAGTCCGCAATTCAAATCGTTGATTAAAGTCCATTCGTTGCCTTTTATTTGCACCGTAAAAACATTGTATTTTTCTTTGTTTATCGCACCGGCAACAGTTTCCGCCGATTTCAGCGAAATAAAATATTCGGAGGAATTACCGCCTGCCAATACGGCTATGTTTTTTTTATCCATTGAAATCTTTTAATGTTTAAAATCGCAAAACTAAGTGTTTATTTCAAATTTATCGATAATAATTTCGTTTAAAGACCTTTTCGGAACATGGTGTATTCCTTTTTCATCTCTCCAATAATCATAATTTCCGTTTTCGGGCATTTTTTCGAGAATTATTTTTTCGTCGGGAACTCCGAGCGCCAAAACGAGCAATATGTCGAAATATTCGGGAATGTTAAGTTCTTTTCGCAGAATGTTTCTTTTTACGGCGGCAACGGTGCATCCTCCGTATCCTTTTTCGACCGCACCGAGCAAAATCGATTGTGCCGCAAAGCCGCTTGCAACATCGTGATAAGCATTTTCGACTTTCGGAAGGATTGAATTATCGCCGAGAATAATTATGTATGCCGAGGGTTTTTCGCCTTCGGCGGGACCGTTCCAATCGGGTAATGCTCCCGCCCAGCTTAATGTTTTAAATATTTTTTCGTTTTGTTCTTTTGTATTCGAAATAAAAAATTTAAGTGCCTGCCTGTTGCGCGGCGAGGGTGTCAGTCTTGCCGAATCAACCAAATCTTTTAAATCGGAAAGAGGTATTTTAATTGTTTCTTTGAACCGCCTGTAAGTCCGATTCCTGAGTATCAAGTTTTTTATCATTTTGCAAATAATTAACAAAATCAATTAGAAGGTGCATTAGTTCTTCGAATTTGTTTAAAGGCAAATTTTCCGGGGTATCGAAAATATTGTGGTATTCTTTGTAATTTCCGAGGGTGTAAATAAAGAAAACCGGAACACCTTTTTCGAAAAAGAAATAATGGTCGCTGTTTGCGGCTTTTCCTCTTATTTTTACGGCGGGCAAATAATTGTTTTTTTCGTTAATTGCGGTCAATGTATCGAACTCTTGCCTGAAAACGCTTCCGTTTACCACTTTTATTCCTTTGTCTCCGCTTCCTACCATATCAAGATTTATCATAAATTTAATTTTCGAAAGCGGAAAAAGCGGATGACGCACATAATAATAAGAACCGAGCAAGCCGAGTTCTTCGCCCGAAAAGAACATAAAAACGATGTTGTATTCCGGTTTTTTTTGTCCGGAGAAATATTTTGCCAGATTTAACAGCATTGCAACACCGCTGCCGTTATCGTTTGCTCCGGGGAAAAACACGTCTTTTCCCATTGTTCCGAGATGATCGTAATGTGCGGAGAAAACAATGCTTGTATCGGTTTTGCCTTTTATGTATGCAATTATGTTTTTTGTTTTGAAATGAGGGAAGTACTTACTGTCGATATTTATATTTACTTCATGCGGATTAACAGGCAATACGCTTCTTTTTAAAATAATTAAAGGGTATTTTTTACGAATTTTAGAAGGATACGCCGTAAGTTTATCATCGTAAGTAACTTTTATTACGGCTTTTGCTTTAAGTATGTTTCTTTCGACAATAAGTTTATAAGCATCGTTAAAATTTTTACGATGCAATCCGAGAGTATCAATAAGAATAACTTTATCCGACAAATCCGAGTTTATAAAAGCCCTGAATTTTTCCGGTTTGTTGATAAGTGCGGCATTAATTACTTTTAAAGAGAATTTTCCGTTTAAAGAATCGGAATATGAAGCAATGAGATAGTCTTTTCCGGGTATTAAAGTTTTTCCGTTTATGCTTAATTTATTATTTCCGTTAAACGTATTTACACTTACATCGAAAGGTTGGAAATACGATTTTCCGAACCTTTTCAGTCCCGTTTTTTTTAAATTTTTTAAAATAAAATCGGCTGTTTTGTCGGCTCCTCCGGCGGCATATCCGCGTCCGTGAAAATCTTCCGAACATATTGTATTCAGTATTTCGCGAGCATAATCAACATTTTGCGATATGCTTTGTTGAAAACTTAATAAAAATATGACCGGTATTATAAAACGTAACTTCAAGCTTTTTGATATTTTTGTCCAAAGTTAAAAAAATTTACACCGATAAATAAAAACAAAGAAAAAATATGTTCCTTGAAGAAAAAGTTCGTTCGGCAGGTTGGATTGAGGTTATAACCGGCTCAATGTTTTCGGGAAAGACTGAAGAGTTGATAAGAAGAATGAAAAGAGCCGAAATAGCAAAACAAAAAATAATAATTTTTAAACCGAAAGTTGATACCCGGTATTCGGAAGACGAAGTTGTTTCGCATGATGCAAAGTCGATAAAATCCGTTCCCGTTGCGAAAGCCGAAGATATTTTGGATTTGGCAAACGGCTACGAGGTTATAGGAATTGACGAAGCGCAATTTTTCAGCGATATTTTGATTGAAGTTTGCAACAGACTTGCAGATAAGGGAATACGAGTTATAGTTGCGGGATTGGATATGGATTTTGCCGGAAAACCTTTCGGTCCTATTCCGGGTCTTACGGCTATTGCGGAATATGTTTCGAAAGTTCATGCCATTTGCATGAGATGCGGAAATTTGGCTCAGTATTCCCACAGGTTATCCGACAGCGACAAGCGTTTTTTATTGGGCGAAAAAGATATTTACGAACCTCTTTGCAGAAAATGTTATAACGAAGCCGTTAAAGAAAAATAGAAACTTGCTTTATGTTTTTTTCGGGATAGTATCATTTATAAAAACATCCTATCGATAAATATATATTTTACGAAAATCGGTACCGTTATTAAGTTGTTCGAGTTTCAACTCTTCGTCGTTTAGTTTTAAAATGAGATATTGTACGGTATCGGCACGATAAATATTTATTTTGCTTTTATTCTCAATAAATTGCCAATGATAAATAACAGTATCTTCGAAGCAAGAGTCTGCAACAAAATATGTTAAATCATCATTAAATTTATATGTTGATTTAAACGAACATTCCTGCCAAGCATCCGAAATACTTGATTCTAATCCGGTACTGTTAACATATACGGCTTTTACTATATGCCGTGTTTTTGTCGTGAGTAAATCGGTATTTATTTCTTCCGGTACAGGTTCTATTTGACCTTTGCAGGATAAAAAGAGTAAAAATAATACGATAACAGGCGTAAATGATGATTTTTTC
>JAADDR010000081.1 GCA_013153865.1 Chlorobiota bacterium | reverse complement strand
AAAGACGAAAATGATTTTATTAAAAAAATAAGTAATTTGCTCGGGATACCCGAAAAGACTTTTGAGGCGATAAAAGAAATATATCTTAAAAAAGGATTGAAGGATGAAGAAGAAGTTAAACGCAGGCAAACGGGCAGAAGACTTAATCGTAATTTATCATATTTGCTTGTTCCTTACGAAGCATATCTGATTTTGGGTATTCCGCCTTCCGCAACCGTATCTCAGATTAAAAAAGCATACAGAACTTTGGCAAAAAAGCATCATCCGGATAAATTTGCCGGACAAAGCGAAGAACTTATCCGAAAAGCCGAAGAAAAATTTCAGGAAATTAAGGAAGCGTATGATACGATTTTGAAATATAAGGGCTGAAAAATCCGAACAAACTTTTTTCTTTTTTCTTTCTCCTTTCTCCTTTCAACTCTAAATCCCCGTATAATTTTCAGGCGTAATGCTCAACAGTTCTTTTTTGACATCCTTGTTTATGTCCAACTCATCGATAAATTTCAAGATAGTTTCGGCATTAATTTTGTTACCGGTTCGGGTTAATTGCTTTAATGCTTCGTAAGGTTCCGGATAGTTTTCGCGTCTTAAAATCGTTTGTATCGCTTCGGCTACGACGGCATAATTGTTTTGCAAGTCCGATTTTACGGCAGATTCGTTAAGTTCGAGTTTTCCGAGACCTTTCAGCAACGATTTAAAAGCAATCAGCGAATAAGCGAACGGAAGTCCGATATTTCGGATAACGGTGCTGTCCGTTAAATCTCTTTGCAGGCGTGATACGGGCAACTTTGCCGATAAATGCTCGCAAATTGCGTTTGACAATCCGAGATTCCCTTCGGCATTTTCAAAATCTATGGGGTTGACTTTATGCGGCATTGCCGACGAACCGACTTCGTTTTTGTTTATTTTTTGTTTGAAATAATTCATCGAAATATAAGTCCAGAAATCGCGCGACAGGTCGATTAAAATCGTATTTATGCGTTTCATGTTATCGAAAAATGCCGCCAAATTGTCGTAATGTTCTATTTGCGTTGTCGTTTGCGAACGGTCGAGATTTAAAACATGATTTACGAACGAGTTTGCAAATTTCACCCAATCAATTTCCGGATAAGCAACATGATGAGCGTTAAAATTTCCGGTAGCTCCGCCGAATTTTGCAGAATACGGAATTATTTGCAAATAAGCAATTTGCTTACGCAGACGTTCGGTAAACACCTCGATTTCTTTTCCGAGACGCGTGGGTGAAGCCGGTTGTCCGTGCGTACGGGCAAGCATAGGAACGTCTTTATATTTGTCGGCAAGTTCGAACAGTGCTTCGGTAAGTTTTTTCAAAAGAGGCAAATAAACCGTTTCCGCCGCATCGCGCAACATCATCGGAAATGCCGTATTGTTAATATCCTGCGATGTCAGTCCGAAGTGTATAAATTCTTTGTATTCCGATAATCCGAGTTTGTCAAATTTTTCTTTCAGAAAATATTCGACGGCTTTAACGTCGTGATTTGTAATCTTTTCAATATTTTTAACTTTTTGAGCATCTTCTTCCGAGAAATTTAATACCAAATTCCGAATACTCCGGAAAATTGTTTTGTCGATATTTTTAAGTTGCGGTAAAGGGATTTCGCATAAAGCAATGAAATATTCGATTTCGACTTGCAGGCGATATTTTATCAGAGCAAATTCCGAAAAAAAAGCGGAAAGTTCTTTTGTTTTGTTTCCGTATCTGCCGTCAAGCGGAGAAATTGCCGAGAGTTCCGTAAGTGTCATCTTTTCTGTTTTTTGCAAAAGTATTAAAAAACATCGTATTTTTATGCCGGCATTTGAAAAATCCGCTTTAAAAAAATGGGAACTTCGGAAATACGTAAAATCATTCATATTGATATGGATGCGTTCTTTGCTTCGGTAGAACAAAGAGATAATCCCGCTTTACGCGGTAAGCCGGTTGTCGTAGGCGGCAGCGGGGACAGGGGAGTTATTGCCGCCGCAAGTTATGAAGCACGCAAATACGGTATTCGTTCCGCCATGCCTTCGAAAATTGCTTTAAGAAAGTGTCCTTATCTTATTTTTATTCGTCCCGATTTTAAAAAATATAGAGATGTTTCAAATCAAATTCGTAATATCTTTTTCGAATATACCGATTTGGTAGAACCGCTTTCTTTGGACGAAGCTTTTTTGGATGTTACCGAAAATAAAATCAATTTGCCTTCGGCAACGCTTATAGCAAAACAAATTAAGAAAAAAATCAAAGAACAAACCGGACTTACGGCTTCGGCAGGCGTTTCGTTCAATAAGTTTTTGGCAAAGATTGCTTCCGATTACTGCAAACCCGACGGATTTTATGCCGTAACGCCCGATACGGCGGAAGATTTTGTCGAAAAACTTCCTGTCGAAAAATTTTTCGGCATAGGGAAAGTAATCGCAGAAAAAATGCACAGACTGCATATAAAAAACGGATATGATTTAAAGCAAAAAAGCAGAAGATTTTTAACCGCTCATTTCGGTAAACAGGGCAACTATTTTTACGATATTTCAAGAGCCGAAGACAAACGCAAAGTTAATCCTTACAGACTCAGAAAATCAATAGGGGCGGAACGCACGTTTCCGGAAGATATTTTCAATATCGAAGAAATTTACGACAGAACCGAACAAATTGCGGATAAACTGATTGAAAGATGCAATAAAACCGAAACATACGGCAAAACTTTAACTTTAAAGGTGAAATATTCCGATTTTAAACAAATTACGAGAAGCAAAACGGTAAAAACAGAGATGAAAAGTACTGAAGAAATAATGAAAATTGCCGAAGAATTGATGAAACAAACAAATCTTACCGGTAATTCCGTACGGCTTATCGGGCTTTCAGTTGCTAATTTAGATAACAAGGTAAAAACTGAAACAGAAGCATTTCAGTTGAGTTTTGACTTTAAATAATGATTACTTCTGCAACTTATTTTTAATATTTTTGTCTTATATTTGCAATATTCCCGTTAAACCTTGTAACTATGAATTTAAAAACTCTACTTTCATTTATTTTCTTTTTATTGATATTTAATATTTCCGTTTTTTCTCAAACGGATGCAGGACCGGACCAGGAAATATGCACCGACCATACAACTTTAGCCGCCGATCCGCCGCCTTCGGGATACACGGGCGAATGGACGGTTATTAGCGGAAGTTGCACAATTCAAAACAAAACACTTTACAATACCGAAATAACTGAAGTAATTCAAGGATTTAACGAACTTAAATGGACAATTACCGACGGAACAAATACTTACGACGATGCCGTAGTTATCACGAATAATTATCCTACACAAGCATATACGGCGGCAGACGAAGAAATTTGTCAAGATTATTATACCTTGAACGCAAATCTTTACGGAAGCGGCGAAAGCGGTCTTTGGTCTTTGGTATCCGGAAGCGGAACTATTGTCGATGCTACGACAAACGCAACGGATGTTACGGGTTTGGCAGCCGGAATAAACAAGTTTGAGTGGAAAATAACCAAAGGCATTTGTTCTTCGAAAGACACTTTAACGGTAACAAATAACGAAGTTACCGCAAATGCCGGAAGCGACATAACCACTTGCGAAGATTTTGCAAACCTGACGGCAAACGACCCTTCGCCCGGAACGGGAACTTGGTCTGTTGTTGCTTCTTCCGGAAATCCCGTTTTCGGAAATATCAATGATTTTAATACAACGGTTACCGGACTCGGCGTTAACACAAACTCGTTGCAGTGGACAGTAAAACTCGGTAATTGCTCGGCATACGACAATGTAATCATAACAAGCAATAAACCTACGACCGCAGATGCGGGAACAGACAGGATAATTTGCGAAAGTTATACATCCATGGCAGGAAATAACCCGACAAACGGAACAGGAACATGGACAGTAGTTTCCGGAAGCGGAACTTTTGCAAACCAAACGGCGTATAATACAAACGTAAATTCGGTATCGCCCGGAACCAATAAATATAAATGGACGATAGATTATAACGGATGTACGTCAGCGGATACCGTGGAAATTACTTACGATTATTTTACCGCCGATGCGGGTGCCGACGATGTAACATGCACAGACAGTTATACTCTTAACGCAAATGACCCTTTGCCCGGAACGGGAGAATGGCGCGTTACCGGAGGAAGCGGAACATTTGCCGATGCAAACGCAAATACAACCGAAGTTACCGGAATGGTAACCGGCGAAAATACTTTTGAATGGAAAATTACTCGCGGAGCATGCGTACATGCCGACTATGTTACGATAACAAAAAATACTCCTTCCGCCGCAAACGCAGGTCCCGACAGAGAAACTTGCAACGGCGAAACAACAATGGCGGCAGTAAATCCTTCCGTAGGAAGCGGATCTTGGTCGGTAGTTTCCGGAAGCGGAATTTTTGCAAATTCTCTTCTGAACAATACTTACGTTACGAATATAGGATTGAACGACAACATTTATCGCTGGACAGTGCAATTTGCAACTTGTTCAAACTATGATGATGTTACCGTTACCAACAATTTTGTTACCGCAAATGCGGGCTCCGACCAAATAGTTTGCGGAACAACAAGTACTTTAAATGCAAATCAACCGCAAAGCGGCGAAAGCGGAAAATGGGAAGTTCTTGCCGGAACAAGCATTGTTACCAATACCGCACTGTATAATTCGAACGTAACGGGATTGGTTCCCGGATTTAACAATTTTCGCTGGACTGTTACGAAAGGTTCTTGTTCCGATTACGACGATATTGCGATTACGAACAATTTATACCCCGCAAGTGCAAGCGTAAGCGGCTCGTCCGATGTTTGCGACGATTTTGCCTCTATACTCGGAAATACGCCTCCGAGCGGCGGTTACGGATATTGGTCGGCAACTTCCGGAACGGGAATATTCGATAATTCGCTTGATAATTCTACCGTTGTAAGAAATTTATCACTCGGAACAAATATTATAAGATGGACTTTAAACAAAAGCGGATGCGAAAGTTTTGACGAAATACAAATAAACAGAAACAGTGTGTCGGCAGATGCGGGAAGCGACCAAAACGTATGCGAAGACAGAACTTTTCTTAACGGAAATCAAGTATCCGGAAATCTTTCGGGATTATGGACCCGCACAAGCGGAAGCGGAAATATCGGTAATCCTACTTTATATAACACCGAAGTTACCGATTTAACTTCCGGAATAAATACTTTTATGTGGACGGTAAGCGGAAACGGATGCAGCGATTCCGACGAAATGCAGGTTGTAAACAATGCATTTTCCGTAACGGCGGGCTCAAACACGCAAATATGCGAATCGTTTACTTCTTTAACGGCTTCCGACCCGGCACCCGGATACGGATATTGGCAAATAATTTCCGGAAACGGAACTTTTTCCGACCCTTCGAACTTTAATACGGATGTTGCCGGAATACCGGATTTAAGCGTTAATGTTTACAGATGGACGGCTTTTAAAAACGGTTGTTCCGATTACGATGAAGTAACGATAACAAATAATTCGATAGCGGCTGATGCAGGAAATGATTTTGCTGTTTGCAGTCCTTGGGCAACTCTTAACGGCAACAATCCGGCACCGGGCAACGGAGTTTGGACCATACAGGCGGGAGGAGGCACATTGGCGGATGACACTTCGCCTTCAACACAAATTACGGGCTTAAGTCTTAACGATAATATTATTCGTTGGACGATAACATACAACACATGCGTAAATTACGACGAAGTAACGATTACAAACAATACCGTTACGGCAACAGCCGGAGGCGACCAAGCAATATGCCGAGATTATACTACTCTTGCCGGACAAGAACCTGCCGGCGGTGCAACCGGTTTGTGGGAGGTTGTTTCCGGAAACGGAATATTTGCCGACGAAACCTTGTATAATACGGAAGTAACGAGCTTAGCGCAAGGATTAAATACTTTTCGTTGGACTGTTTTTAATAACGGATGCAACAGCGGAGGAGACGAAGTTACCATAAACAACAAGAGTATTACGGCTTATGCAGGCGAAGACCAAGTTTTGCCGCAGTTTGTAACAAATACCGTAATGGCGGCAAGTTTGCCTTCCGGCGGAAGCGGAGACTGGATTTTGCTCGGAGGAGGAGGAACAATTGCCGACATAAACGACCCGAGTACGGCGGTTACGGATATTATGTCGGGTGTTAACGAATTTCAATGGACGGTAAGTTATAACGGCTGCACCGATTACGATGTCGTTAAAATAACGGTAATTGACTTTGAAGCAAATGCAGGGCAAGATAAAACAATATGTTCCGATTCTTTAAAACTTAATGCACAAGATATGGGCGGAACTCCGCAATATTGGTCTGTTATTGAAGGAACCGGAACTTTTACCGACATTTACGACCCGGCAACTTGGGTAAAAGATATATCCGAAGGATTAAACAGATACAGATGGTCCGTTACTCTTAACGGAGCAACGGATTACGACGATATTTTAATAACAAGAGTAAATGCGTATGCCGGCGATGACCAAATTATTTGCGAAAACAATACTTTTTTAGAAGGAAATTATCCTGTCGGAAGTACCGGAGCATTATGGTCTTTGGTATCGGGAAACGCAAATATAGTATCGCCTACTTTGTATAATACGCAAGTTACCGATATAGGCGGAGGAAATAATTTGTTCTTATGGACTGTTTATGCTCCCAATTGTTCGGTAAGCGATTATGTAAACGTAGATTATCAATTTATATCGGCAAATGCCGGAACAGACCGAATATTGTGCGAAAATTTCACTTCTTTAAATGCCGAAACTCCGACTGCAGGCAGTAACGGAATTTGGTCGGTAATTTCCGGAAACGGAGACTTTGCCGATGCCGGTGCGCCGGATACGGAAGTTACGAATCTGGCACAAGGAAATAATATTTTCAGATGGACAGTATCGACTTCCGATTGTTCGGCATACGACGAAGTAACGGTCTTAAACGATGAAGTTACCGCTTTTGCCGGACAAGATAAAATCGTTAACAAAAACGAAACTTATCTTGAAGCGGATATGCCGCAAAACGGAAACGGTTTATGGACTCTTATTTCCGGAAGTGCAAATTTTGCCGACGAAAACGATCCGAGCACTTTTGTAAGTTCATTATCCGAAGGCGACAATATTTTCAGATGGACGGTAACAAACAGTAATTGTTCTGATTTTGACGAAGTGTCGATAACTTATAATTATACCGGAAGCATAAACGATATTATGTCCGAAATAAATGTATTTCCCAATCCGGCAAACGATTTTGTAATAATAAAACTGAAAGACGTCAAAAATGCGAAAATTATGCTTACGGATATATCCGGAAAAATTTATATCGATAAAAATACGAGTTCGAAAGAAACAAAATTGAATATTTCCGGAATTGCCGACGGTATTTATTTTATAAAAATAAATTATGACGATAAAATTCGGGTGTTCAAACTTGTAAAAAAGTAAAGAATTGTTGTAATATTTAATATTATTAATTACAATTATTAAATTTTATTGAAATTTTAACTTTTATTAAGATTTAAGATTAGTATTTAATTATTTATTAATATATATTTGTAGTATTAAAATTAAAGTTTTCATAGTTTTAAGGTTTAGGTTAATAAAGAAGGTTAAAAGCACTCGTTTATAAAGAGTGCTTTTTTCTTCTTAATCAAATAAAAAAATCATCGGTTATGGTAATAGCGGTAGATTTTGACGGAACAATTGTCGAACACAAATATCCGGAAATAGGTAAAACC
>JAADDR010000186.1 GCA_013153865.1 Chlorobiota bacterium | reverse complement strand
TTATCAGATTTTCTCCTCATTTCGTATTCGAAAAATATTTTTGCGGCAGGGGTATCGATAAAGTTTGTTTTTAAGATTGCCCGGTCTTCGTAAAACAAGCGATTTTTATAATCTATATTGAGTTTTACCACCGGTATCATATATCCGTGTTTTTTAAAGATTCCCATATAAGTCAGTTCATATGCTTCGCCGAATTCTTCCCTGCCGTCTTCAAGATATTTGGCGTAGTTGCCGTGCCAAACAATGCCCATTGCATCGGTTTCGCCGAATCGCACTTTTATTTCGGTTTCGTGAGATAGTGTTTTACCGGTATGCAATCTTTTTTTTCTCATAAAATACTCTTATTTTTTACATATTAAAATTGTATGGCTTATGCCTACGTTTTCTATTATTTCGGTTACTCTTAATCCTGCTTTTTCGGTTAATCGCACCATGTCTTCGGAATGATACATACGGCTGTTGCCGTTTGCAATGCAGGTAAAATAAAGAGAAGTGGCATGCAGACTGTATGTAGATGCTTCGAATCTTTGTTTGTCCCAAAGAGTTTCCATTATAAATAATTCGGCGTTATCGTCCATTGCATCGCGTGCGTTTGAGATAAGGTTTACTACTTCTTCTTCGGAGAAGCAATCTAAGAACTGGCTCATCCAAATTATATCGTAACCTTTGGGGTAAGGTTTGGAGAAATCGAGCAGGTTTACCGGGTATCCGTTAATACGGTCTTCGAAGCCGGCATCTTTTATATTTTTTTCCGCATCTTTAAGTTGCCCGGGCAAATCGAGTATTGTTATTTTTACGTCTTTGTCGTAAGATGCGCATTTTATCGAAAATTTTCCGGTATTTCCTCCTACGTCGAGAATTTTTTCGGGTTTATTTCTGAATAAAACCGGCATTACTTCCGGAAAAGAGTCGTCGGAGTAATAATGGTCGAAAGCAAACCATGATTTTCTGAATTGCTCCGGCATTTCCGCAAGTGCTTCGTAAACCGTATGCCACGAGCCGAACTCTCTGTGTAATCCTGCGGGTTTGCCGGTTTTAACGGCTTCTTGCAGATGAAAAAATCCTTTATAGTTTACATCGTGTGTAAAATCGGTATTTACTCTCGTAAGTTTATCGGCTACAAAAAAGTATCCGGTTTTTGTAAGGTAATATTTATCGTTTTTAACCGTTATCATTTCCAGACTTAATCCGGCTTCGAGCAGAACCAATGCGCCGTATTCCGATATTCCCGCTTTTTGTGCTATTTCTTTTACGGTTTTACCGTTTTTTTCGCGTCTCAGATAAGACAGGATGCCGAAATCTCTTAATGCTTTAGCCGCTTGAAACATAAGCGGAGCAAATGCTATTTTTTGGGCATCTGTTTTAGCTTGTAATGCCGATTTATTGTCGTTTCCGTAATTTCTTGCCATGTCAAATTAATAATTAGTGTTAAAAAAAATCAGTATTTTTATGTTCTCCAAAAGTTATAAAAGTTAAACCATTGCTCAGGATATTTTCGCAGCATTTTTTCAAGTTCTTTCACATATATATGCGATTTTTCGAATATTTCCCGTTTTCTTTTTTTTATGTTTCCGGGATATTCTACGTGTATGGGATTTAATGCATAGAAATGGTAATGCCTGTTTTTTTCTCTGAAAGCCGTTGCAAAAGAAACCGGAACGCCGTATTTTGCGGCCAAATGAAAAGGTCCGGATGCGAATTTTGCTTTTTCTCCCAGAAATTCGTGTTCTACGGTATCGGCACCCTCTGTAAAACGGTCGCCGTGCATAACCAATATACCTTTGTTTTTTAAAACTTCGTGAATATCTTTTATATGCGACCCGTCTTCTTTTAAGGGTATAATTTCTATGCGATTTTTTCCTTCCGCCGATGCCAGCAGGTTTTTAATGCGTTTATCTTCGGTATCTGCCGCAAGTATGTATATTGTTCCGTTATATCGTTCCAATAATTGTCCGGCAATTTGCCAACTTCCCATATGAGCATTTACGAGTATTCCTCCGGTCTTATTTTTTATCATGTTTTCTATAACTTCGGAATTTGTGTGTTCGGCGGTATATTTTTTTAATGCTCCGGAGAGAATTGCAACTTTATCTATCAGTATTTGCCCGAAAACGAAACTGTTTTTGTAAATATAAACAACAGATTTAAGGAAACCGAAACCTAAACGTTTTCTGAAAAGATAATATTGAGATGCCGTTGCTTTACGTGAAAATATAACAAACCAAAACGCAACAAACAGTAATAAAAAATAGGCAGAATTAATTCCTGCCTTTCGTATCAAAAAAACAAAAATTTTATATCCGGTTAATCCTCCTTTTGTTTTGCCGTCCCAGTTTTCAGACATTCGAAAACAGTTATTTAAGTTTAGATTCTATAAAGTCGTAAAATTCGCCCAATGTTTTTACCGTTTTAAGTTCTTCACCTTTTATTTTTACTCCGAATGTTTCTTCTACTATAACTATTATATCCACAACATCAAGACTGTCTATTCCTAAATCTTTGGTTAGTAATGCTTCCGGTGCAATCAGATCTTTGTCTATTTCTATTTCGTTTGTTAAAAAGTCGTTTACTTTTTCGATAATTTCGCTTTTATTCATTTTTTTTTATACTTTTTTATTTAAAATAAAAATTAATTCCCGCTCCTATTGTCGTAAAAGCAGGTTCGTTTACTGCAATGTTAAGTTCGAAATTCACGGCATATTTGCTTGAAGGATTAAATTCGAGTTCTACCGGAACGTAAGCAGGCAGATAAAAGTCGGTTGTTCCGTCGTCTCTCGTATAAGGTTCTATGTCTATATCAATGCCGCTTGTTAAATAAAAATCGTTTAATTTCAGCGAAGCTATTAAGTCAACATCGGCACCTGCTCTGTGCCAATAATGACCGCCGAGTGTTCCTGAGACATAAAATTTACCGGCATTTATAAAAACATTTTCAAAATCGATGCCGTAATACATTTCTCCCCATGCTTTTCCTATGTTTATGCCTATGTCGTTAGAATAGTTAATGCCGTAGCCGAGATGAAAAAAATAAGCTAAGTCGTCGGGTTCCGGGACATATGTTAAATCGGCATTGTTTAGATCAGCCGCATAAACCGGGTTTACACCCAGCGATAATACATTTTTACTCAGCGTAAGTGCGGTATTTCCGAACATTGTTTGTGCTTGTCCGGAAAACGAGAAGCTAAGAAGCATAATTACAAGAATAAGAGTTTGTTTTTTTTTCATAGTTTTTTTTGTTTATAATTTTCTTACGATTAAAGACGAATTTGTTCCTCCGAAACCGAAAGAGTTAGACAAAAAAGTTTTAAACGACATATTTTTTGTCTTTGCAATTATATTAAGATTTTTTGAAAATTCATCGGGATTTTCGAAATTGATATTAGGCGGTATAAAATCGTTTTGTGCCGCCAGTAAAGAATATATTATTTCGCCGGCTCCTCCCATCCACATTTCGTGTCCGGTCATAGACTTTGTAGAGCTTACGGGAGTTTTGCTTCCGAATATTTCGTAAATTGCCGCAGCTTCTTTTGCATCTCCGGCAGGGGTTGAGGTTGCATGAGCATTTACGTAATCTATGTCCGAAGGTTTTAGCCCGGCATCTTTAAGTGCTATATTCATTGCGTCTTTAAGTCCGGGGACGCTGGGGTTTGTAAGATGTTCTCCGTTTGAAGAGAACCCGAATCCGAGAACTTCCGCCAATATAGGAGCGCCTCTTTTTACTGCATGTTCGTAACTTTCGAGTATTAAAGCTGCACCTCCTCCGCTCGGAACTAATCCGTCGCGATCTTTGTCAAACGGTTTGAGTGCTTTTGCCGGTTCGTTTTCTTTTACGGAGAATGCGGCAAGCCCGTCAAAACTTGCTGTTGCATATGCGTTTATTTCTTGAGCGCCTCCGGCTATAATCATATCTTGCATGCCGTTGCGAATAAGCATACTTGCCAAACCTACGGCATGTGAACTGCTGGCACATGCGCTGCTTACCGTAAGACTTATGCCGCGAAGTTTAAATATAACGGCAAGGTTCATTGTTACGGTTGAGTTCATTTGTTTAAAAATACCCGCAGAACCTACCAGAGAAGTATCTTTTTTTTCTTTTATTTTTTCCCAGCCTTCTATAACTGCCGATGCGGAGCTGTCGTTTCCGTATAAAATTCCTACTATATTTTTTTCCAAATATTCTTCATCAACTTTTGCCTGCGACAAAGCGTCTTTTACAGCCATGTATGCATATTCTCCCTGTTCGGCTAATCCTATGCGCATACGGCGGGGCAAAAGTCCTTTTAATTCGGGACGTTTTATTTTGCCTGTTAGTCCCGACCTGAATCCTGTTTGTTTTCTTTCTTCGTCGAAAACGATTCCGGATTTACCTTCGTATAAAGATTTTTTAACTGTTTCTAAATCGGTTCCCAATACGGAATATATTCCCGTTCCGGTTATTACCACGCGTTTCATTTCAGGCATATTGTATTTTTTCGGTTTATTTTTCAGATTATTTTTACTGTTTTTATAAAATTCCGCCGCTTACCGATATGACTTCTCCCGTAATATAAGCGGCTCCCGGGGATGCCAGAAAAGCCGCCAGTTCGGCAACTTCTTCGGGCTTACCGAAGCGTCGCATCGGTATGATTCGTTTAAGTTCTTTTTCGTCTAAATCGGCAGTCATGTCGGTTTTTATAAATCCGGGAGCAATTGCGTTTACCGTAACTTTTTTAGGAGCTACTTCTTGTGCCAATGCTTTTGTTGCACCTATTATCCCGGCTTTTGCAGCCGAGTAATTGGTTTGTCCGGGTGTGCCTTTAATTCCCGATAAAGACACGATATTTATAATTCTTCCCGATTTTTTAACCAGCATGTCTTTCAGCAGTCTTCTGGTAACGTAAAAAAAACTGTTCAGATTAGTATTTATTACGTCATGCCATTCGTCGTTATCCATAAATACTTGCAGATTGTCCCTTCTTATACCGGCATTATTTACCAAGATTTCGATATAGGCATCGGGGTTATCTTCCGAGATTTTCTCTAAAGCGTTATCTGTTTCTTCCGGGTTTGACACGTCAAAAGGTAACAGTGCTGCATGTCCTCCGCTTTCGGTTATTTCGTTTAATGTTTTTTTCGCTTCTTCAGTATTTGAACGATAATTTAAATATACAAATATTCCTTCTTTCGCAAGTCTTATGCTTATTGCTTTTCCTATTCCTCTCGAAGCGCCGGTTACCAGTGCGTATTTCATCTGACAAGTGTTTTTTTCGTTATTATATTTAATTGTCGTTAATATTTTTTTCGTTTTTAAATTCAGTATTTTTTAAATAATCAATTACTTTCTTTATTGCGGGATATAATGTATCGTCTTCTTTAAATACCGGAACTAATCTTCTTATATCTTCGTATAATTTTGCCGAACTTTCAGATAAATCTTTTTTTATGCCCGTATAATCTATTGCCTGCACTAAAGTTATCAGTTCTATTGCCAATACTTCAAATGTATTTTGAATGATTTTTCCCGTCATTAAAGCCGCATTGGTTCCCATACTGACAATATCCTGATTATCGTTATTATTGGGTATGCTGTGAACAGACATGGGATTTGAAAGGGTTTGGTTTTCTGCAACAGTAGATACTGCCGTAAATTGTGCTCCCTGCATTCCTAAATTAAGACCTAATTTTCCGAGATTTACGAAAGGAGGTAAGATTTTGTTCAGTTTATCGTTCATTAAGAAATTAATTTGCCGCTCCGCCAACATCGACAGTTTAGTAATTGCTATTTTTAATTTATCGGCTTCCAAAGCTACGTAATCACCGTGAAAGTTACCTCCGTGAAATACATTGTCATTTTCTTTGTCTATGACCGGATTATCGTTTACCGAATTAATTTCCCTTATAAGAATTTTTTCGGAAAAACGAAGTGTGTCATATACCGGTCCGAGAATCTGCGGAACGCAACGCAAAGAATAATATTCCTGAACTTTTTCGTCAAAGACACTTACATTGTTATTGTTTCCGTTGTAAAGGTAATCTTTGCGTTTTTTTATTAATTTACTTCCGGATAATATTTTTCGCATTTTTTCCGCTATTTTTTCCTGCCCTTCATGTAATTTCACGCTGTTTAATTCGGCGGAAAAGTGGTCGTCGTAAGATTTTACCGTTTCGTTAATAACAGAAGATATAACGACTGAGAAATGCAGCAATTTTTCAGCCGATAAAATATTAACCAAACTTATTCCGGTCATTACCGAAGTTCCGTTTATAAGAGCCAACCCTTCGCGAATTTTTATTTCCGCAGGTTTTAAATTAAGTTTTTTAAAGACTTCGCTTGTTTTATATTCTTTCCCTTCATATCTTACTTTTCCTTCGCCTATTAATGCCAAAGCCAAATGAGACAGTTGTACTAAATCTCCGCTGGCTCCGACTCCTCCGTGTTTAGGGATATTCGGACATATACCGTAATTTAAGAAATCTTTTAAAAGTAATACTACCGAAACATTTACTCCCGAATATCCTTTAAGTAAAGTATTGAGGCGAGCCAATATTGCTGCTCTTACGTATGTTTCGGATAATAATTCTCCGCTGCCGGCTGAATGGCTTCTTATAAGATTATACTGAAGTTGTATCCTGTCAGACTCGCTTATTTTATACTGAGCCATAGGTCCGAACCCCGTATTTATTCCGTAAATTACTTTGTCTTCCGAAAATTTTTTAAGAAAGTCAAAACTCTCCGACACTCTTTGCAATGCGGAATTATCAATTTCTATTTTTACTTTTTTACAAACAATCTTCTCAACGTCTGTCAATCGTATCGGATCGGCTCCTATTGTCAACATATTTTTTCGTGTTTTTTAATACGATATTTTTTAGGGATGCAAATTTATTTAATTTATTACAAATAACCTTATAAATAAGATGTTATTCGACAAAACTTACCGCCAAAACATGTTTTGATTTTTTATTAAAATTATTCCTGTTCGATTATTTTTTTTGTCTTTTTGCAAAAGCAACCATTTTTATTGCGGTAACGGCAGCTTCGTCGCCTTTATTACCCAGTTTCCCTCCTGCTCTGTCAAGAGCCTGTTGTTTATTGTCGGTTGTTAAAACTCCGAAAATAACCGGAGTATCGCTTGTTCTGTTTATATCGGTAATTCCTTGAGTAACACCTTGGCAAATAAAATCGAAATGCCTTGTTTCGCCTTGAATAACACATCCCAAAACAATTATCGCATCAAAACGTTTACTCTCGGCTGTTATTTTCGCCGCATAAGTAAGTTCAAAAGTTCCGGGAACATATTCTTTGAAAATATCTTGTTTCTCCGCACCGTGTTTAATAAGTGTAGCTTCCGCACCGTTATACAATGCTTCGGTAATTTCATCGTTCCATTCGGAGACAATAACCGCAAACTTCATACCTTCAGCCGACGGAACGGTATTTTTATCATAATCGGACAAATTCTTTGTTGCCATATTTAAACTTTATTTTTACATTTGAAATTTAAAGAAACCGGCAACAAATGTATAATAAAAATAATACAGTTACTAAAAAGATTTACATTAAAAATATGCTCGGGAAGTGTTGCCTGAGAGCCGTAAAAAGAGATTTTGAAGATGCCGGTATAAAAGTTTCGAAAATAAAAGACAATTTTGCAGAGATTCAATTCGACCCCGATAAAATCAGCATGAAAACCGTTTCCGATATTTTATCGGTTTCGGGCTTATCATTAATTAAAACCAGAGAAGAAAAAATAATCGAAGAATTAAAAAAAGCAGTTCACGAACTTATTCATGAAATGAATAATGTTGATTCCATAGCTAAAAAATCAGATTACATAGTAGGCAAATTAGGTTTAAATTACCGATATTTATCAAAAATATTTTCTAAT
>JAADDR010000024.1 GCA_013153865.1 Chlorobiota bacterium | reverse complement strand
AGCTTTACCTTGTTTTCCGGTAAGCCACTCCGACCAAGGTTCGTATTTTGAAGGGAAAAATGCGTCGGCTGCGGGTCTTATTTGAAAAAAGACGGCATTAATGCCTATTTTTGAAAAATAATCCAGCATGTCCGTAAATTCTTTTTTTTGTTCTTCCGATGATAAAAATTTACTGCTCGGATAATCCAAATTTTTTACCGTGGCTATCCAGACACCTCTCATTTCTTTGCCGTCGGGTGTTTGTGCCGAAGTTTTTATTATTAAAACAAATACGGCAAACAGAATTGTCGGTATTTTAAAACGAATAAACATTTTATTTATCAAGTTGTCTGTATTTTTTTTCCCAATTCCAAGCTGATAATAAAGCATCTCCGAGAGTTTTTTCGGCTTTCCAGTTTAATGTTTTTTCGGCAAGTTCGGCATTTGCCCAAATTTTTTCCGCATCTCCGGGTCTGCGTTCGGTTATTTCGTAGTTAAGTTTTATTCCTGTTACCTTTTCGAAAGTTTTAACGACTTCCAATACGGTATTTCCTTTTCCCGTTCCTATGTTAAATATTTCAAACCGAGATGTGTTTTCTTCGTTTAGCAGTCTGTTTAATGCGGCAATATGTGCTTTTGCCAAATCCGTAACGTGTATATAATCCCTTACAGGTGTTCCGTCGGGTGTATTGTAGTCGTTTCCGAATATTTTTAATTTTTTGCGTATTCCGGCTGCCGTTTGTGTAATAAAAGGAACTAAATTATTCGGTGTTCCGGCGGGTAATTCTCCTATTTCGGCACTTTCGTGGGCTCCGACGGGGTTAAAATAACGCAGTGAAACGGCATTGATGTTTTCCGATGCTTTTACCGTATCCGAAATTATTTCTTCCGAAATTTGCTTTGTGTTTCCGTACGGCGAATCGGCTTCCGGAATCGGAGAGTTTTCTGTTACCGGAAGTTTTTCCGGTTGTCCGTAAACCGTACACGAAGAAGAAAATATAAAATTTTTTATATTGTGATGACGCATATTTTCCAGAACATTTATTAAAGCATTAAGGTTGTTTTTATAATACTTAAGCGGAAATTTAACTGATTCTCCGACTGCTTTGTATGCGGCAAAATGTATTACGGCGTCAATATTACCCAGACTGTCAAAGAGTTTGCGCGTTTCTTCGGCATCGGCAAGGTCTGTTTTTCTGAATTCAGGTTTTATTCCGGTTATTTTTTTTATTCCGTCGAGAATTTCGATATTTGAATTGGATAAATTATCAACCGCAACAACATCGAACCCTGCTTCTATAAGTTCCGTATTTGTATGCGACCCGATATATCCGGTGCCGCCGGTTACGAGAATCTTTTTCATTTAATGTTATTTCTCTATTGTTAAAAGATTTTCCAAAAGTATAAAATATTAAACGAAAAATAACTATAAGTTTTTGGACAGTTATATAATTTTTAAAAATCATAAATAATTATTTTTTGCTGTTTCCGAAAAATCAAAAAAATTCATTAACTTTGTTATTTAAAAATGTATTTTTTATGGAAATCAGTCAACACATCAAGAACTTACTAATTACAAACGAACGCGTAATTTTGGGAGGTTTCGGTTCATTTGATTCTAAACATATTCCTGCAAGAATAGATAAAGAAACCAAAACAATGACTCCGCCTTTTAAAATTGTCGTTTTTAATCCGAATATAAAAGAAGATGCCGGTTTGTTGGCGGAATATATGGCGGAAAAAGAAAATATTTCTCTTGAAAGCGCCAAAGAACAGATATCGGAATATGTAAAAACCGTAAAAGCAAAATTAGATGCGGGAGAGAAAGTTGTTTTCAAAGATTTGGGAGAATTTAAAAAAACACCTGACGGGAAATACGAATTTGCGTATTTATCGGAAGACAATTTATTACTGGATTCTTTCGGATTACCGAAAGTATCTTTGGCGGAAACCGAAAAAACATCCGAAATACCTCCTAAAAAAGATATAAGAAAAGAACCGATTAAAAAAGTTCCGGATAAAAGAAAAAAAAGCACGGTTACTCCGAAACCCGTAAAAAAAACCAAAACCGAAAAGAAAAAAAATATTGAAGATAAAAAGAAAAAAAGGCGGATTCCCGTATTTTTGATTTTTATTGCATTAATCGGAATTTTACTTGCCGCACTTTATTTCTTTAAACCTGATTTATGGAATAAAGGATATAATTGTTCTGCTGAAAAATTGGCTTACGTAAAACAAAAAATATTCGGAAACGAAGATGATTTGGAAATTATAACTCCCGAAGATACTGTTATCACGGCAAAAGAAATTACCGAAGAATTAAAAGATACATCAGAAGTTAATAACGAAAATTCTGACGAGAACGTTACGGAAGAAGATACTGCTTATGCGGAAACAACGGCAGACAACGAACCGAATGAAGAAGCGGAGAATACGGGAGAAACAACAAATACTACTGTTGAGAATAATGAGGCAGATACCGGAACCGGTATTGTTTCCGAACCCGCACAATCCGGCAAATATTATATTATAATCGGAAGTGTTAAAACAGAAGCGGCGGCACAAAAAGAAAAGAAACGATTTGCCGCAAAAGGAATTACCGCCGATATTATTTATGTTCCTCATATGGACAGATATCGTATCTCTCTCGGTGCTTTTTCTTCGGCAAAAGAAGCTCAGGATTTCTTTTCTGATTTCAGCAGTAAACACGGAAATATTGATGCGTGGGTTTGGGAAAAACGATAGAGAAGAAAAAAATAACATAAAAAATTCACCCCGAAATCTTTTTATGATTTTGGGGTGTTTGTCGTAAAACATATACCTTTTAAAGATATTTTGTAAGTGATAATTAATACTTTACTTTTGCAGAAAATCATTAAATTTAAAAATATAACATATGCGTAAAGTAAGAGTCAGATTTGCCCCGAGCCCTACGGGACCATTGCATATAGGAGGCGTAAGAACAGCACTTTATAATTATTTGTTTGCCAAAAAATATAACGGAGATTTTATTTTGAGAATAGAAGATACCGATCAAACACGTTATGTTGAAGGTGCCGAAGATTATATAATGCAATCTTTGAAATGGTGCGGAATATCCGTTGACGAAGGTATTAACGAAGGCGGTAAATACGGACCTTATAAACAATCCGAAAGAAAAGACATTTATAAAAAATACATTCAAATATTGCTCGATAACGGCAGTGCTTATTATGCTTTCGATACACCCGAAGAACTTGACGCAATGCGTAAACGTCTTGAAGAAGAGAAGTCTTCCGTAAGACAATATAACAGATTTACGCGCGGACAAATGAAAAACTCTTTTACTTTATCGGAAAAGGAAGTTTCAGATAAAATAAATGCCGGAGAACCATATGTTATTCGATTTAATATTCCGGAGAACGAAAATATTACGGTAAAAGATATTATTCGCGGAGAAGTAAATGTTAACAGTTCGCAACTCGACGATAAGGTGCTTTTTAAATCGGACGGTTTACCCACATATCATCTGGCAAACATAGTCGATGATTATTTAATGGGTATTACGCATGTTATTCGCGGAGAAGAATGGTTACCGTCTTTGCCGTTGCATGTTTTGTTGTATAAAAGTTTCGGATGGGAAAATAATATGCCTGAATTTGCACATTTGCCGTTGTTATTAAAACCCGACGGTAAAGGAAAATTAAGCAAACGCGACGGCGACAGACTCGGATTTCCCGTTTTTCCGTTGGAGTGGAAAGATCCCGAAACCGGGGAAATTGCTTCAGGATACAGGGAAAACGGATATTTGCCCGAAGCATTCATTAATATGTTGGCTCTTTTGGGATGGACACCCGAAGACGATAACGAAATATTATCCGTAGAACAAATGATTAAAGAGTTTGATATTTCAAAAGTGCATAAAGCCGGAGCCCGTTTTTCTCCCGAAAAAGCAAAATGGTTCAATAAACAATATATTATAAAGATGCCGAATGATAAGTTAGCGGCATTGTTGTTGCCGGAAGTAGAAAAAAAATTTCCGGGTACCGACATTTTATATATAGAAAAAGTTGCGGGAATGGTAAAAGAGAGGATGAACTTCCTGTCCGATTTTTGCGATCAGGCATCTTTCTTTTTCGAAACTCCGGAATCATACAATCCCAAAGTCGTTAAAAAACGCTGGAAAGAAGATACGCCCGAAACATTAAGCAATATATTTAATTTGTTAAAAGATGTGCCTTTACATAAATTTACTTCTGAATATCTGGAAAATTCCGTAAAGGCATATATTGAAAAAAACGAATTAAATTTCGGAAAAGTTTTAAATCCTTTGCGTTTGGTTTTAACCGGCACGGGCGGCGGACCGCATTTGTTTGACATAATGGAAGCCGTAGGAAAAGAGGAAACTTTGCTGAGAATAGAAAAAGGCATAAATGAAATAAAAAAAACATGATTTAAGGTGGATTTTGTCGATATTCACACACATAAAAAACCGGATTCCGGAATATCAATTATTAACATATTTCCGGAAGATGCGGCAAAAATTGAAAACAAAAAAAAATACTCTGCGGGAATACATCCTCAAGAAGTTTCGCATGCTGACATCACACAATATCTGAAAATTACGGAAGAACTCGCATTGCTGAAGAATGTCGTTGCAATAGGAGAAACAGGTTTAGATAAGCGATATCCTGAATTTGAATTACAGAAAGAAGTTTTTTTAAGCCAAATAAAAATTGCCGAAAAACATAAAAAACCGGTTATAGTCCATTGTGTAAGGGCATATTCCGACTTGTCCGAAATTTTAAAAAAACATAAACCGAAAGTTCCGTTTATTATTCACCGATATTCCGGAAACAAAACAATTGCCGGAGAATTGTTAAAGTTCGGATGCTTTTTATCATTCGGACATGAATTATTTAACGAAAAATCTAAACCCGTAAATGTTATAAAAGCAATTCCGCCGGAAAAGTTATTTTTAGAAACCGACGATTATAACATAAACATAGAAGATATTTACAAAAAAGCCGCAGAACTTATAAAAATAAATAAAAACGATTTAAAAAATATTTTGTATAATAATTATGTTGCTGTTTTTCGCAATGCACAAAAATTGTCGTAAAAAATTTGTCAAACAGGCATGAAAAAACTTCCGTTA
This sequence comes from Chlorobiota bacterium, assembly GCA_013153865.1. Taxonomy (GTDB): domain Bacteria; phylum Bacteroidota; class Bacteroidia; order Bacteroidales; family JAADGE01; genus JAADGE01. The sequence continues at coordinate 2,896 of JAADDR010000024.1, read as the reverse complement.
AATTCTGAAAACTGACAATTATGCATAATTTATTTTCCGGCATAACGATTGATAATGATTCGGCAGCAGATATAAAACGAAAGAAAAAGAATATGATGATTAAAGTAAGTTCGTTAAAAGATTTTAAAGAAAAAACAGCGGGAAAAGAAAATTTTTGGCTTCTTATTTATAAAAAAAGTTCGCCTCAAAGCGATTGTGCGAAAAAGAATATCGATGAAGCATTGCAAAAGGACGGTAAAGCCGATGTTTTTACGGCAGACGTAAATGAAGTAAGAGATATTCATCCCGAATATTCTGTTACAAGCGTTCCGTCTTTGCTTAAGTTCGAAAAATCCGAATTTAAAGGTATTTTTAAAGGATGCAGCGATGTATCTTTTTACGAATCTCTTTTTGCCGGAAATGTTTACTCGGCATCTTCATCAAAAGATTCTGCGGCGCAAAAAAGCGTAATCGTATATTCTACTCCTACTTGTTCGTGGTGCAACCGGCTTAAATCGTATCTTCGCGAAAACAACATAAAATTCAGAGACATTGACGTGTCGAAAGACCAAAAAGCCGCCGAAGATATGGTAAAAAGAAGCGGGCAACAGGGAGTTCCGCAAAGTATTATCGGAGGACAGGTTATCGTGGGATTCGACAAAGCAAAAATCGACAAATTATTAGGTTTGTAAAAATCTAAATTAAAATAATATTCAATAACATTAAAAACAAGATAAAATGAGAGAATTACAACCGTTAAACGAAAACGTATTACTTGAAATAAACGAAAAATCCGGAGAACAAAAAACAGCAAGCGGAATTATTATTCCGGATTCGGCAAAAGGTAAAGAACCTGTCGGAAAAGTAGTTGCTCTCGGAAATATTGAAAATCCGGGAATTTCCGTAGGCGATACGGTTCTGTATAAAGAATTTTCCGGAAACGAAGTGGAATTTGACGACAAAAAATACCTGTTTATTCCGTATGCCGATGTATTGGCAAAAGTGGTGGAAACTGAAGCTATTTAAATACAGTTGCCGGTAAATTCGGGCTGTTTCAAAATTCAAATTATCATGCCGGGCAAAAATTAAAATAAACCCGGGATGATATTTTACGGTATTTTTGAAGCAGCCTGCTTTATTACAATATCTTACCTTTCTCCGGATAATCGACCGTATAGTGCAAACCTCTGCTTTCTTTGCGGGCTTTTGCCATCTTTATTATCAGATAAGAAATATTTACCGCATTTCTGAGTTCGCATAATTGTTTCGATATTTTAGACCTGTCGTAAAGATTTTGAGTTTCTTTGTATATAATTTCCAGTCTGTTTAAAGCTCTGTTTAACCTTAAATCCGAACGAACAATACCGACGTAATATGTCATTATCTGCTGAAGCTCTTTAAACTCCTGCGTTATCAAAATCATTTCTTCCGGATGAGTTGTCCCTTCGTCGTGCCAAGCCGGTATTTTTTCGTTTATATCAAAATCGTTGAAACATTTTGACGACGATTCAGCCGCTTTGTCGGCATAAACAAGTGCTTCGAGCAAAGAATTTGAAGCCAGTCTGTTAGCTCCGTGTAATCCGGTAGAGGAACATTCGCCGGCGGCATACAATCTGTTTACCGATGTTTTGGCATTTTTATCGACTTTTACGCCGCCTACGAGATAATGAGCCGCCGGAGCAACGGGTATGTAATCTTTTGTAATGTCTATATCAAGCGTAAGACATTTTTTATATATGTTCGGGAAATGAGATTTTAATTTTTCGGCATCTAAATGCGTCGCATCTAAAAAAACATGCTCGTCGCCGCTTATTTTCATTTCGTTGTCTATTGCTCTTGCCACAATATCTCTCGGAGCAAGGTCTTTTCTTTCGTCGTATTTTGCCATAAACGCTTCTCCTTTTTTATTGCGAAGAATTGCTCCGAAACCTCTCATTGCTTCGGTAATTAAAAAAGAAGGACGTTCGTTTTTATTGTATAAAGCCGTAGGATGAAACTGCACAAATTCCATATCTTTTATAAGTGCCTTTGCTCTGTATGCCATGGCAATGCCGTCGCCCGTGGCTACCGGCGGATTGGTGGTAATATCGTAGATATTACCCAGACCTCCGGTTGCGAGATATGTTATTTTAGACAAAAAACGTTCTATTTTGTCCGTTTCCGGATTAAGCACGTAAGCTCCGTAGCATTCTATATCGCTTTTATTAAGAATAACCGTATATCCTAAATGGTGCTGCGTTATTAAATCAACGGCAAAATAATTTTCGAAAACCGTTATGTTTTTGTTTTTTCTTACCTGTTCCGTTAAAGCGCGTTGTATCTCAAAACCCGTATTATCTTTATGATGAAAAATTCTGTTGTCGGAATGTCCGCCTTCCTTTCCCAAATCATAAGTTCCGTCCGGTTTTTTGTCAAATTCGGCACCGAGTTCTATTAAATCTTTTATCATTTCCGGACCTTCGGTAACTACGGTTCTTACCACATCTTCGTCGCAAATACCGTCGCCGGCGATTAATGTGTCTTTTATATGTTTTTCGTAAGAATCGTTAACTTTCTGAACCGTTGCTATACCGCCTTGGGCAAAACTCGTGTTGGTATTGTCTATTTTGCTTTTTGTAACTACCGTTACTTTTCCGTATTTAGAAACTTTAAGAGCATACATAAGTCCGGCAAGACCGGAACCTATCACCAAAAAATCAGTTTTGTGTACCATCTTGAAATATTTAATATTACAAAAGTAAAAAAATCATTAATTTTTGAGTAAAAAGGGAAGTATTTTATTTCACAGAAGAGAGTATAATTGTTAAAAATAAGTCAATAAATTTTGAGAATTAGTTTTTTAGAACAGATAATTAAGATATTTTTGTAATATGTATAAGTTTTACAAGATACCGTTACCTACTCAACAATTATTCGA
>JAADDR010000060.1 GCA_013153865.1 Chlorobiota bacterium | reverse complement strand
ATAATATTTTCCCTTACGAAAAATCTTCAGTAAAAGAGTTTACGTTCAGATTTGAGACAGGATGCGAATATAATGATTACAGTGATACTACAATTTACGATAAACTTACGGAATTTTCGCTGTTAAGCAGGTTGTCCGCCGCATATAAAATCAAAAAGAAGTGGGGAAATATCAATACCTCATTGAGTTATTTAACATATTGGCAAGATTTATCCAAATATAATTTAAACTTAAACTCTTCTTTGGATATAAGAATAATAAAAGGCCTTTCGGTAACATTTTCGGGCAGATGGTCATTAGTACGCAGCCAGATAAATTTGAAAAAAGAAGGAGCTTCTTACGAAGAAACTCTTTTGCGTCAGCAGCAGGTTGCTACCGATTACAGTTACGGCATGTCAGCCGGGTTGACTTATACATTCGGTTCTGTTTATAATAATGTCGTAAACCCGCGGTTTGATTCGTGGTAAACGGCAAGTATTTTTTTAATTATTTAAACGATAGCGATTATTCTGTTTCTTTTTTATATTTTTGAATTTTAAACTTTCAAAATATGGTAAAAAGAAATTTGCTGAAAGCAATAGGACCCGGATTGTTATGGGCGGGAGCCGCAATAGGAGTTTCGCATATTGTTCAATCTACGCGTGCGGGAGCGAGTTTCGGTTTTGAACTTATTTGGGTTATAATTATTGCGAATTTATTAAAATACCCTTTTTTTGAATTTGCTCCGCGATATGCGGCATCAACCGGCGAGAGTCTTATTGACGGGTATCGCAGATTAGGTAAACGAGCGGTATGGCTATATGCCGTTATTACAATTCTTACTATGTTTTTTTTAATGTCTGCGGTAACATTAGTAACAGCCGGAATTTTTGCTAATGTTTCGCAAAGCGGCTTACCCCTGAATTATCAGGCAATTATAATATTATTGGTTTTAGCCGTAATTGTTTTTGTCGGGAAATATACCGTTATAGATAAATTTGTTAAGTTTATTATAGTTCTGTTGGCAATCTCGTCAATTATTGCCGTTATATCGGCTTTCTCAACAGGTTATCATCCGAACCCCGAACATACCCGCAAATTTAATTGGATAACGGATATAGGTTTTTTGCTGGCACTTGCGGGGTGGATGCCTACTGCAATTGACGTGTCGGTATGGCATTCTGTTTGGACAATCACGAAGAAAAAAGAAACCGGATATGCACCTGAGTTGAGAGAATCATTATTGGATTTTAAAATAGGATACTTCGGAACGGCGATTTTATCGCTTTTTTTTCTGTCGCTCGGAGCATTGATTATGTACGGTTCGGGAGAAACATTTTCTGCAAACGGGGTAGAATTTGCCGGACAACTTATAAACTTGTTTACAAAAAGCATAGGACCGTGGGCATATTATATTATTGCCGCAGCCGCTTTGGCAACAATGGTAAGCACTACCGTAACATGCCTTGATGCTTATCCGCGAGTTCTTGAACCGGTTGCCAAAATAATTGTTCCGAAATTAAATAAAGAAAAAAACACTAAAAAAATACAAACAATTGCTTTACTTATCGTTACGGCGGGAACAATAATAATTTTCCTTTTCTTTCTCGGAAACATGAAACAAATGGTTGACATTGCAACTATTACGGCTTTTTTGACTGCTCCCGTTTTAGGTTGGCTTAATTTAAAAGTTATAAAACTGAATAATGTACCCGAAGAAGCAAAACCCGGGAAATTTTTAATAATATTAAGTTATCTCGGATTATTGTTTTTGACTGTATTCGGAGTATATTTTTTATATGTAAGATTCTTTATGTAGTTAAAAATAAAAGTAAATGAATACTCTCGGAAATATAATTTGGATAATATTCGGCGGATTTATTATTGCGGTTGCATATTTTTTAAGCGGACTTATTCTGCTTATTACCGTTATAGGAATACCTTTCGGCTTGCAACTTATAAAAATTGCAGGTTTTGCACTGCTGCCTTTCGGGCGCAAAGCCGTTCCGTCAGGAGCTCAGCCGGATTTTTTATCCGTTATATTTAATATTATATGGTTATTTATCGCAGGATTATCCTTAGCATTAACGCATGTTGTGCTTGCATTAATATTCGCTTTAACGATAATAGGTATTCCCTTTGCTTTGCAACATTTAAAATTAGCCGGTTTGGCACTTACGCCATTCGGTTATAAAATTGTTGAAGACAAACAATATTTACAATAAAATTAAAAAAATATAAATAATGAAAAAGTTTCTAAAAGCAATTTTTATAATTATTCTTTTGGGTGCCGGAGCTTTTTATGCTTACATAAAATTCATTTCGCCGGTAGAGATGAAACAATCAATGACTATGGTTCCGGATGATGCCGTAATGATTATAGAAACCGAAAACCTTGCCGAAGCATGGACGGAAATAAGCAACAGCAAAGTTTGGAATTATCTTCTTAAAAATCCTTATTTCAATGATTTAAACGAAGATTTCGAAATGCTTAATGCTTATCTGAAAGACAATAATTTAGCGGACTTTATGCTCAAAAAACGCAGTATGATTATGTCTTTGCACATGATTTCGGCACGCGATTGGGACTTTTTGTTTGTCGTAGATCTTCAAAATTTAGCACAAATAAAAAAACTCGGATTAAAAAACCTTCTTCAAAAAGCCGAAGGATATCAAGTTAAAAGCCGAAAATATAAAGACGAAACAATATTCGAACTTAAAGACGAGGCAAATCCTTCGGACGTTATATTCCTTACCGTAAGCGATAATCTCTTAGCTGTTACGTTTACCGGAGCATTACTCGAAAAATCAATAGACGAAAAAAACGATAATTACTGGGCAAATAATAAGAATTATCAAAAAGTGGTAAACAAACTTTACGGCGAAGAACTTTTTCGCTTGTTTTTCAATTATTCCAAAATAGACGAATTCAGCATGTCTTTTCTTACCGAAGAATCCGAAATAATGAAAATGTTGGGAAACTCTTTGGCATATACCGGATTTAATATCGACTTACGCGACGAAACTCTCAGTTTCGACGGTTATACCTCTGCCGACTCCACAGGTTCTTACGTAAAAGCGCTGGCAAACATAAAACCGGGAAAACTGAAAGCATGGCAGATATTGCCGAAACAAACCGCCATGTATTTTTCGATGGGATTTTCAGATTTCTTTGATTTTTATTTTAACCTTACCAAACAATACGAAGAAGGCAATGCCGAAGATATGGAAGATATAAAAGAAAACATTGCCAAAACCGAACGTTTGCTCGGTATTAGTTTGCACGATGATTTTTTTGCATGGATAGGTGAAGAAATTGCCGTTGCAAAATTACGTCCGAGTAAAAACACTCGACCCGAAGACGTAATTATTGTTATTCCCGCAAATGATATCGACGAAGCAAAAGCGGGTTTGGAACGCATTATGAAAAAAATAAAACGCAGAACTCCTCTTAAATTTAAACCCGAAGATTATAAAAATTTTACGATTCAATCTTTGGAAATCAACGGTTTTTTCAAATTATTTCTCGGTAAGATGTTTAAAGACGTCGAAAAACCTTATTTTACCTTTATCGAAAAAAATGTTGTATTCAGTAATTCGCTTGCAAGTTTAAAAGACCTTATCGATTCGTATATAACGGGAAATACGCTTGCCAATGACATTGATTTCGTAAATTTCAGAGATGAATTTGCAAATAAAGCAAATCTTACGGTATTCATAAAAACGCCTCAAATTTATCAAAATCTCTACTATTACAGCAATGCCGTCGACAGAAAAAGCATAAAAGAAAACAAAGAATTTATTTTGAGTTTCGAAAAAATAGGATTTCAACTTTCGTCGGAAGACGAAGATATGTTTAAAACATTATTGCTTGCAAAACATAATCCCGATGCCGTAAAAACCGACGAACTCGAACAAATGGAAACAGAAATAACGGAAGACATGTTCAGAGGCGAAGTAGAATCTCTTGCTTTTAAAATAAACCTTCCGGAAGATTATCTGAAACTCGATACTTTATATAAAGAATTTTATGACGGTTCCGCCGAAAAAATAAAAGTAGAAGGTTTGATACACAACGGAGCAATAACCGGAAACTGGAAAACATATTACGAAAGCGGAAATATTAAAAGTTCCGTTAATTATACCGACGGCGAACCCGAAGGCGATGCGTATTTTTATTACGATACTCCCGACCATACCAAAAGAGCCGATGCAACCTTCGAAAAAGGAAAAATTACCGGCACATATTTCGAATATTACGAAAACGGAGCACAAAAAGCAAAAATGCAATACGACGACGGTAAACCCGACGGCGATGCCGAGTTTTATTATCCGAGCGGCAAGCTTAAAATAAAAGCGGAATATAAAAACGGATTAAAACACGGAAGATGGATTTATTATGACGAAAGAGGTAAGCCCGTCGGAAAAGAAAAATGGAAAAAAGGCGAACGAAAAAAAGAAGCGGGATAAAACCGGATTTATTCCAAAAGAATACTTATACCGTTTTACTACGAGTTTATTATTTTATACCGGATTAATGTCCAATACTTGGTTTCAATTTAAGCATTTCAGAATAAATCAAGACAAAACGGCTATGAAAGTCGGTGTTGATTCGGTATTGCTTGCCTCGGCGGCAAATTTTAACAAACCCCGCAACATACTTGACATAGGCGCAGGAACCGGGATACTGTCTTTTGCCGCCGCACAAAGAACCGATGCCCCGATTACGGCAATAGAAATCGAAAAAAACGCATTCGAACAATGCAGAGAAAATGCGGAACTTAACAAATTACAAAATCGCGTAAACGTATTGCATATATCTTTTCAAGAATTTTTGAAAAAAAACTACCTGAAGTTCGATCATATAATCAGCAACCCTCCTTATTTCGAAAAATCTTTAAAACCCGAAAATACTGCTCGCGCCCTTGCCGGACATTCAGAAAGTCTGCCGTTTGAAGTATTGGCGAAAGGCGTCTCGGAAATTATGACCGAAGAAGGCGTTTTTTCTCTGATTTTGCCTTTTGACAAAGCATCGAAATTTGAGCAAATATGCAATAAATACGGTATGATTTGCCGTTACAAACTTACGGTATATCCGAAGATAAATAAGAATCCGAACAGAATGATTCTCGAATTTTCTTTTAAAAAACAAACCCTGAAAACAGAAAAAATAATAATTCGCGAGAGCGACACAAATCTATATACAAACTCATACAAAGAACTTACGAAAGATTTCTATTTAAACTTTTAATTTAGAATGAAATTTTTAATTTAGCATAAAAAAAGATATGACAAATTCGGAAAATTACTTCGAGCAATTCAGGCGTAATATCGTAGGTATTGATGCCGAATTCAAATCGCCTTACGGAATGCAAAAGCTCATTTATGCCGATTGGATAGCCAGCGGAAGACTGTATGCACCGATTGAAGATTTAATGAAAAACAAGTTCGGTCCCATGGTCGGGAACACACATTCCGAAGCCAGCGAAACAGGTGTTGTAATGACCAATTTGTATCACGAAGCAAAAAATATCATAAAAAAACACGTAAACGCTTCTCCGGACGATTATTTAATAACCGAAGGCAGCGGTATGACAGGGGCGGCAGCCAAATTACAAAGAATACTCGGACTTAAAATCCCCGGCGGGGCAAAAAAATACATGAAAAATATTCCGGAAAACGAACGCCCCGTTGTTTTCATAACTTATATGGAACATCATTCCAATCATATCTCTTGGCTCGAAACAACGGCAGATGTTGTTGTTCTTCTTCCGGAAGACGACGAAATGAATTTTGCCGGCGAACTCGAAAAACAACTTCAAAAATATAAAAACCGAAAACTTAAAATAGGTTCTTTTACCGCAGGTTCGAATGTTACCGGAATAATCCCCGATTATTACAAACTCGCCGAAATTATGCACAAACACGGCGGATATGCCTTTATTGATTTTGCCGCTTCGGCACCTTACATAAAAATCGATATGCATCCGGAAAATCCCGAACAATATTTAGATGCTGTTTTTTTCTCTCCGCATAAAGCTCTCGGAGGTCCGGGAAGTTCGGGAGTTCTTGTTTTTAATAAAAAACTTTACGATAAAAACCAGGCACCCGACCACCCCGGAGGAGGAACGGTTCTTTGGACAAACCGCTGGAACGAATATGCTTATTTCGATGATGTCGAATTAAGAGAAGACGGAGGAACACCCGCATTTTTGCAAACAATGCGCATTGCTCTGACTTTAAAACTTAAAGAAAAAATGCAATGCGACAATATTTTAAAGCGCGAACATCAACTTATTGATTTTATTTTCGACGAGTTTGAAAAAATAGATAATTTGCATATCCTTGCCGGAAAATATCGCGACAGAATAGGCGCAATATCTTTTTATCACGAAAAAATTCATCATAATTTGATAGTAAAACTTCTGAACGACCGCTTCGGCATACAGGTAAGAGGAGGTTGTTCTTGTGCCGGCACCTACGGACATTACCTTTTAAACGTTACAAAAGACGAATCGCATCGCATAACCGATAAAATAAACAAAGGAGATTTGAGCGAAAAACCCGGTTGGGTAAGACTTTCCGTTCATCCTACTATGAGAGACGAAGAAGCTCGTTTTATAACCGATGCTCTTAAAAGCATTATCGAGAATATATCCGAATGGGAAAAAGATTACGTATTCGATAAATCGTCGGGCGAATTTTTTCATAAAGATTTTCCGCGACACAAACCCGAAGCGTTCGAAAATTGGTTTTCGATATGATTCTAAGATAAGAGTTAATATCATAACTTCGGAAAATTTTTTTATCCGGCGGTTTTGCTTTCGGTTTTTGTAAGTTTGCCGTAAATAACGAGAGATATTGCCGCAATAAGAGCAATGCCGGCAAAATAATACCAAATGTAATGAGCATGAACCGATGCCGCTTCCCATTCTTCGCGAGTATCGAAAAGTTTGGGGTCGGGGCAATATTTGCTCAATAAGAAACCTGATATTCCGAAACCGAAAACGGAAGAAATAAAAGAATGTAAATGACTGAAACCGAGATATAAACCTTCTTCGCCTTCAGGTGCCTGCAACGAAAATAATTCTAAATACCGCGGAGATATAAAAGATTCGGCGAGTGCCTGTAAGATAATACCCGCAATCATCATTAAGGCAATAGGATGTATGTGTATAAAACCGAGATTTATGTTTTCGCTTCCCAATAAATTTCCGGATGCCATTGTTAAAGCCGAAAAAGGCATTATAAACATTCCGACCGTCATGGAGAAAACCGGACTTTTTTTCCTCATAAGACGAGTAATCCATGCAACGCTTAATACCACTACGAGAGGATTTACGTTTGCATACCACGAGGGAGCCGAATTTTCGCCCGCCATTCGTAATACATATTTAGGCATGGTAGCGTATAATTGGTGCTGAACTATCCAAAAACCGCTGACTATTAAAATTAAAACCATTAGTTTGGTGTTAGATAAAACTTTTATTAAAGCTGTCCTGATTTCTTTAAAAGATTTTCCTTTGCCTGAGTTTTCGGCACTTTTGTAAAAAAGAAAAATCAAAATAAAAGCTGTTAAAGTCATTGCCGCCGAAAAATAGTTTAAATTTATTAAGCCGGAGTTTCCCATACTGTCTCTTAACGGTTTTACTATCGTTTTGCCGGAAAATGCACCTATGTTTACCATCATGTAAAAGATTGAAAAACCTTTTGCCCTTGTATCTTCCGAGGTTTCTTTGGCTATTGTGCCGGTTATTACGGATTTTATAAAAGATCCTCCGACCATAATTATCAGTAAAACGGGTATTATGTAATATTTGTCGTTTGATTCTCTTAATCCTTTGTATATAACTTCTTTGCCGTATTCTGCAAGTCCTTTTGCCTCTAATATTCCGGGCAATACGGCTAAACCCAGATAACCTATTGTAAGTAAGGAAAATGCAAGTAAAAGGGATTTTTTAAATCCTATTTTATCGGCGTAAGCACCGCTGAATGTAGGCAGCAGATAAAGTCCTCCCGAAAAAATCCCGGAAATAATTCCGGCTTCTATGTCCGAAAAACCCAGTATTCTCGAAAGATAAAGCGTTATTACGATAAAAACTCCGTAATAGGCGGCTCTTT
>JAADDR010000135.1 GCA_013153865.1 Chlorobiota bacterium | reverse complement strand
AACCTCTCGATTTTATCGGTAACTTTATTAAATGCCGAAATTACGACAATAATTTTTTGCCCTTCGAAAAGTCTTAAAATTTCGGCTGATTTAAAAGCATCTTTACCCGATTTTAAAACTCCTCCTCCGAATTTAAAAACTTTCATTAATTTTATGAATTAAAAATATGTTGTCAAAAATGATAAAATTACCCGTAAAAGAACAATTTTTTTTACTTTTGTTCATAATATTTTAAAAAACAATAATAAAATGACCGTAACAACGCTGAATGAATTTATTATAGAACGACAAGCCGATTTTCCTTATGCAAAAGGCGAACTTACCAGACTTTTAACACATATAGGAGTTGCGGCAAAAGTTGTGAATCGCGAAGTAAACAAAGCCGGTTTGGTTGATATACTCGGAGATGCCGGCTCTGATAACATACAAGGCGAGCAGCAAAAAAAACTTGATGTTTATGCAGACGAAAAATTTATAGCGTCGTTAAAAGCAAGCGGAGAATGTTGCGGAATAGCATCTGAAGAAAGAAAAGAAATAGTAGCTTTTGATAACGAACTTGCCAGAAACGGTAAATATATCGTATCTATGGATCCTTTGGACGGTTCTTCCAATATTGACGTAAATGTTTCAATCGGAACAATATTCTCCATATACAGAAGAATTTCGCCTATAGGACACAAAGCTCAAACCGAAGATTTTTTACAGGAAGGAACCAAACAGGTTGCTGCCGGGTATATTATTTACGGTTCTTCTACAATGATGGTTTATACAACCGGACGAGGAGTTAACGGATTCACGCTTGACCCGTCGATAGGAGAGTTTTGCCTCTCGCATCCGGATATTCTTACCCCGCATTCGGGTATTATTTATTCTATTAACGAAGGTAACTACATTAAATTTCCGGAAGGAGTTAAAAGATACATAAAATATTGTCAGGAAAAAGACGTACCTACCGGACGACCTTACACTTCGAGATACATAGGTTCTTTGGTTGCCGATTTTCACAGAAATTTACTTAAAGGCGGCATATTTATTTACCCTAAAACCGCAGGTCATTCTTCCGGAAAACTGCGTTTGCTTTACGAATGCAACCCTATGGCGTTTATTATAGAACAAGCCGGAGGAAAAGCCACCGACGGCAGAGGAAACAGAATACTCGACATGAAACCCGAATCTTTGCATCAGCGTGTTCCTTTTTATACCGGCTCAAGAAATATGGTTGCAAAAGCCGAAGAATTTATGGCGGAATTCGGAGACAAAGAACCCGACATGGATGATATAAAATAGTTTAATTTTATGCCTAAAATACTTATTACCGGAGCAAACGGACAGCTCGGAAACGAAATAAAAAAAATATCAAATAATTTTAAATATTTCGATTTCATATTTACCGATGTCGATGATTTGGATATTACGGACATAAAAAAAATCGAAGATTTTTATTATTCGCAAAAATTTGATTTTATTGTTAATTGTGCGGCATATACCGCTGTCGATAAAGCTGAAACAGAGCCGGAAATTGCCGAAAAAATAAATGCTTTTGCCGTTAAAAATCTGGCTGAAATTTCAAGAGAAAATAAAATACCGCTTGTTCACATATCAACCGATTACGTGTTCGACGGAAAAAGTAAAATACCTTACAAAGAAGACGATGCCGTAAATCCGCAATCGGTTTACGGAAAAACAAAACTTAAAGGCGAAGAATTTGCAAAAACGGCATACGAATATTTTATAATTCGCACTTCGTGGTTGTATTCTTCTTTCGGAAATAATTTTGTAAAAACAATATTGAGGTTAGGGCGGGAGAGAGAGGAACTGAAAATAGTGTCCGACCAAACAGGTTCTCCGACTTATGCCGAAGATTTGGCTTTTGCCGTTTTGAAAATGTTACAAAAAATATCCGGTTTTTCCGGCTCATATTCCGGCATTTACCATTTCTCCGACGAAGGTTCCTGCTCGTGGTACGAATTTGCAAAAGAAATTACGAAAATTTCCGGTATTGATTGCAATATTTTACCGATTTCGACCGAAGAATATCCTGTTCCGGCAAAACGACCCGAATACAGTTTGCTCGACAAAAGCAAAATAAAAACAACTTTCGATATTGATATTCCGTTTTGGAAAGACAGTCTTAAACGTTGCTTAAAAGAATTACTTTAAAAAAATAATTAATTGAAAACAAAAAAAGAAATTACAGAAAATTGGTTGCCTCGTTATACCGGCAGAAAAATCGAAGAATTTACCGAATATATTTTACTGACAAACTTTTCTTATTATGTAGAATTGTTCTCGAAAAAATATAATGTACCTGTTTTAGGCAAAGACAGACCTATGCCCTCTGTTTCCGCCGAAGGTATTACGCTTATAAATTTCGGAATGGGAAGTCCTAACGCCGCAACAATTCTTGATTTATTAAGTGCCGTAAAAGTAAAAGCAGCTTTATTTCTCGGAAAATGCGGAGGATTAAAAAAGAAAAATAAATTGGGCGACTTAATTTTGCCTATAGCGGCGATAAGAAGCGAAGGAACTTCAGATGATTATCTTCCGCCGGAAGTGCCCGCATTACCGTCTTTTAACCTGCAACGTGCGGTATCGTCGGTAATTATTGAAGCCGAACGCGAATATTGGACGGGAACTGTTTTTACCACAAACCGCCGAGTATGGGAATACGACGAAAGATTTAAAAAATTCTTGAGAAAAACAAGAGCTATGGCAATAGATATGGAAACGGCAACAATATTTACCGTAGGATTTGCCAATAAAATTCCGGTAGGTGCATTATTATTGGTTTCGGATCAACCTATGATTTCTTCCGGAATTAAAACTTCCGAAAGCGATAAATTGGTTACCGAAAAATTTGTCGAACAACATCTTGATACAGGTATAAAATCATTGCTCGAAATAAAAAACAATGCACGTTCTGTCAGGCATTTAAGATACGATTAGAATAATCGTTATCTGCTTAATACGAATTTTTTTGTAATCTGTTTGTCACCGTATTGCAATACAAAATAATAAACACCCGGCAAAAGTTTATACTTTTCGGCATCAAAACTTATGATATATTTGCCCGGCTCGGTTTTTTCTTTATCTTTAAGAGTAATTATCTTTCTTCCGTATATATCCGTAACTTCCAAAGTAATATATGCTGTTTCTTTTGTTTTAAATGACAAATATGCCTTGTTTACGGAAGGATTCGGGTATAAAGACAACTCTTCCGCAAAAGAACTTTTTTCCGGTTGGTTTATTTCGGATGCTTCATATTCAACTGTGTAAATACCCATATAGTTACCGTCGAATTGTGTCCATACCGGTCTTACTTTATTGTTTACGGCAATAATACCCGAAAAATCACCGAAAAAAACATCTTCGGAAGGTAAAAAAGGTTCAGGTGTTAATTTGATATTACTGAAAGTTTCTCCTCCGTCTTCGGATACGGCAAGGAAAACATCCGTGCGGTTGTCGTCATAATTTCTTCGGTCGTAAAATATAATGTATAAATTTCCTGTTGTTTGGTCTATGGTCATTTTTGTAAAGAATTGTTGTTTGCCTGCCGCATCGTTATTTACTCTTACGGGTTCTGACCAACTTTCTCCTTCGTCTTCGGATTTTATCAGCCAAATATCGGCATCGTCGGTGCCGTTTCTTTGGTCTGCCCAATTTATGTAAACGGTTCCGTTATAGGCACCGCCGCTTGTATCACATGCCGTACTAGGCCATCCCGCACCGGCTCCCGGATATATTCCCGATACGTCAAAATGACTGCCGCCCGGCATATCGCAAACAAAGATATCGTCATCAAGCCAAGTTAAACCTTGGTCGGTTGATTTGTCAAATATAATTCCGAGCGTGCCGTCGGCTTTTCTGCCTGCCCATGCAACATAAATTTGCCCTTCCGGACCGATACACGGAACAGCGCTCCGCAACATACTGTCGGAACCCGAAGCATCACCGGCATATCGGCTTAATCTGTACGGTGAAGACCATGTTTGCCCCGAATCGTAAGATGCGGAAAACATGATAAGCGAACTGTCGGCGGGGTCGGTGCTGTGGTAAGCATCGGCTTGTGTCCATGTTATGTATATGTTGCCGCTGTTTTTATCGAATATTGCGGTTTCTTTATCAAGTTTTTTGTCGCCGTTAAGTCCCACGGTGCTTATAACATTCCACGTATTTCCGTTATCTTCCGACTTTTGGCAAACAATTCTGTCAACCCATGTTCCGTTTTCGGAAGGAGGATTAGAAAGATGAAAAAAATAAAAGTTTCCGTTATCGTCCGCAATAACGCACGGGTCTCCCCATACTCCGTATTCGTCGGAGGTTAAAACACTTTTATTCCAAGTATAACCTCCGTCGGATGAATTATAAGCAAGATTAAGGTTTGCGCCTATCAGTAGATTATCCGGATTTTGAGGACTGAAAGTTATAAAAGGTTCGTTTATAAAATTATATGTTGACGCTTCTATTATATCTATTTCCGTCGTTACGTATTGTGCCGAAAGTTTCGGTACCGATAATATCGAAAGTATTAAAAACAGAATTAATTTTTTCATGAAAGTTTTATTTCCAAAGTTATTAAAAAAAAAGTTTGCCGGGAAAAAATATTCTTCGGTAAAATAAACAGATGTGTAAAAAATACATACTAAACGGGTTTTAAATTAATATATTGAATTATTTTTGCATTTTTTTAAAATTAACGTTTTGCTTATTCGGGATTTGTTTAAAATATATAAAAAACATCATCTTTTCGGAAGACTTTCCGCTTTTTTGGATGATAAAGAAAAAAGTCATGCTCTTTTAAAAGGCTTGCATGCCTCGGTAAAAGCGGTTTTATCTTCCGTATTGATAAACGAAATCGGCAAACCGCATGTTTTTATTTTATCGAATAAAGATAATGCCGCTTATTTTCAGAATGATTTAAAAAGATTGTTGCCGGATGACGAAATTTTATTTTTTCCGTCTTCCTATAAACGTTCGGTATTAAAAAAAGAAGTTATAAAGCCGGATGAAGGAAGCGTAATAATGCGCACCGAAGTTTTAAATAAAACATCTGCAAATAAACCTTTTTTTGTCGTAACTTACGGAGATGCATTGCTCGAAAAAGTTCCGGATAAAAAACATTTGAAAAAAAATACGCTTGATTTAAAAAAAGGAGAGGAGGTTCCGGTTGATTTTATTATCGAAATTCTTCGCGAATACGGATTCGAAAAAACCGATTTTGTTTACGAGCCCGGACAATTCGCATTACGCGGCAGCATATTGGATGTCTTTTCTTATGCCGACGATTTGCCTTATCGTATCGACTTCTTTGATAATGAAATAGAAAGCATAAGAACTTTTGATACCGTTACGCAACTTTCCGAAAAAAAACTCGACAAAATATCTGTGGTGCCGGATATACATAACCGAACCGGTAAAGAAAATAAAATATCTTTTTTTGATTTTATCGACGATAATACATGCATTTGGTCGGATGATTTTACTTTGTTTTTCGATAAAATAAATCATACGGCGGAAGAAATTGATAATTCGGGCGATTTAATTTCTTACAAAGATACGCTTAACAGATTTACGGCTTTCAAGACTTTAGAGTTTGCCGGAAAATCTTTTTTTAAGAATGCCGAAATATTTTCGTTCGATACCGAAGAACATATCAATTTAAACAAAGATTTTAAACAATTTGCCGCCCAATTAATAAAATACAAAAAACAAGGATACGAAAATTATATTATCTCGGATAATAAAGCACAGATAGAAAGACTTAAAGATATTCTGTCGTCGCAAGAGATTACGGAATCCGTTAACGATAACTATACCGGAATTTCCGTAAAAGATTCTTTTGTATTTGCGGAAGGTATATTAAGCGGAGGATTTATCGATAACGATTTAAAAATTAATTGTTATACGGAGCATCAAATTTACGGCAGGGATCATAAATATGTTTTGCGCGGAGCAACGTATTACAAAAACAAAGAAACTCTTACGCTTAAAGAACTTAACAGTCTGCAACCTGGCGATTTTGTCGTGCATTCCGACCACGGCATAGGACGTTTCGGAGGCTTACAAACCGTAAATGCAGAAGGAAAATTGCAAGAAGTCGTCCGTCTGGTTTATAAAGATAATGATATTTTGCTTGTAAATATTCATAACCTGCATAAAATATCAAAATATAAAGGAAAAGAAGGAAAACAGCCGAAAGTTTATAAACTCGGCTCTGCCGCTTGGCAAAACATGAAGAAAAAGACAAAAAGTCGCGTAAAAGATATTGCTCGCGAACTTATTGCTCTTTACGCAAAGCGCAAACAGGAAAAAGGTTTTGCTTTTTCTCCCGACACTTATTTACAGTATGCTTTGGAGTCTTCGTTTATGTTTGAAGATACTCCCGACCAGCGAAAAGCTGCGGAAGCTGTAAAAAAAGATATGGAATCGGATGTTCCTATGGACAGATTGGTATGCGGCGATGTGGGGTTCGGTAAAACGGAAGTGGCAATCCGCGCGGCATTTAAAGCAGTTGCCGATAATAAGCAGGTTGCGGTATTGGTGCCGACTACCGTTCTTGCACTTCAGCATTTTAAAACTTTTTCCGAACGTTTAAAGAATTTTCCGTGCACCGTAGATTTCTTAAGTCGTTTAAAATCTCCTTCCGAACAAAAAGAAACTTTGAGAAAAACGGCTTCCGGCGAAACAGACATAATAATCGGGACTCATCGTTTGGTAAGTAAAGACGTTAAATTTAAAGATTTGGGACTTATGATAATCGACGAGGAGCAAAAGTTCGGCGTTGCCGTTAAAGAAAAACTTAAAGCCCTGAAAGTAAACGTCGATACTTTAACATTAACGGCTACCCCGATTCCGCGAACTTTGCAGTTTTCTTTAATGGGAGCAAGAGATTTATCGATTATTAATACCGCTCCGGAAAATCGTTATCCTATTCATACGGAATTACACAGATTCGATAAAAAAATTATAAAAGATGCCGTTGATTACGAATACAGAAGAAACGGACAAGTATTTTTTATCCATAATCGCATCGATACGATTTACGAAACCGAATCTTTGATTAACAGACTCTTGCCTTATGTAAAAACTGCGGTTGTGCACGGAAGGATGAAACCTGCTGATGTGGAAAAAATAATGACCGGTTTTGTAAACGGAGATTATGACGTGCTTATAGCCACAACAATTATCGAGTCGGGCTTGGATATACCGAATGCGAATACCATTATTATTAACGGTGCTCATAATTTCGGGTTAAGTGATTTGCATCAGCTCAGAGGCAGGGTAGGGAGGTCCGATAAAAAAGCTTTCTGTTACTTGCTTGCTCCTCCTTTATCATCTTTAACGGAAGAAGCAAGGCAGCGTTTGCGGGCTGTGGAAACTTTCTCCGAACTCGGCAGCGGATTTAATATTGCAATGCAGGATTTGGATATTAGAGGTGCCGGAAATTTGCTGGGAGGCGAGCAAAGCGGTTTTATTGCCGATATAGGTTTCGAAAATTATCATAAAATACTTGATGAAGCGGTAAGAGAACTTCGCGAAGAGGAGTTTAAGGAATTATTCGACAAGAATAAAAACGGAGAGGTAAGTACAGATGATTCAGATTTTATATTTGTTTCGGATTGCCATATAGATACTGATTTGGAAATTCGTTTTCCGGAAAGTTATATAGAAAACACCGAAGAGCGTTTGAGGTTATACAAGCGTTTGGATGCAGCGGAAGACGAAACGGTTTTGCGGGCTTTGGAAGATGAATTAAAAGATCGTTTCGGAGATTTGCCCGAACCGGTACGCGAACTTACGGATGCCGTAAGGCTCAGGCGAAAAGCAAAAAGTTTGGGTATCGAAAAAATATTGCTTCGCAACGGTAAAATGCATTGCTATTTGGTGTCGGACAAAAAATCACCTTATTATCTTTCGGATGTTTTCGGAGATATATTGGAGTTCATAAAAAAATATCCCGACAAGGTAAGTCTGAAAGAAAAAAACGAAAAAGCCGTAATGTCTTTCGATAATGTTAAAAGCATAAAAGACGCAACGGCTTTGCTCGGAATTATACGTTAATCTTGTTTAGATTTAAAGTAAATTTGTTTTAGTGTCTTGGTTTCGAATACCAAAGT
>JAADDR010000105.1 GCA_013153865.1 Chlorobiota bacterium | reverse complement strand
AAGAATATATAGAAATATATGATTCCGTGGAAAGTTATTTCAATAAAATAGAAAAAGAACTTTCGATAAAAGCAAATAAAGACAAACAAGAAGAACTCAAAAGAAAAAAACTGAAAAAAACAAACCTTTGGAAAATGAAAAAAGAATGGGCATTGCCTGAAGACGGTAAAAAAAATACCGTTAATTTTAAAATTATAACATCAAAACAAGGAAAATATTCTTTAAGTGCAAAAATTAAAATTTATCCGGACGATTTATCGAAAAATCCGAAAATGACCATAACCGCAAACTATTCCGACGGAACAAAAGATACAAAATATGAAAAAATTACCGAAAAAGACGGCAAATTTCATAATTATGAAGTTTACATAAAAACAAACATTCATAAAAAATTAAATTATATATCCGGAAAAGTTCTCGACCACGATAAAAACTCCGGAACAAAACATGCTCATATTAAAGATATATCTCTAAAAATAACAAACAACAATAAAATAATATTAAAATGACAAAAAAAACAAAAGGCGTAATAGCAATTCTTACGGGCGGAGGAGACGTTCCCGGATTAAACCCCGCCATAAGAGCAATTACAATAAGAGCTATTAGAGAAGGATATAAAGTTATCGGACTGAGAAGAGGCTGGGCAGGTATCGTAGAAATGATTCAAGACCGCAAATACGACAATACAAACAATTTTACGGAACTTACCGAAGACATTGTAAACAAAGCCGGACGAACAGGAGGAACATTCCTTCACAGTTCCAGAACAAGACCCAGTCACCTGCCGAAAACAAACGTTCCGGAACACCTCAAAACAAAATACAATAACGAAATAAACGACCTTACCGAAGTAGTTCTCGATAACCTTGCATGGCTCGGCGTCGATTATCTTATTCCGATAGGAGGAGACGACACCCTCAGCTATGCGGTAAGACTCTACAAAGAAGGCTTTAAAGTTGTGGCAATACCTAAAACAATGGATAACGACGTTCCCGGAACGGACTATTGCATAGGATTCAGTACCTGCGTAACACGAACAATAAACATGACAAACACACTGCGAACATCCGCAGGATCTCACGAACGATTCCTGGTACTAGAAGTATTCGGAAGATATGCGGGATATACCGCAATGCTGCCGACAATGGCAGGTGCCGCAAACAGATGCGTTATCCCCGAATACAAATTTGATATAGAACGACTTACCGAACTCCTCATCGAAGACAGATACAAAAATCCGAGCAAATATTCTGTGGTATTGGTTTCTGAAGGCGCAATGTTTAAAGGCGGAGACATGATATTTAAAGATGCCGAAAAAGACCAATACGGACATGCTAAACTCGGAGGAATAGGTGAAGTCGTATCGGCAAAACTTAAAGAACTTTCTCCGAAATTTAACAACGGAAAAAGAATTAACGTAATAAACCAAAAACTCGGGTATCTCGTAAGAGGCGGAGACCCGGATGCTATAGACTCTATAGTCCCGATGGCATACGGAAACCTCGCTCTCGACTTAATTCTTAAAGGTGTACACGGACGATTAGTCGTTCTAAAAAACGGCAGATACGATAATGTCCCGATAGACGTAGTTACAAGCAAATCAAAAATAATAAATATCGAAAAATTTTACAATACCGACAGACTGCGCCCATACTACAAAAGTTTTGAAATGAACCCGTTATTTATAATGACAAGCGACTAAAAATAAAAAATATGGCAAAAATTAAAAAAATAGCAGTTTTTACAAGCGGAGGAGACGCTCCCGGAATGAATGCGGCAGTAAGAGCCGTAGTTCGAACGGCATTAGCTCATAAATTAGATGTTATGGGCATTAACAGAGGTTATCAGGGAATGATAGAAGACGATTTCGTAAAAATGAAATCAAAATCCGTTCGAAACATAATACAAAGAGGCGGAACAATCCTCAGAACAGCAAGAAGCGAAGAATTCAGAACACCCGAAGGCAGAAAAAAAGCTTTCGACAACCTGAAAAAACACAAAATAGATGCGGTAGTAGTAATAGGCGGAGACGGCAGTTTTAAAGGTGCCGGAATATTCTCGCAAGAATACGACATCCCTTTTGTGGGAATGCCCGGAACAATAGACAACGATATGTTCGGAACAGATTATACGATAGGATTCGACACCGCTCTTAACACGGTGGTGGAAGCTATCGACAAAATTAAAGACACCGCATTCTCTCACGACAGAACTTTCTTTATCGAAGTAATGGGACGCGATGCAGGATTTATCGCTCTTAAAGCGGGTATCGCCACAGGTGCCGAAATGGTTCTTATTCCGGAAGTAGAAGGACAAGAAAAACAACTCGAAGAATTATTACAATCATCGGAAAAAAGCTCAAATATAATTATAGTTGCCGAAGGCAATAATATCGGAGGAGCTCACGAAGTCGCAAAAAATTTCGGAAAAAAATACAAAGATCACGGTGTCAGAGTTAACGTTCTGGGACACATGCAAAGAGGAGGATCTCCGTCGGCATTTGACAGGTTCCTTGCAAGCAGACTCGGTGTTGCGGCGGTAGACGCAATCATCGACAACCAACGAAGCATAATGGTAGGATACAAAAACCACGAAATAGTACACGTGCCTTTCAACAAAACAATAAAAGGCAAACGAGACATAGGAGAAGAACTGCTCAGAGTAAACGATATTCTTGCAAAATAAAATACGGTAAATGTTTAACGATACAATAACGGCAACAGCTACTCCGCCCGGAAGCGGAGCAATTGCCGTTATTCGTATTTCAGGAAAAAAATCTCTCGATATTATTAATAAAATATTCTTCCCGGTTAAACAAAAAAGTAAATTAAAACCTTATACAATACGTTTCGGAACCGTAAAAGACCAAAACGAAATAATAGACGAAGTCTTGGTAAGTTTTTTCAAAGCCCCCTACTCTTACACCGGAGAAGACAGCATAGAAATATCTTGCCACGGATCTCTTTACATACAACAAAAAATACTAAATCTTATAATAAAAAACGGAGCAAGACTCGCTGCTCCCGGAGAATTTACGCAAAGAGCTTTTCTTAACGGAAAAATGGACCTCTCGCAAGCCGAAGCCGTAGCCGATTTAATCGCTTCGGAATCGGAAGCCGCTCACAAAACGGCAATAAAACAAATGAGAGGAGGATTCTCCTCAGAACTTCAAAACCTCAGAAAACATTTACTCTCCTTTATAAGTCTGATAGAATTAGAACTCGATTTCAGCGAAGAAGATATCGAATTTGCCGACCGGAAACAACTCAAAGAACTAATCGAAAACATAAAAAAACACCTCAAAAAACTAATCAACTCGTTTGAACTCGGTAACGTCCTTAAAAAAGGAATACCGGTTACCATAGCCGGAGAACCGAACGTCGGAAAATCAACACTGCTTAACGTTCTGCTAAACGAAGACAAAGCCATAGTTTCGGATATTGCCGGAACAACTCGCGATGCCGTTGAAGACATTATATCCGTAAACGGAATACTCTTTCGATTTATTGATACGGCAGGCATCCGAAAAACCGACGACAAAATAGAATCTCTCGGCATAAAAAAAACATTCGATAAAATAGAAAAATCGGAAATAGTATTATTTATGGTAAATGCCGGAGATAAAAAAGCCGAAAATAAAATTCTTGAAATTCAACAAAAAACAAAAAACAAACACTTAATAGTTATCATAAACAAAATAGACGAAACCAAACCGGAAATTTTAACCGGAAATTTATCGAAAAAAAACATTAAATACATAGAAATATCCGCAAAAAACAAAATAAACATCGATAAACTCAATTCTTTACTCGCTGAAACCGTTAATTACTCCTCTCTAAACAATAACGACACTATTGTTACAAACACCCGGCATATCGAAGCACTGCAAAAAGCATACAATGCTGCCGAAAGGGTATCAAACGGACTGGAAATAAATATATCGGAAGACTTTCTTGCACAAGACATCCGCGAAATATTACAACACATAGGAGAAATAACCGGAGAAGTTACTTCCGACGAAATTCTTGCAAACATATTTGCAAACTTCTGTATCGGAAAATAAAATAATACGTTAAATTATTGCATTTTAACAATTTTTGTTAAAATAATTTCATACCTTTATTCTTTTAAATTCTTCCGTTATGAAAACGTCCTTTTTATTTCTTCCGGCAATAGTTTTATTTCTCCTGATTTCCGAAACCGCTTTTTCTCAAGCTTCTTCACCCTTTACGCCTGTTACGTATTCTTCCCTTGCATGGGCGGATTATAATAACGACGGATTCAAAGATTTGCTGTTAACCGGAAAAAGCAGAGATGAATGGATGATTTCAAAAATATATAAAAACAACGGCGACGGTACATTTACCGATATTCATGCCGGTTTACAAGGTGTTTACAAAGGTTCGGTTGCATGGGGCGATTACAACAACGACGGTTTTCAGGATATTCTTATTACGGGTAAAATTAATTATCAGGATAAAATTTCCCTTATATATAAAAACAACGGCGACGGAACTTTTACGGATATACATGCAGGATTACAAGAAGTATATGACAGTTCTGTTGCATGGATTGACTATAATAACGACGGTTTCTCGGATATTCTGTTAACAGGAAATATCGGGAATGATAATCTTCCGGGACCGGAAGGTGTTTCAAAAATATATAAAAATAACGGTGACGGTACGTTTACGGAACAAACGCAAATAAACTTAACAGATGTTTTCTGCGGTTCGGTTGCTTGTGCCGATTACAATAATGACGGCTTCTCGGATATTTTATTAACGGGAAATATTGGGAATTACATTAGTACCGATGGTATTTCAAAAATATACAAAAACAACGGCAACGGTACGTTTACCGAACAAACAGATTTACTCGGTGTTTCCGAAAGTTCCGTAGCTTGGGGCGATTATAATAATGACGGTTTTTTTGACATTTTACTTTCCGGCAGCCATAATCCCGATCCTAATACTTTTATTTTAATTACAAAAGTTTATAAAAATAACGGAGACGGAACATTTTCAGATATTAATGCCGGTTTACAAAATATTAAAAGCGGTTCGATTGCGTGGGGGGACTACAATAACGATAATTTTCCGGATATTATACTTACGGGAGAAGGGGGCAATAATAATACCTATTCAAAAATATATAAAAATAACGGCGATGAAACTTTTACGGAGCAAACACAAGATTTAATTAATGTATATAACAGTTCGGCAGCATGGGAAGATTATAATAATGACGGAAAAACAGATTTTATAATTTCCGGAAATTTTAATGATGATACGGGAATATGCAAATTATATAAAAATAACGGTAACGATACATTTACTCCCGATTCTGTCGTCTGTCCGAAAGAAATCCACCCTGTCGAAAACCTCATTAACCTTACATTCAGTGCACTTGCTTGGAGTGATTATAACAACGACGGTTATTTGGATTTCTTGATAACGGGAAAAGATGAAGCCGGAGAAATACACTCGGAAATATACAGAAATAACGGAGACGAAACATTTACCGATATTAATGCCGGCTTAACGGGAATTTGGGAAGGAAAAGTTGCATGGGGCGATTTTAATAACGACGGTTTTGAGGATATACTGATTACGGGAGCAGGTGAAAACGATTATATAAGAAAGGTCTGTAAAAATAACGGAGACGAAACATTTACCGATATTAACGTAAATTTTCAGGAACTTAAAAATGTTTCGCTTGCATGGGGCGATTATAATAATGACGGTTTTTCGGATATTTTGTATGCGGGATCATATTATAATGACGGTTCTTGGCATTATGTTACGACAATTTATAAAAACAACGGAGACGAAACATTTACCGATATCAATGCCGGCTTAACGGGTATTTCGGGAGGCGATGCTGCATGGGGCGATTACAATAACGACGGTTTTTCGGATTTCGTAATAACGGGATATTCAAGTAACGGCTATGTTACAAAAATTTTTAAAAATAACGGCGACGGCACCTTTACCGATATTAATGTTGATTTAACGGGCGCAGAAAACGGGGCTGTTAACTGGGGCGATTATAACAATGACGGTTATCTTGATATTTTATTGAACGGACATTTTTATGAAAGCGGTTATCAGTACACAACAAAAGTCTATAGAAACAACGGAAACGATACCTTTACCGATATCAATGCCGGCTTAACAGGCATACATGAGGGTTCTTCACGATGGATTGATTTTAATAATGACAACTATCCGGATATTGTAATTTCCGGATATTCTGATTACGGTAAAGTTACTAAAGTATATAAAAATAACGGCAATGATACTTTTACGGATATTAATGCCGATTTAACAGATGCTTATTCCGGAGATGTTGACTGCGGCGATTGCAATAATGACGGATTCCCGGATATTTTATTAAGCGGAGATTCTTATAACGGTTACATAACAAAAATCTATAAAAATAACGGTAACGAAACTTTTTCGGCAATAAATAAGAACATTCCCGACTTCACGAAAGTCTTTAACTCATTCGGAGCATGGGGCGATTACGATAAAAACAATTATCAGGATTTAATTTTAAGCGGTACTGCCGGTGCCGACAGTGCCGTAACCGATATTTATCAAAATTCCGAAAAAGAATTTGTTCGGGCGGATATTAATTTACCGGTACTGAAAAACGGTTCCGACGAATGGATTGATTTTAATAACGACGGCTATTTAGATATCCTCTTAACGGGAAAAAACAATTTGGATGTCCCGACTTCTTTGATTTATCAAAACGGAGGTAACGGCGTTTTTATAAACAGCAACATTAATATCGAAGGCGTTTATGAAAGTTCCGTTGATTGGGCGGATTACAATAATGACGGTTACCCCGATTTATTGATTGCCGGGAAAAACCTGCAAGATAAAAATATAACAAAACTTTATAAAAATACCGGAAACAATAACTTCTCGGAAACATTTACCTCTTTTCCGGGTGCATCCGAAGTAAAATGGACAGACGTAAATAAAGACAGAAAAACAGATATTCTTTTAGTGGTTGACGATGATATTCTTCTGTATAAAAATCTCGGAAATGATGAATTTGAATTCGTCAGACGTATTAACTACGTCAGCGGTAATGATATTTACGGAATGAAAATCTGGGACGTTAACAATGACGGACTTCCGGATGTTTTGACAAATAATGAAATCATTACAAACACAGGAGATTATCATTTTCTGACTCATGAGATTTCTCCTGTTTTAAGCAAGCCGGACGGTTATGACTATATAAATTCCGGTTTGCCGAAATTGGTTTTTAAAACGGATACCGTAAATCTGGAGCCCGTCACAACGTTTTATACCGCCGGTTCTAATAAAATTGCTTTAGATTTTGTATTACCGCAAATGAAAGACAAAAATTTTTTAATCTCCGATTGGGATAACGACCGGATTTTGGATTTTATCCTTTCCGGAAAAGACGACAACGGCAACCCTTACACTCAACTTTTTAAAAACAGCTTGCCGGAACCCGATAACATCCCTTCAATTCCGACAGGTCTAAACTTCTCATGCATCGAAGATATTGTATATATTTCTTGGAATAAAGCAACAGATACGGAAACACCGCAAAACAGTCTGACTTACAATTGCTATATGTACGAAATAGGCGGTGATACAATTTGGCATTCTCTTTCAAATCAAGGAGCCGGTATAAACAACGGTAAAAGATACATTCCGAAAGAAGGAAACGCAGGACTTGATACTTCTTGGTTTATTACAGGTTTAGATGTTACAAAAAAATATGCATGGTCGGTACAAACTGTTGACTATACTTTTGAAGGCAGCCCCTTTGCTCCGGAAGACACTTTTCGCTTGGCTCCGGCATTTACCTTGCAGCCGGAAAACAAAACGATTTGTCAAAACAGCGATGTCATTATAAGAGTAATAACAACCGGAGCCGACAGCTATCAATGGCAAGTTAATAAAGGAAACGGTTTTACCGATATCGAAAATAACGAAACATACAATAACGCAACAACATCCGACTTGTCAATTAAGGGAGCAACTTTGGATATGAATAACTGCCAATACCGCTGTGCCGCAACAACAGTCGGCGGAACAACCTACAGCAACCCCGCAATACTTACCGTTGACACCCTCATCCTTGCCGATGCCGGAGAAGATG
>JAADDR010000037.1 GCA_013153865.1 Chlorobiota bacterium | reverse complement strand
AACAAAAAATCTTATGCTGCTATTCTTAACTATATGATAGATAACGGATTTGAACTTTCAGAAACGCTTAGTTACGAATCTCTCTATCAAGGATCAGGCGGGACGTCCGGCATCGTATTTATTATGCGAAAAAAGAAATGATTGTTGTTTGTAATCCGAAAAAAACAGAATAAGTCCTCCGAAACATTATGCAAAAAATCATAAACCTTTCCTTGTCTCCGAAAAGAGCTTCCGACGAAAAATATTATAAAAAAGATGCTGCCGAGTATCTTAAAATCTCCGAAAAGGAAATAACGGGTATCGATATTCTCAGAAAATCAATAGATGCACGAAGAAAGTTTGTAAAAATCAATTTGCAATTACAGGTTTGGTGGAGTGAATTACCTGAAAAAGAGCAATTTGAATTAAACCTTCAAGATGTTTCCGGTAAACCGGAAATTATTATTGTCGGTGCGGGACCTGCGGGCTTGTTTGCCGCATTAAAATTAATCGAAAAAGGACTTAAACCTTTGGTTTTCGAAAGAGGAAAAGAAGTGTCGGCACGCAAGCGCGATATTCAAAAAATAAATACCGGCAAAGAGGTAAATCCTGACTCTAATTATTGCTTCGGAGAAGGCGGAGCGGGAACTTTTTCGGACGGAAAACTTTATACGCGTTCCAAAAAAAGAGGCGACGTAAACCGTATTTTGAATATTTTAAAAATGCACGGTGCGGCGGAAAATATTTTGTCCGATGCACACCCTCACATCGGAACCGACAAGTTGCCGCGAATAATCGTAAATATCAGAGAAACGATTAAAAGTGCCGGCGGCGAAATATTTTTTAATACGAAAGTTACCGATTTTATTATCGAAAACAGCGAAATAAGAGGTATTATAACGCAAAACGGCGATAAAATTTACGGCAAAGCCGTAATCTTGGCAACCGGACATTCGGCAAGGGATATTTACGAACTTCTTTACCGTAAGGATATTCTTCTCGAAGAAAAATCCTTTGCCATGGGCGTGCGTGTCGAGCATCCGCAAGGATTAATCGACAGCATTCAATATTCCTGCAAAATAAGAAGCGATTATTTGCCTGCGGCGGCATACAGTTTGGTGTCGCAGGTGCGGGGCAGAGGTGTGTATTCGTTTTGTATGTGTCCGGGCGGATTTATCGTTCCGGCGGCTACGGCACCGGGCGAAATTGTCGTAAACGGAATGTCGCCTTCGCGCCGTAATTCTAAATTTGCAAATTCGGGCATAGCGGTTGAAATTCGCACCGAAGATTTTCCCGAAAGGGAGAAGTACGGAGTGCTTGCCGGATTAAAGTTTCAGGAAAATATCGAAAAACTTGCTTATCAAAACGGAGGCAGAGGACTTGTTGCTCCGGCACAGCGATTGCATGACTTTGTAAACGGAAAGATATCGGCTTCTTTGCCCGAAACGTCTTATCATCCCGGTGTTGTGTCGTCGCCGTTGCATTTTTGGATGCCGGAGCATATCGGCAAACGTCTGCAAGACGGGTTTAGAATTTTCGGTAAAAAAATGCGGGGATATTTAACCAACGAAGCGATTATTTTGGGTGTAGAGAGCCGGACATCTTCGCCGGTGCGTATTCCGAGAGATAAAGAGAGTTTGCAACATCCTCAGATTAAAAATCTTTATCCGTGTGCCGAAGGTGCCGGATATGCCGGAGGCATAATTTCTGCCGCCGTTGACGGCGAGCGCTGTGCGGAAATGATTTTTTAAGAAAAAGGTTAAGTTAATTTATAGGTCAGTTTCATAATTTCTGTTTCGGGCGAAGCGTTTTTGTATAATATGTTGTAAACGGCATCAGTAATCGGCATGTTTATTTTGTATTTTTTGTTTATTTCGTAAATACCGTTTACGGCATAATATCCTTCGGCAATCATATTCATTTCGAGTTGTGCCGTTCTTACCGAATATCCTTTACCTATCATTGTTCCGAAAATTCTGTTTCTGCTGAATTTAGAATATGCGGTAACCAACAAATCGCCGAGGTAAACGGAGTTTTTGATGTCGCGCGTAATAGGATGTACAGCATCGGCGAATCGTTTTATTTCTCTTATTGCGTTAGATACCAATACGGCTTGAAAGTTATCTCCGTATCCTAAACCGTGACAAATTCCCGAGGCAACGGCAAAAATATTTTTAAGAACTGCGGCATATTCGGTTCCGTATATATCATCCGATTCGTTCAGTCTGGTATAAGGAGTTTTAAGTTTTTCGGCAATGGCATGAGCTAATTCCGGGTTTTGAGAAGCTACGGTAAGATAGGACAGCCGTTCGGCAGCAATTTCTTCGGCGTGGCACGGTCCGGCAATAATGCCTATTTGTTGCAAAGGTACTTGATATTTTTTGTTGAAATATTCGGCAAATATTTGATTACTGTCCGGAATTATACCTTTTACCGCCGATATAATATATTTATCGCGTAAAGAGAAATTATTTTCCGAAAGAGCATCTTTGATAAATGCCGACGGTATGGCAAATATTAAAATGTCCGAATTTTCTATTACGTCGTTTATATTGTTGCATAAATTGAGTTTTTCGGTTTTGAGTTCAAGAGAACTTAAATAGAATTTATTTCGTTTTCGTTTTTTTATGTGCTTTATATTGTCGGTATTTCTTATATACCAATTTATGTTGCCTCCTATTTCGGAGTCGCCCGTTATTTTAACTAATGCGGTAGCCCAACTTCCGCCTCCGAGTATTCCTGTTCTTTTATTTAACATTTTTCCACTTAAATGTTTGAATCATTTTGTCTATATCTTTTCTTAAGAAGTTAAGAGCCGGTGCGAGTGAGTCTTTGTCGGGTACTTCGTTAAAATAGAAAGCTCCTCTTATGAAGTTGTTTGTGCTGTCGGTAAGAAAGAATTGAATTTGCGATGCTACGTCGCCTTTAATATCGTATAAAATACCGTAAACCTTGTCGTCTTTGTTTTCCCAAATTTTTGATTCTATCGCATCGGCTTTTATGCTGTGTTTGTATGCGAGTTCCCGCGAGTCTTCTTCGTATGAGTCTAAATTTCCGTTTATTTTTTTATAGCTTATATAAACTGTTGCATTAAATTCCGGAAATATCCAATTTGCCCAATATTTTTCGGCATTGTCGCTTGTGTCCGGAATAACTTTCGAATATTCGGGTATTTCGAAAGAATACGGATATGCGGAATCGAACAGGCGGTATTTTTTTTCCGGAAAATCTACTCTTAAATATCCGTGCGGTTTAGGATAATAGCTTTCTTCGCAAGCTGTTATTAAACTTATTGTTATAAAAATAAAAAACGTAATTCTAAAAAAATGTTTAGTCATTAATTCTTAGTTTTATTTTTTTAATTTTTCTGTTATCGGCGGCTGTAACGGTAAAAGTAAAATTGTTTATTTTTATTTCGTCGCCTTTTTTCGGTATTTCTCCGGTTTTTTCAAGAATTAACCCCGCAAGAGAGTCTGCTTCTCCTCTTACGGCATCGAAAACATCTTCTTTTATGTCTAATATTTTATAAAAATCGTTCAGCTGAATTTTTCCGTCGAATATATAATTTTTATCGTTTAGTTTTTCGTAAAGTGCATTTTCTTCGTCGTTCTCGTCGTTTATTTCTCCTACAATTTCTTCTATTATGTCTTCCATTGTAACGATACCCGAAGAACCGCCGTATTCGTCGGTAACAATTGCCATGTGAATCTTTTTTTCTCTGAATTCTTCCAGTAAATCGTTTATTTTCATGGTTTCCGGAACAAAGAACGGAGGTTTTATTACTTCTTGCCAACGGCAGTCTTCTTTATCGATGTTTTTCAGTAAGTCTTTTATCAGCAGTATTCCTTTTATATGATCGAAATTGTTTTCGTAAACGGGTATTCTGGAATATCCGGATTCGATTATTAGTGATTTTAATTTGTTGAACGAGTATGAAATATCGGCAGCAACTACATCTACGCGCGGTTTCATTATTTCTTTAACGTCTATACTGCCGAACGTAACGATTCTTTCCAGTATGTCTTTATCTTGTTTAATGTCGTTTTCGGTAAGTTCGAGTGCGTCGGACAAGTCTTCTACCGAAACGTTTTGTTTCATTTTAAGGCGTTTGTTTACTGTTGATGTAGAGCGTATAAGAATGTTGCTGACCGGCGAGAATATTTTTATTGCCGCAGATAGAGGATAAATTGTGAATTTTGCAAAAGAAAGCGAAAATTCCGATGCATATACCTTCGGTATTATTTCTCCGAAAAGCAGCAGTATGAATGTAATAACTCCGGCTTCGATAATAAAACCCAAAACCGGAGATGCCGAAAAATCAAATGCTAAATTTATAATGTATGATGTAAGTATTACTATGCCTATATTAATGAAGTTGTTGGCAATAAGTATGGTTGCGAGAAGTTTTTCGTGATTTTTAAGAACTTCCAATATCAGTGCATCTTTTTTAGAGTTTGATTTTTTCAGTAAATCTTTATCTGCCGGCGACAAAGAGAAAAATGCTACTTCCGAGCCGGATACCATTGCCGACGAGAACAGCAGGACTATACTGCCCGCCAGTCCGGCAAAAAATCCTGATGTCAGAGGTCTCAGAATAATCTCGGAAATGTATGTAAGCTGAAAAGGGTCTGTATCCAATTTTTTAGTAATTAGTTAATAAAATAAGAAAAGATGCCGAATTTTTAAGTCCTCGACATCTTTATGATATTTCTCCGGTAAGTTTAAAACGGTAAATCGTCAATATCGTCAAAATTTTCGGTATTGCTTAAATCAACCGGAGGTTCGGGTGTTGATGCCGAAGTTTGATTGCCCTGTGTTTGAGCATCGCTTTTGCTGTCGAGCATAGTTAAATCCCGGCATACTATTTCCGTAAAATATTTTGTTTGTCCGTCTTGTTCGTATTGTCTGTGAGTTAATTTGCCTTCGATATAGAGTTTTGAACCTTTTTTTACGTAGCTTTCCACAACTTTAGCCAGCCCTCTCCAGACTACTATATTGTGCCACTCTGTATTTGTTACTTTTTCGCCGTTTTTATTTTTGTAAGATTCGCTGGTTGCCAGACTGAATCGTGCTACCGGAACGTCTTCTTTTACATATTTAACCTCGGGATCTCTTCCTACGTTTCCGATAAGAATTACTTTATTTACCATGATTTTGATGTTTTGTAAATTTAAAAATAAAAAGTAAAGTTAAACGGTTTTATTTTAAAATCAAAATTAAATCAGGGCAAATTTATGCTTTGATTATTTCTTTCGTATTACGGATTTTAACCCCGGTTATTCACAAATAATCGGGGGTTGAAAGTTAAAGGTATAAAATTCAAAGTATTACGGCACAATTTACATAGAACACCATAACCCGAACCCGGGATGCAAAAAGTAAGCAAAAATGCCGGCTAAACTTTTTACTTTTATCTTCGAAAAATTTATGAATTTTTCGGGTTAAAAGATGCTTCGGATTTATTGTTTTTCGGAGATTTGACGATTCTTTACGCTCAGGTTTTTTATTTTTTACGGAAATAATTATGTCTTAATAAGATAAGTTTCTTATTTTTGAGGAGTTAATTTCATAATTTTATGAAAAACTTTGTATTGTTTGTTTCGGTATTATTTTTATATGTATCGGTAAATTTTTGCGGCAGACAAAAAAACGTTTCGGATTTTTCCGGTAAATCCGTAATTATACAAAAAGCCGATTCTCTTTTTTCTCTCGGAAAATTATATTCGAAAGATTCTTTAAATCAGGATAAAGCTCTTATTTTATATAAAAAAGCACTTGATTTGTATAAAAAAACGGGAAATAAATATAAAGAAGCGCGAATTTATCAGTTTGCCGGTTATGCTTATGATAATAAAGCATTTTACGATTCGGTTATTTTTTATCATAAAAAGGCATCGGTTATTTTTTCCGAACTCGATAAAAAACGATTGGAAGCTATAACATATAATAATATTGCGATAGCATTTACCATTTCGGGATTTTTGGATTCGGCTTTTTATTATTACGATAAAGGACTTGAATTGACCGAAACGACAAAAGATACGGCGGAATTTATAGAAATTTATCAGAATAAAGGTATAAGTTACAGCTATGAAGGGGATTATAAAAAAGCCGTTGAGAATACTTTAAAAGCTTTGAAATATGCCGAAGAAATAAATTATACAAGCAGTATTATTGCATTGAATCTTCATATTGCTCAATATTATAACGAAATACCGGAAAAAGAAAAAGCATCTGAGTATTTGAAAAGAGCTTTGAAATATATGGACAAGTCGGATAACAACGAGGTTAAAGCAAGTTTTTATAATACTTTCGGAGAGTTTTGTTTGGAAGAAAAAGATTTTGCGAAGGCGGAAAGATATTTTTTAAAAACACTTGAAATAAGTAAAAAAAACGGATATAAAAGAGGAATTGCCGCAGCATACGAAAATTTGGCACTCGTTTATTTAAAAAGAGAACATTTTAACAAAGCGAAAGAATATGCTTATTTTTCTTTAAAAACCGAAAAAGCTATTAACAATGCCGAAGGCATTATTTCTTCGCTGATTATGCTTGGAGAAATTTTACGCAAACAAAATCGTTTTAACGAAGCTGAAATCAGTCTTAAAGAAGCGAAAAAAACAGCCGTTAAAAAAAATATATTCGAGAATTTGCCGGAAATTTATTACCGGTTGGGGCATGTTTATAAATCGTCCGGACAATATGTAAAAGCTCTCGATGCTTTCGACAGTTATTATTCTTTAAAAGACAGTTTGCTTAATGCGGATTTAAAAGAAAAAATTTCCGATATGGAAATAAAATACCAAAGCGAAAAAAAACAACATAAAATAGAACTTCTAAACGAAGAAAACAAAACAAAAGAGCAAAAATTAAAGACCCGGAATCTTTTTATAATATCTCTTTTACTCTCTTTGATATTGATTGTTGCCGTTGCGTATTTTTTCAGACAAAAAGCTTTGCAGGAACTTAACAGAAAAGAAAACGAACTGCAAAAATATATTCTGCAAATAAAAAATTTAAATTCTTCGAGAGAAAACGGAAAGCAAATAAATTTAAGAAAACTTTCCGAAAAATATAATCTTACCGAGCGAGAAACCGAAATTTTGTGTCTTATCGGCGAAGGTAAATCGAATAACGACATTGCCGGGCAAATTTTTGTTTCGACAAATACGGTAAAATATCATATTAAAAATATTTATTTAAAATTAGACGTAAAAAATCGCGTGGAAGCAAGAAATAAAATTTCGGATTGATTCTTCTTCGCCTTTTTTTTGTAAAAAAGTTCGAAAAATACCGCAAAAACTTAAAAAACTACCCGAAAGGGTGGTAAATATTTCAATTTTTAACCGGTTATTTGCATAAAGTTTTTTCATAAATGAATGCAAAACCGGAAAATATCTTCTCCGAAAAGGAAATAAAAATAATTAGACTTCTCGAAAAAGGTTTGTCCAATAAAACCATCTCCGAAAGGTGTAATATTTCCGAAAATACAGTAAAATATCATTTAAAAAATATTTATAAAAAACTCGGCGTGCATAGTCGCTTACAGGCGGTACGGCGTATTAACAAAAACAATTTATTTATTAACTAAAATTTTAAGTATTATGAGATTATTAAATTTGAGATTTATGTATGTGCTTTTAATTGCATTGATAACCGGATTTGCAGCATGCGAAGGACCCGAAGGACCTCCCGGACCCGCAGGAGAAGACGGTATTGACGGTATCGACGGCGTTGACGGGCAGGACGGAGAAGACGGAAATGCTAATGTTATTGCTTCGGACTGGATAACGCCCGCATGGTCGGCAACAAATTCTACTTACGGATATTTCAGGTATCCCGATACATTAATTACGGAGGACTTGATAAATACGGGAGTGTTGTTATCTTATGCAGATTGGACAGGATTGGGACAATATATTTATGCTTTGCCTTTTTCTTTTGAATCGAACGGTACAGTAAGTTTATGTTATAATTTCTACAGCACTTCTTCCGAAAAAAGCATAATGTGGTGGTTCTCGGCTGAAAATAATTATACTCCGAATTCCGGCATGAAATTAAGATACGTAATTATTCCTGCTTCAAATTCATCCGATAAAGCGCTTAATCCGCAACAGGAAATTTTGTATAATTTGGATAAAGCCGGAGTAGATGTTAACGATTACTATCAAGTTATGAATTATTTCGGATTGGATT
>JAADDR010000009.1 GCA_013153865.1 Chlorobiota bacterium | reverse complement strand
ATGAGAGCGGAATCCTATAAATCCCGAATCGTCCGGTTCAAGAAAAATCGGTTCTTCTTGTCTTATAAGTTTTTCGTTAAATCTTAATATTTTATTTTTTTCGTAAATATTTCTAACTATGTCGTCAAGGTGTTCGTTGTGGTATTTGTTTCTGAATTTTATGTAATATTTCGGTTTTCTGGAGTCTTGAAGTGCTATTAAGTTTTCTCTTAATTCGTCTGCGCTTGAATAAACGGCGAGATAAAATTCTTTCCATTTATCGAGATAGTCCATAAGCGGATAGCCGTGTTTTTCAACGTCATAGTCTTTAACGTTAAGAGCTTTCAGTAATGTTTCCGGAATAAACAGCGAGTCTTTAAGTGTTTTGTCGTCGACTGCCAAAGCGTCAAATCCGTTGTAATAAACGTCGAAATTAATTTTTTTGATTCCGGGTCCGCCTTTTTTGTGTTTTTTGAGTTTATGAACCAGTTTCAGTATTTCTCTGTTTTCTTTCGGTATTTCGTGCCGCAGAAGTGCCAATTCAGCTTCTACCACTCTGTTTACCGAGTCGGTATTGTTTTTTCCTTCGTTTTCGTCTTTTACTATTTCTATTGCTTCTATGCTTTCGGAGAGTTTGGGTATAAGTTTGTCTTGGTTAAAATTAGCGGTGCTTTTAACTTGGTCGTATTCAAAGTATTGTTTTTCGAAACGGTTTTCTTTAAATTGATGTACCATTAAGCCTTCGTAAGCCCATCTCGAAGCCATTAAATCGGCTATTACCGGTACTTTATCAACGCTGCTTATTGCACGGTTCAGTTTGCTGAAACTGAACATTGCTCCTCCGAGAGCCATTTGCGGAATCATCAATAAAGGGAT
Source organism: Chlorobiota bacterium (assembly GCA_013153865.1). GTDB lineage: Bacteria > Bacteroidota > Bacteroidia > Bacteroidales > JAADGE01 > JAADGE01. Next base: position 7,329 of record JAADDR010000009.1, on the reverse strand, counting down.
TAAAATATAAATTGTAACTGCCGAATTAAATGCCGACGAAATGTTTAATCCCATTAAATTCGCAAATACGAATACGGAGAATAAATAAATCCAATATGCGAAATACATTCCTTTTATGCCGAGTATTGTGTTTCCTATGGCAACGAACAGGAATGCCTGAATTGCCGAAATGGTAATCAGAATAATTATTTTTGCCGCCAGATAGGATGAACGGCTCAGATGCAGAAATTTTTCGCGTTTAAGTATTTTACGGTCTCTGAATATTTCTTCGGCACTGACGGTAAGCCCGAGAAACAGGGCAACCACTATGCTCATAAATATGTAAGGCGGTATGTTTTCGTTATCGAAAAATATATAGGTATTTGAAGTAGGGTCGGCTATATATCGTATTAAAAATGCCAGTATAAATCCGAGTAGCGGGGCTTCCAGAAGGTTTAAGACGATATATTGTGTATTACTGATTTTTGATAATACGTCTCTTGTCAGGAATATTCTGAATTGTTTAAACCATCCGGGTATGTTAAGTGTTGCGGGCGGTTCGTCGTTTACTTCTTCTATTTCTTCTTTGGGAACATTATTGAGGTAGTGTTTTTCCCATTCTTGCGGAGATATTTTTCTTTGTTCGGTGTATTGTCCGAATTCGTCGACAACTTCTGCTTCTATGATGTCGAATATAAGCTCCGGGGTTACGTTACCGCATACGGGGCATTCTCCCACGTCGGCATTTATTTGGTTGTCGATTGTTTTAAAGTGTATTACCGCATCTACCGGGTTGCCGTACCATACCATGTATCCGCCTTGGTCTAATATCAGCATTCTGTCGAACATTTTGTATATGTCCGACGAGGGTTGGTGTATGACAACGAATATCAGTTTTCCTTTTTGAGTTAATTCGCTGAGGAGTTCCATAACGTTTTCGGAGTCTCTCGAAGATAATCCGGATGTAGGTTCGTCAACGAACAGTATTGAGGGTTCTCGAATGAGTTCGAGAGCTATGTTAAGGCGTTTTCTTTGCCCTCCGCTGATTGTTTTATTCATTGCGTTACCTACTTTCAGGTCTTTTTTTTCGTAAAGTCCGAGGTCTTTAAGTGTTTTTACTACGAGTGCGGTAAGGTCTTCTTCGTTTTTGTCTTTAAAGCAAAGTTTTGCGTTGTAGTAAAGGTTTTGAAATACGGTAAGTTCTTCTATAAGCAGGTCGTCTTGGGGTATGTATCCTATAACGCCTTCGAGTTCTCCGTTGTTGTGATGGAGGTTTATTCCGTTTATTCTAACTTCTCCGGATGACGGTGTTGTTATTCCCGAAAGGGTGTTTACCAGAGTTGTTTTTCCGGAGCCGCTTGCACCCATTATTCCTACGAGTTTTCCGTGATCTACGGAGAAACTTATGTCTCTTACTCCTATGTCTCCGGTTTTAAATCTGTATTGCAGGTTTTCGACAACGAAAGAGAGTTTGGATATTTTAAGGTCTTGCATAAAGCGTGCCGCCACATCGCTGTAATGAACGGGTTTTCCTTTCGGAAGTTTTATCACGCTTCCGGGCGGAAACAGGTAAATACGGTTGTTGTAAACGTTTGTGCTGTTAAGATATACGTCTTGTTTTCCGGTATATTTAAGGAAGTATAAATCGGCACTTTTTATTTGCAGAATGATTACGCTTCCGTGTAAGCTTTCGGAGAGTATGTGTCCGGAGTTTGAATGAAGGTGTTCTTTGTCGTTAATAATTAATATTGATTCGGAGTCTAATTCGCGGTAATCGTCTTTTATTACAAATGATTCTATTTCTTTGTATTCTTTTTGAGAAAGATTAAAAGCATCGGCAACTACGGATATTATTTCCATTCGTTGCTCGGTAAGTTTTTTTTCTACGTTAATCATTTCAAACAAACGAGCCAAAACAATGACTTTTTGTTTGTGATTAAGTGTTTTGTTGATTTTCCGGCAGATTCCCATTACTCTGACGGAGTCAACCATTTTAACCTGTCCTGCGGAGTCTTCTTTGCCGTCTTTCTTTTTTCTTTTTCGTTCTTCTTTTTCGGAATGTTTTATAAACAATTCCATGTATTCGTCCACCTGTGATTTGCTTAATTGAGAAGCTAAAAAGGTTCGAACGAATTTTTCTTCCTGCAAAGCTACTCCTTCGTCTTGTTTTGCAATTATTGCGAATAATTGCATCAGTGCTTTTAATATCTCTTCACTCATAGTATCAGGTTAAGTGAAATTAAATTCGGCATTATTTTTTTAACAGAATAAAATGCCGAATTGTTGTTTTTGTGTTCAAAAATCAATCAGTCAATAGAATAGCTGACTTGTTCGAAAGGAACTTCTACTATATCTTCGTATTCTTCTCCTGCTTCTTCCATGTCTTCGTCGTCGTCGGGGTAATGCCATCTTACTAAAACGTCGTGTCCGGCTTCGTGCATGTCTTCCAATTTTAATAAAATATCCAAAAGAAGTTTTGAAGAGGCTGTATTAAAATACTCGAGTTTTATATTTAAAACTGTTTTTTCGAGGGGGTTTTCCGCATATTCGTCAAGCCACTCCAAGATAGGGTCGTAAAAAGCGACCACGTCTTCCGGTAATGATCTTCCGGAAATTTCCATAAACGGATTTTCAGGATTAGCATCTAATGTAACCTGAGGAGTATCGTCTGTTCCTTCAATTTTAATTACTCGCATAGCTCAATTTATTTTGTTCTGAATATTGTTGATGTTAATACAAAATACGATTTTTTATCGTTTAATTTAAAAAATGTGTATATGAGGCGTTCGCCGGTTTTTCTTACCATATCTATAAATCCTAATCCGGCTCCGCCTTTGTATGAAAGTTTTCCGAATTTTATTTTTTCTTTGTAAAGGTTTTTCAGTGTTTGTTTGTTTCCCGAATTTATTTTTTTAATATGTTCTTCCAAAGCGGGAATGTTTTCGTTAAATACTACGTTACCTGTTGTAATGTTGTATTCTTTGTCTGTTTTTGTAATCATAAAAATTCCTTGTCCGTTAACTACGGATTCGGGATTTTTTCGTTCGGCTGAGTGTTTGCTGATATTTTGCAAGGATTCAACCATAATGTGAAATACTCTTTTTTGTACGGCATTTGATTCGTTTGTAAGTGCAATGTGGCTTTCTGCCAAAGAGCTGAAAGCTTTTGTTATTTCGTGAGTTATTTCGCCTTCGTATGCGAAAGTAACATCATTTTTTTGCATGATATTATAAAAATCGAATGCAAATTTTAATTTTTCTTTGATTTGCGGATTTTCTGCCATACAAATATATTTAAAATTCTACACCTATAAATAATATATCGTCAATTTGTTTATAGTTTCCTTTCCATTGTTCAAAATCTCGGACAAAGTAATCATAATATTCTTTCATTGAAAAATTATTTTTTTCAATTATAATGTCTCTTATTCGTCCGGCTTGGTATTTACGTCCGTCTTTCCCTCCTATTTGGTCGGGTAATCCGTCTGTAAATATAAAAATTTTATCTTTTTTAGCAATATCTATTTCGTAATTTGTAAATTTTTCTTCTTTAGCACCTCTTCTCGATGCGACTGATTTTCCGCCTATTGACATTCTGTCGCCTTTGTATCTGCTGAGTTTTTCTCCTCTGAGAAAGAAAAGGGGACGGTGTGCTCCGGCAAATTCCAGTTTGTTTTTATTATAGTTTATTTTTACAAGGGCAATATCCATGCCATCTCTTGCTTTTGAGTCGGGAGAATCTTGTTTAAGTGTTTGCCTTACTCGAATATGCAGTTCGTCGAGTATTTCCGCCGCCGTCATTTTTGTGTTTTGGTTTAATATACTGTTAAGGGAAAAATATGCAATAAATGATATAAGTGTACCGGGGACTCCGTGCCCGGTACAGTCTATTGCAGCGATGTATATTTCTTCGTCTGTAACGTAAAACCACGGGAGGTCTCCGCTTACTACGTCTCTCGGGCGGTACAGAATAAATGATTCGGGCAAATATCTTTTTACTATGTCGAAATCCGGAATAATTGCCGATTGTATTCTTTGTGCGTAGTTAATACTTTCGGTAATGTTTTTGTTTTTGTTTTCGAGTTCGAGTTCAATTTGTTTTCTTTCCGTAATATCGTGAACTACAAAGAGTATTGTATTAAGGTTGTTTTGTTCGTCGAATTCGGGTATTGCGTTAAATTGAACTATTCTTTTTTCGTTATTTATATTGAAAACGGTTTCTTTTTGTATTTCTTTCAGTTCTTTTTCTGTTTCGTTTGTAAGAGACAGTATGAATTGTTTAACCGAATCGTTTATATCGGTATTGTTTATGTTATTTCCGGTAAGTGATTTTGGGCTGATGCCTATAAATTTTTCTGTTGTCGGGTTTGCGTAGAAGAATGTTCCGTCAAGTCCCATTCGTATAATCATGTCGGGACTGTTTTCGGACAGGGCTTGCATTTCGCTGCTCAGGCGTTTTGCGGTTTCGGCTTCTTTTCGTTCCGTAATGTCTCGCGTATTAAACAGTATTCCGTTAATTGCCGGATTGTTTAAAAGGTTTCTTCCGGTGGTTTCCAGCCAAAGTCGCCTGTTTCTTTTATCTGTATAGCGATATTCGAATGTTCTTTCTTTTTCGGGGTTTTTCAGCAGGTCGGCAAAAACATCTTTTAATATTCTGTCTCCTCTTTCGAATCTGTTTACGCCTATCATTTCGTCCGGTTCGAAGCCGAGAATATTTTTAACCGAGGGACTTACGTATTGTACTATGCCTTGTTCGTCGTAAATAGTAATTACTTCTGATGCATTTTCAAGCAATGCGTGCAGTCTTTTTTGTCCTTGTTCTACTTCGGATATTTTTTTTGCCAGTTCTATATTTGTTTTTTCGAGTTCTTTTTGGGTTTTTTCCATTTGTTTGGCGTTACGCCTTAGTTCTTCTTCGTTTTTTCGCAGTTCTTCGGTTAGTTTTCGAGAGTCTTGCAAAAGTTTTTTTGTAGTGGTGTTGGCTTTTATGTTAAAAAGGTTTTGTCCTATGATTTCGCTGAGTTCTTCGAACAGTAATATTGTGTTTTCGGGGATTGTGTTTTTTAAAAAAGCAAATTCTACGGCACCTTGAATTTTTTCGTCGCCTATAAGGGGCATTATAATTATTGATTCGGGTTTTTTTTCGCCCAGGATTCCGGATGTAACGGTAAGGTAATTACCGGGGAGGTTTTTTCGGAATATAACGGCTTTTTCGTAGGATGCCTGTCCTACGAGTCCTTCGCCGAGACTGTATTCGTTTTGCAGAAATTTTCTTCGACCGTAAGCATATGATGATACGGAAACAAGTTTTTGTTTTTCGTCGTCGTAAACGTAAAATATACCTTGAACCGCATTAATGTATTCTATAAGTGCCGTAAGTATTTCGTATGACAGGGGTTTTATTTCGTTATGTTTTCTGAGGATTTCATCTGTTAAGTTTTTTCCGTCGGATATCCATTTTTGTTTTTCTTCCGATATTGATTTTGAGAGCAGGTTATCTTTCATTTCAGCGAGAGACTTTCCTAATTCGTCGTCGAAATGCAGGTTTTCTATGTCTTTGTATTCTCCGTTTCCTATTTTTTTAACATATCCGGAGTATTCGGTTATAAGATTTTCTTTGGTAAGTAATTGTCGGTAGATATTATGTTGTTCGTTTTTAAATTTTCCGGATATTAGAAATGCTGTTAATGCTAATATAAAAGGGACGGTATCGACAAGATACATCAGTATACGGGTATTATGCAGTTTTATGATATTTTCGGGTGAAAACGGCATGTTGCCCGACAGCAGGAAAAAAGTCCATGCAAAAAGCGGGAAGAACAAGCCGAAAAAGAATGCGGTTAAGGTATATTTCCAAACTCCTGTACGGCTAAAGTCTAAAGAATCGTATTGTTCTTTTTTTTTCATTTTTTACTTATTAAATCTTTTAACCAAAGTGTGTATTTTTTATCGACGGGAGTTTCGTATTCTTTTAATATTTCTTTTTGTCTTTGTTTTGATTTTTCGTCAAATGAATTTTCTTTTATCTTATTAAACATTCCGTTTATTTCTTTTTCTTTTTCCGTTATGATTTTTATTTTCGCTTGCAATTCTTCTTTAAGTAAATTGTTTTTCTTTTGTAAATCTTCTCTGTAAGAAATATTATCTGCAAGCATTAATATGCGTGATATTTCGCCTTTTTCGTTTATTACGGAAGAAAAAAACGAAGCGGTTTTTATTTCGGTATTTTCTTTTGAGATAAAGGTTATTTCTTTTTCGGTAAAATTGTATTCGGCAATTTTTTTATAAATATCTTCTGTTAGTTTTTTGTCTTTATTTTTTATGAACTCGGTAAAGTTTTTATTTTTAATGTCGGCTAATGAATAGCCCAAATGTCTTAGAAATAAATTATTAACCGATATTATTTTACCTGATGCGGTTAATTCCATTTTAAATAATACTCTGTTTATTACGGAAACAAGAGCCGTCATTTCGGATTCGCTTCGTTTTGTTTCTTTTTGTGCATCTCTCAGTTCGCTGATTTTTTCCGACATTTCGGAGTCTCTTAAAGCCAGTTCTTCGGATTTTTTACGGGTTTCTTGAAGCAGTTCCGATGTTTTATGGGATATTTTAACTGCTTCGAGTGTTGCGGCAATATTTTCGGCAACATTTTCTATAAATTCTATTTCTTCTTTTTTAAAGTCGTAGAAAGATGCTATTTCTATAACTCCCAGCAGTTTGTCTTCTGTTTTCAGGGGTATTATCAAAATATTGTCGGGTGCTGCTTCTCCGAGTCCTGATTCTATTTGCATATAATCTTCGGGGACGTCGGTAACTACAATTGTATTTTTTTCGAGAGCACACATGCCTACTAATCCTTCGCCGAATTCAATGCGTTTGGTAAGCATTTTTATTCTGTCGTAAGCAAAAGCGGAAATAAGTTCCAGAAACGGTTTTGTTTCGTTATCGTTAACAATAAAAAATCCGCCTTGAGCGGCATTAAGAAATTTTACCATATTAATAAGTGCTGTTTCCGAAAGGTTTTTTATTCCGGAACCGGCTTCTCTTAATATATCGTTAAATTTTGCCTGTCCTTCGGCAAACCATTGCCGTTTTTTCTCTTCTTCAAGACGTTTTTTATTTATTTCGATATTTTCTTTTAATTTATCTCTCAGATTTAACAACGATTTTCTGATAGAGTCGTTCTTATCGGCATTATTAAATTCTATATCGTAATTATCTCTCAACAGGTTATTTACAAAATTTGATATTTCGTTAATTTTTCCGTCTAAAACCGAAATATCTTTTAAAACAGGTTCAAATTCTTTATCTGCTTCATTTTCACGAACGGGAAGGTTATTTCGATTTATGA
>JAADDR010000084.1 GCA_013153865.1 Chlorobiota bacterium | reverse complement strand
GTAATATGCTCCTTTCTTTTTTACAAGCTCGTCGTGTGTACCTTCTTCAATTATCTCGCCTTTTTCGAGAACGACTATTTTATCGGCATTTCTTACTGTGCTTAAACGATGTGCAACCACAATTACGGTTTTACCTTTAAAGAATTTCTCGAGATTATCCATAATTATTTTCTCGTTATTGGCATCGAGTGCATTTGTGGCTTCGTCGAAAAAGATAAATTCGGGATTTTTATATACTGCTCTGGCAATTAATATTCTTTGTTTTTGTCCTTGGCTTAATCCTATTCCCTGCTGTCCTATTTTAGTATTGTAAGATAAAGGCAAACTTTCGATAAATTCGCGAATATTTGCCGTATTAACGGCATGCAGAAGTTTCTTTTTATCTATATTTTCGTCGCTTACCGCAATGTTACCGGCTATACTGTCCGAGAATATAAATCCGTCTTGCATTACCGTTCCGCATTTGTCGCGCCACATTCTTATACTTAGATTATTTAATTTAGTGTCTCCTATTTTTATATCACCTTCGGAAGGGGTATAGAAGCCGAGCAGTAATTTAACGAGAGTTGTTTTTCCGCTGCCGCTGGTGCCTACTACGGCAGTAATTTTTTTGTCCGGAATTTTAAGATTTATGTTTTTCAGAACGTAATCGTCTTTGCCTCCCGAATAACTGAAATAAAGTTTTTCGATATTAATTTCTCTTTTTTCGGGGAGTTCGGATATTTTTACATCATCCGGATTTTCTTCATCGTCTTTAAGATGTATTTCGCCCAAGCGTTCCAAACTTATTTTTGCATCTTGTGCAGAACGCATAAAACTTATCATCTGCTCTACCGGACCGTTTAATTGACCGATGATATATTGAACGGCAAGCATCATACCCAGTGTCATATCGCCGTTAATAACCGAAGTTGCCGCAATAAAGGATATGAAGATATTTTTTGTTTCGTTAAGGAAAACGGAACCTGCTTGTTGATATTGGCTTAAAGCCAGACTTTTTACGTTTATTTTAAACAGACGTGCCTGAATGCGTTCCCATTCCCAACGTTTTTGGCGTTCGGCATTATGGAGTTTAATTTCCTGCATGCCGGTAATAAGTTGAATTACATTACTCTGGTTATCTGACAGTTGACTGAAACGTTTGTAATCAAGTTCCCGCCTTTTTTTCATAAAAAACCAAATCCAAAGGGCATAAAGTATGCTCCCGATAAGGAAAATTACAAATATTTTAATACTGTAAAAAAACAATACCAGCCCGAATATTATCATATTTACAAAAGCAAATATTATGTTTAAACTCGTTCCGGTCAGAAAACTTTCTATGCGTTTGTGGTCGTTGATGCGTTGTAAAATATCGCCGGTCATTTTTTTATCGAAAAAACTCAAAGGGAGTTTCATTAATTTTATCAGAAAATCACTTATCAGAGAGATGTTAATTCTTGTGCTTATATGCAGCAATATCCAACTTCGTATAAAATCGACCGTTGTTTTTCCGATATAGAGTGTAATTTGTGCAATCAGAACAAGATATATAAAGTCTATGTTTTGGTTTGAGATACCGAAATCGACAACGGATTGCGTAAGGAAAGGAAAAATGAGTTGCAGCAAACTTCCGGTGAGCAGACCGAGAAGCAATTGAATAATAAGTTTTTTGTGCGGTTTTATGTATTGAAACAGAAATTTAAAACTTGTTTTGTCGTTTTTGTCGTCTTCGGCTTCGTAAAAATCGGGGGTTGGTTCGAGCAAGAGGGCGATTCCTTTTTCTTCTCCGCCTTTTTTTGTGCTTAACCATTTGTTCAGAAATTCTTGTTTGGTGTATTTGATCAATCCTTCGGCAGGGTCTGAAACATAAACGGTATCGCCTTTTTTTGATATTTTGTAAACAACTACGAAATGGTTTTGCCCCCAGTGAACGATGCAAGGCAGTGTTGCCTCTTCTTTAAGTTGCTTAAAGGTGATGCTTACGCCTATTGTTCGCATACCTATGGCTTCCGCAGCATCCGAAATGCCGAGCAACGAAACGCCTTCGCGCGTTATACGGCTTTTCTCTCGCAGGTTTTGCAGACTGTATGTTTTGCCGTAATATTTGGCAACTATGCGGAGACATGTCGGTCCGCAATCCATGGCGTCTAATTGGGTATAGTGGGGGAATTTGGGCAATTTCTTCAGTTATAGTTTATTTGGTTTGGTGCAAAAATTCTGTTTTATTCCGGAATTTTTTTTAAGGTAAACGCTTTAAAATTTCACTGTTACTTTTCTTATATTTATGTAATTTTTTAAAGTTATTAAAATTGTAAGTCAAGGAAAATTCTATACGTCTTGAGTCTTCATATCCGAAAGCATAAACATAAATATTTGAATATTTATCAATCATTGTCGTATTATCGGTTTTAAAAATATCGGACAAAGATAAAGAAACAAATAATTTATCTTTTAAAAAATTACGGTAAATTCCGGCAGAGACGTAATAATTATCTTTATAATATGAAATACCGTAATTGCCGGGGCTGTCATACGAAAAATCAACATAAAACGTCGTTTCGCCGATTAAAAATTCGTTGCTTACATATACCAATGCCATCGGTTTGCTAATATCAATGTTTGTTTGCAGATACGGCAAATTTGCAGACGGTTTTGTTAAATTGATGCTTGCATAGTTCGAATACCGGTCGCCGTCATAAGCAAAATCTATATTTATACCGAATTCTTTATACTCATCAAGGTTAATATAAGTGTATTTCATAATATTGTTATCGTCTAATGCTACGATAAATCGTTTGTCTTTAATTAAAGAATAATTCAAGCTTATATCCAACATTTCAAACAGATTTACGGATAGTTCGAAATTATCGCGGAATGACGGTTTTAAATGCGGATTTCCGACAAAATAAGATAAAGAATCGTAATATTCTTTTTTCGGGTTAATTTCTTTAAAAGCCGGGCGACTTATTTTTCTTGAATAAGATAAAGTACTGACAAAATTTTCATTGAAATCGTAATTTATTGTTAAATCCGGGAAAAAATTATGATACAGCGTATCCGATAAAATTTTGTTATCTTCAATAACGGTATTTTTTGATTCGGAATATTCAAATCTTAAACCGCCTCTGACATATAAATTCGATATTGTTTTATTCAGTTGCATATACGACCCGTATATTTTGTCGTTGATGGATACGGAAACTTTGTCATACAACAAGTTATCCGAAAAATAATTTGTTTTGCCGTTATTGTCAACCGAAGAAAAATTTATGCCTGCGGCATATCCGAAATTATTGTTACTGAAATGATAGTCGGCTTTTCCGGAATAAACCGAATAATTACTGCTGTTATCAAGTTTTATGAAAGCATTTTCTTCAAATACGGGAATATTTTCGTTTATAAAACTGTTAAAATCGTAATTAAAAGTCGTATAATCAAGAATAAGAAAAATTTTTCTGAGTGTATCCGGTTCGTAATACCAACTGATACCGCTTCCTAAACTGTTCCTTTTTGTTTCTTTATATTTTTTAATATTTCGCAAATAATTTGTTTTGGTATCGGAATTTATTGTTTGGTTTGTTTTTACACTGTCTTTGCCGGTGTAATTCATAAGAAAAATTTGTGCGGCAAATTTATGTTTTGCATTCGGTTTGTATCCTGTCGTAAAAAAAAGCTTTGAAGCATCGGCACTTTTATCCGAAAATGTTTTGCCTTTATTTTCAAAAGCGGAACCCGAATTTTGAAAAATATATTCTTCGTATTGCTCAAAATCGGTATAATTCCAGAATTGTTGCGTAAGACTTAACGAATTTGTTATTTTATGATATTTGCTTTGAATTTTTATTTCCGTAATATTGCTGAAATGTTCTCCGTAATACGAGCTGTTACCGACGGAAGCGTTTAATTTGTCCGAAGTGATTTTTTTTGTAATTATTTTAATAACGGCAGAAGCCGAAGCATCGTATTCGGCACCCGGATTACGAATTATTTCAATGCTGCTTATATCGCCGGGTCTTAAAGCGTCTAATTCCGATTTCGAAAAAACTTTTTTATCGTTAATATAAATTATCGGTGATCCTTTTCCGGGAACAATGATATTTTTTGTTTTATCAATAACAATACCCGGAGTTTTTCTGAAAAGGTCTTGCATATTTGCGGAATTTTTTATGGACGAATTTTTTACGTCGATAATTAATTTCCCGTTTTCTCTCTTAATAACCGGTCTTTTCGTTTTTATAACAACTTCATCCAGTTGATTTGTTGATGAAAGAATAATTTTTCCGAGTTTTATTTCGTTTTTGCCTTCCGTATTAATTTTTATATATTTATCATCGTATCCGAAACTTGATATTTTTAATAAACAACTGTCTTTTTGGTTAACGGTCAGCTTAAAATTTTCTTTTAAAAACGAATTGCTTGTGAGTATTGTACTGTCTTTTGCGGACAAAGCGATAATGTCGAAAATTTTAATTGTATCGTTATTATCCGAATAAATGCTTCCGGTTATTACCGTTTGAGAAAACCCTTCTGAGAATAAAATAAGGAAGATAATTACCGATATTGTTTTTTTAAAGAGAATATGTTTATTCATTCGGTTTGTATTCTTTTTCTTCTTTGATTTTTTTGTTTGTTTTTATGGTTTTTTTGCCTTTTCCGAATTTGTAACTTACGGTAACCATAAGGTAATTTTTAAGGACATCGCCTATGTATGTGGTTCTTTCGTAAATGTAATTTTCTATTTCGGTATAATAGGATTGATTATAGTCAACTGCAAAATTCAGAGGTAAATAATAGCCGAGTGTTATGTTAAGTTTTTGTTTTAAAAAACTTTTTTGAGTCGTAATGAGCCAGAAATCGTCGTTTGCTTTAACGTAACCGTATCCTTTAATGTATTTACGCATAAATTTTTGATATGTTAAAGTTATCGTAAACTTGTTTTTTTCGTTAAAATATTGAAGTTGTTGGCTTGTTATCATGTCGAAAAAAGAATTATCGATGTATGTGTCATTAATTGAACTCCGGTAAATATCAAATACGGATTGTAAAAAAAAACTTTTTCCGAAAGGAACGGTAAAATTTATTTTTATGCCTGTTTTTGAGAATTTATCGACATTGGCATAAGAGTATTCAACGATTGTATCTTTTTTTAATGTTGCCGTTTTTGTTATATAGTTTTTTGAAAAATAATAATACGGTTTTATGCTTAATTTATTTCCGAAAAAATCCGAACGCAGGTATATTTTATGGACGGTAAAGGGTTCGAGTTCGGGGTTTCCTTCAAAGAATGTCTGTTTGTCGGTAATTTCGGTAAACGGATTTATTTGAATTATCATCGGGTATTTTGAAGTTGCTCTGTATTTTATTTTAAAATTTTTATATTTAAAATCCGCATAAGGGCAAAAAGCATAAAATCTTTTCAATGAAATATTTTCATATTCGGGTTTGTCGGTTTCGAAAGTTCCGCCTATTTTAATGCTTGTTTTTTTAAAAGGTTTAAACAACAAGTATAAATAAACATGATGTCTGACATCGGTATAGGTTAAACTGTCCGTTGTTTTGTAATCGCTGTTGTCAATTAAATCTTTTGCAAGGAAAGAGTTTGTGTTTTTTATATATGTGTTTATGTTTCCGTAGCCGGCGCGCAAAGATGATTTATCGGATATTTTATTATAGAAGTTCAGATAAAAAATGGTATTGTCTTTCGTGTTTCTGCCTTGTTCCGTGCTTTCGAACCTGTTAAATTCGTTATATATTTTATCGTAATCGTCTGTATAACGGGTATATGAGAAATCGGCATTTAAGGTATTTCGAGAGTTTATTATGTATTTGTAAAAAACCGTATTTCGATAATATTTATTTCGCGAATCGGTATAATTTTCGGTAAAGTATTCGTCCGTAAGCGTTGTTCCCGCTGTTTTGGTTACGCGGTAATATTCTTCTCTGGTATCTTTTGATTCGGGAAAATCGTTAAGGCTGCTTTCAAAACTTATCGTATGTTTGGGATTAATGTAGTAATCAATTCCGAATGTATAATAATTTGTCGTATTTTTGTATGTGTAATCGTTATTGTTTTGAATCATTGTGTTGTTTTGCACAATTCCGGCGGCAGTAAATTCTTTTTTGATTTCCGTAGGGTCGTACAGATTTTTGTAGTTATTGCTTACTAATGAGTATATATTTATTTTGTTTTCGGTATAGTTAATCGATGCATAAAAATTATTTATTGCACATATTTGTGCTTTGTTTTCTTTAAAGAAATCGGATTCGTTGTTATTATAAATAAAAAGTTCTGTGCCTTTATAATCTTTTTTCAGAATAATGTTAATAACGGCAGAATATCCGAGTAATCCGTATTTGCCGTCGGGGTCTCTTATTATTTCGATTTTTTTAATTCTTTCGGAAGGAATGTTTTTTATGTATTCGTTATTTTTTTCCAATCCGTTTACGAGCAATATAACTTTATTTTCTCCGTCAACGGTAATTGTTCTCGCATGATAATCGTAATAAATACCGTTAATTTTATTTAGAACATCTTTTGTATCCGATGTTCCGATTTTTAATTTTTTCGTAATAAAAATAATGTCTTTATCTGTTTTCAGTTCGGTTGTTCCGGCATTTATAAGCACTTCTTCGAGTTGGTTGTCTTGTTTTTTTAACTTAAAAATACCTGTAAAAGTATTTTTTGAATATTTTTTAAAATCGGCGGTATCGTTGTCATAACCGATATACGAGAAAATCAGTTTATATATTCCTTTTTCGACTCGGGCATAAAAAAAGCCTTTTTCGTTTGTTGCCGTATTTAAAATTATGCTGTCTTTTTTATCTGATACGGTTACGTTACAAAATTCGATATTTTTGTTTGTGTTTTTGTCTTTTACCTGTCCGGATATTATGATTTGCGAATGTGTGTCAAGGTTAAAGACAACAACAAACAACAGTAAAAAGAACGGTGTTTTTATCATTTTTACAATCTGAACAATATTGATACTAATTTACTTTATGTTATTTTTTTAAAATTACATATCTCTTTCCATATTGTATTCGCGTTTTAATTTATCCGTTATTTTTCCTTTTCGGAAGGTATAAGATAATTTGATAACAAACATCGTAAATTTTGTTCTGCTTTCAAAATGTCTTTCATAATTATCAAAATCTTCGTAAATATTGTTTGTTATATCGGTAAACGGATTTGTTACAAAAATCAATATATTTCCTTTGTTGTCCGAAAATGATTTTCCGGCATAAATTGCATTTACGGAAAATTCGTTTTTTTTGTAACCTTGTAAATAATATTTTTTTTCTGGTGCGCCTAATTCCGCTCCCGCAAAAACATCGTTTTTAAGGGCTAGTTCCGCCGAAAAATTAAATCCGTAAGAAAATCCTTCCGTTTTAAATTCATCATCGTCGAAATATTGGTAATTTGCATCAAAATAAGGGTTTATACGCAGTTTTTTTGATATTTTAATTGATGAAGAAAACCGGATACCTGAAATATTTCCTTTATTTGTATTGCTTTCCCGGGTATATTTTATGTTTTTTTCGACATAAACAATTTTGCCGAAAATGTCTTTATACATTTTATTATATAAAGATGCGGAGAAATTAATATTTTCATTACGAAAATTATATGATAAAGACAGTTTGTTTGTTGTTGCGGGTTTTAAAAACGGATTGCCCGTATAGTAAGTTAAAGAATCAATTTGATAAGTAAAAGGTTTAAGAGAATAAAATCCGGGACGCGTAATATACTTTTTGTATGATATTTTAAGAGAATGTTGCTTGTTGAATTTATATAATATACTTGTATTCGGCAAAAAGTCAACAGTATTATTATCAATAGTATCGCTGATTGTATTATTGCTGTTTTCGATTCTAAGTCCCGCGGTTACGGATATTTTATTGTTGCCGTAATATAAGTTGTAATATATTGAGTTACGAATTTCTTTATAATTAAAATATTCGGTATAGGCATCGGTAAAGTAATCGTCGATTTTGCGATAATATAAATTATAACCGGCTTCGTATTTGAATTTATCGTTTATTTTTTGCGCATAATCAAATTTATAATTTAGGGATTTTTTGTTATCGATTGTTGTTTGTTTTCTTGTTGTTTGCAAACTGTCGCCGGTTTCGGCAAAATAAATATCGGTATAATTTTTACCGGTTGTAAAATCCATAACGTAAAAGTTCAAATCCGTCGTAAAATAAGAGTCTTTT
>JAADDR010000043.1 GCA_013153865.1 Chlorobiota bacterium | reverse complement strand
TAGAAGACTATATTCAATACGGAGGAGAAGACGGAGAACCGAATATAAAATATAACAGCGATTGGGGATATTACAACGGTGATGTATATACATGGAGAAGAAATTTCTATCATAAACCTATTGCATCTCTTAACTGGGAATGGGATATTAACAATAAATCCAAATTATCTACGGTTCTTTACGGTTCTTGG
This sequence comes from Chlorobiota bacterium, assembly GCA_013153865.1. GTDB lineage: Bacteria > Bacteroidota > Bacteroidia > Bacteroidales > JAADGE01 > JAADGE01. Next base: position 8,020 of record JAADDR010000043.1, on the reverse strand, counting down.
GGCCGAGGCGGAGGAACCGGCGGCATCGGTGCAATTAACGGAAGTGCCTATTATTACGGAACATTCCGCGGAGATGACGGATTAGTACGATTTGATGATATTGCCACATGGAACTCGGGCGGTTCCGTACCTGATTTTGGCGCTGACAGAACAGACTCTTCACCATATACAAATGACAGATACACGGGAATTTCAAGAAGAGCAAGTATGAACTCACACGACTGGTACGGTGTTATCACAAATTATCATAATGATATAAACGAAAATTTAAGTTTTGATTTCGGAGCAGATTTAAGAACTTATTCCGGCTATCACTACAGAGTAGTTAATGACGTACTGGGAGCAGACCAATATTATGACAACAGAGACATTAATAATCCTGACAGAATTATTCTGCCTGCCGATTTTGTTGAAGCAGACCCTTCATGGAATCCTTTTGAAAACATTACCGACCAAGAAAAAATAGAATATTACAACCAAGGCAATGTACGCTGGGAAGGAGTATTCGGACAAGTTGAATATAAAACTGATAAATATTCAGCATTTGTTCAAGGAGGATTTTCAAATCAAGATTTTCAACGCATAGACTACTTTAATTTACCGAGAGACGTTGACGGCGACGGAACTGTTGAACCTCAAGAATCTGACTGGGTATCAATGACCGGAGGAAATATTAAAGGAGGTGTAAATTATAATATTAACGAACAACACAACGTGTTTGTAAATGCAGGATATTACAGCAAACAACCTTTATTCCGTTCGGTATTTCCAAATTACACGGATAATAATACTAACAGCAATTTAACTAATGAAACGGTTATAGGAGTTGAAGCAGGTTACGGTTTTAAAACTCGTAATTGGAATATTAAATTAAACCTTTATAACACCTCTTGGAAAGACCGTTATGCTCAATTTACCGCATACAGAGATATTGACGGAGACGGAACCGACGATCGCTTAACAGCAAGAGTTTTTGACGGAATAGAAGAAGTTCACAGAGGAGTTGAACTGGAAGCCCGCGGTAATTACGGTAAATTAAAAGTATTCGGTATGATTTCTGCCGGAGATTGGTCATACACTAACAATGCAACTGCAACATTATATGACTATAATGAAGCTAATGTAGGAGACCTTACTTTATTCTTAGATGACGTAAAAGTAGGCGATGCAGCACAATTTACATCAAGAATAGGTGCAAACTATAATATAATAGAAGGATTATATATTGATGCAAATTATTTCTATGCAGATAAATTATACGCATATTTTGATGCTACGTCATTCAGTGACCCCAACGGACGAAACGAAGCTCTTGAACTTCCGAGTTACGGATTAGTTGATGCAAGTTTAACTTACAAATACAAATTTAAAAAAGGAAATAAATTAACTGCCCGTTTTACCGTAAATAACCTTTTCGATAAAACGTATATTTCCGAATCGGATACTAATTATTTCCCGGGTGACAGAGGAAATGATGAAACATGGGACGGAATTAACACTTCAAATCGAGTATTCTTCGGTTGGGGCAGATCTTGGAATATTTCATTAAGATATACATTCTAAAATATTCTTAAGACAGATATAAAAATAAAAAGAGTTGCCTGAAATTTTCGGCAGCTCTTTTTATCATTATACAAAGAATTCATAACAAATAAAAAAGTCCTTTTTTCTGAGAAAAAAAGGACTTTTGCTTTTTGCTGACCCACCAGGATTCGAACCTAGACAGGCAGAACCAAAATCTGCAGTGCTACCGTTACACCATGGGTCAATAATTCGGGAGTGCAAATTTATTATATTTTTTTAAGTTTATGCAAATTTTTTAATTTATTTTTATTATTTTAATTTTAAAAAAATGAGTGTCGCTTTTTTGTCATTCGGGAGTAATAAAGGTAACAGGTTACAAAATATTTTAACCGCATACGAAGATGTATCTTCTTATATAGGTATAACAGAGATAAAATCAGATATATTCGAAACCGAATCGTGGGGATATAAAGATAATAATTATTTAAACTCGGTATTAAAAATAAACACAAACCTGTTACCTCTTGACCTGCTCGACATCATTTTGAAAATAGAAAAAAATTCCGGCAGAAAACATAAGACTTATTTTAAAAACGGAAAACCCGTATATCGGTCGAGAGAAACGGATATAGACATTTTGTTTTACGAACAACAAATAATTAACTCGGAGCGGCTTACCGTTCCTCATAAATTTTTGCACAAACGCTTATTTGTATTAAAACCTTTAATGCAAATCGCACCGGATTTTATTCATCCTGTTTTTAAGGTTTCCGTTAAAGAATTATATCTTAATTGTAAAGACAAAAGCAAAATATCAATTTATAAAAAATGCCGTTCTTAGAGGTTACTTGCAAGCTTACAGCGGAATATTTCCGTGCTTTTTCCGCGGCAATTTATCAACCTTATTTTCAAGCATTTTAAATCCTTTTATAAGGCGGTTTCTTGTATCTTCGGGTTTTATTACTTCGTCTATGTATCCTCTTGCCGCCGCTATATACGGGTTTGCAAACATTTTATTGTATTCGTCTTCTTTTTCTTTGAGCTTTGCTTCCGGGTTTTCGGCAGCGGCAATTTCGCGTTTAAAAATTATTTCGGCAGCGCCTTTTGCACCCATTACGGCAATTTCTGCCGTAGGCCAGGCAAAATTCAAATCGGCGCCTATGTGTTTTGAGTTCATAACATCGTAAGCTCCTCCGTATGCTTTCCTCGTGATAACTGTTATTCGCGGAACGGTAGCTTCCGAAAAGGCATAAAGAAGTTTGGCACCGTTGGTAATAATGGCATTCCACTCTTGGTCGGTTCCGGGTAAAAATCCCGGTACATCTTCCAATACAAGAAGAGGTATATTAAATGCATCGCAAAATCTTACAAAGCGCGCACCTTTTTTTGAAGATTCAATATCCAATACTCCGGCAAGATACATCGGTTGGTTTGCAACAATGCCGATACTTTTTCCGGCTAACCTTGCAAAACCCACAACAATATTTCCGGCATAATTTTCATGAACTTCAAAGAAACTGTCTTTATCCGTAATTTTAAATATAACGTCTTTTATGTCATAAGGTTGATTAGGATTTTCCGGAACAATTTCGTTAAGTTCGGGTTGCGGACCGTCAAAATCGTCGTAATCGGCATCCGGCGGTGTTTCTTCGCAATTTTGGGGTATATAGCTTAAAAGTTTTTTTATTTTATTAAGAGCTTCTACATCGTTTTCGGCGGTAAAATGAGCAACGCCCGATTTTGTCGAATGGGTACTTGCTCCTCCCAATTCTTCGGAAGTAACTTCTTCATGGGTAACCGTTTTTACGACATTGGGTCCGGTTACGAACATATAAGAAGAATTTTCGACCATAATGTTAAAATCGGTAATAGCCGGAGAATATACCGCACCGCCGGCACAGGGTCCCATAATTGCCGATATTTGGGGTATAACACCCGATGCAAGCGTATTTCTGTAAAAAATATCGGCATAACCTCCGAGCGAAACAACTCCTTCTTGTATTCTTGCACCTCCGGAATCGTTAAGTCCGATAACCGGAGCACCGTTTTTCATTGCCAAGTCCATTATTTTAACGATTTTTTCGGCATGTGCTTCGGCAAGCGAACCGCCGAAAATCGTAAAATCCTGCGAGAATATATAGACCAATCGACCGTTTACGGTTCCGTAGCCGGTAACCACGCCGTCGCCGAGAGGTACGTTTTTATCCAACCCGAAATCCCTGGACCTGTGAGTTACAAATCTACCGAGTTCTTGAAAAGACCCTTTGTCTAAAAGTAAATCTATTCGTTCTCTTGCCGTAAGTTTGCCTTTTGCATGTTGTTTTTTTATGCGTTCTTCGCCTCCGCCCGCCAGAGCTTCTTTATTTTTTTCTTCTAAAAGTTTAAACTTTTCCCTGTTTATCATATTCGTTTTTCTTTATTTTTTTACAGACCAAATGTAAGAAAAAAACACCAAATCGGGAAAAAGGATATTTTAATTTTTATTATTGAAAATACCTGTTTACAAATTACTATTAATTAAATCCGTAAGTTTACCGTAAAGTTCTTCTCGCTTATATCGTTCCGTAAGTGATGCAAATCGGTTTAATACGGCTATGCTCTCTGCTTTATCCGGCAGTATTTCGTCTTTAAAAAGGTCGAAACCGGAATAATATTTCAAAAATTGTGCTTTATCTTTATATATTATTTCGATAATGTTATCGGCTTTTTCCGGTTCTCCGGCTTTATAATAAGCATCTGCTATGTCATACATGTCATATCCGTAAGGGAAATTACAGTCAGGCATTATTTCGATAATACGATTCAGTACTTTTACGGCTTTTTCTTTTTTCCCTTCTTTCAGAAGTTGTCCGGCAAGCGATGCAAATGTTTGTCTTATATTCATTATTTTTGCCGAACGTAAAACAAAATTATCGACATTAACGTCTTTTCTGTTCATATTTCCCCATTTGCATTTATTCATAAGGTTGTCGTAAAGAACTTCGGTGTTAAATCTTAAATCATCGGAATTTGTTTTAAAAGGAACCAAACGATAAGCAAATCCTTCGAGACGCAAATAATCTTTTAATCCGTTAAAACTCGAAGAAGGAACGCTTACGGCAAAATATACGGGGCGTTTGCTTTTATTACGGGCAATTATCTCAAATACGGCTAAATCGTTTTTGTATAAATAACGTTTATTTAATTTCCATTTCATATATTTCTCGAAATTGCCGAGTTCTTTGGTTGTAAACTTACCGGTTTTAACAAAATCAGACCACGAAACTTCCATAGACAGTTTGGTTGACGGCATATAATTAATTCTGTCGCCTTGCGAAGTTTCGAGTTGCGTTTCCGGATTATCCGAAGATATAAAATCCAGAGCCGTATCAAGCGGTAAATAATCTTTCGATATATTATCGGTCAAACTTTTTACTTTATTATAAAGAAGTTCTGTTTCTTGCTTGTCGGAATTATATTTAGCAAAAAACTCTTTTTTTGAAACAAAAGACGTAATCCCCGCAAGTTCCGTAACAGACAAAGAATCGAAAGCATTAATAAAATTTTTATATGCTTCCGGATTTTTTGCGGGATAATCTGAATTATCTATTATTTGTTTTAATCTTTTTTTAAGTTCATTAAAATCGTCTTCGTATGATAATTTATTTGCGTTATATTTTTCATTAATAAAAATATCATTGTTATCGGTAACATATATTACGTCGCGTTTTCCTTCCCTGTATTTGTCGTGAGTCATTTTAAAGGGTACGGGAGGTGCTTCGTAGGTTTTTTTCCTGATTTGGTCTATATACCAATCCGTGCCGAGCAAACTTAAATTTACGACTTTAATATCGGTACGAATACCTTCTACTTCTTGTGCATACCACAAAGGAAAAGTGTCGTTATCGCCGTAAGTAAATAAAATTGCGTTTTTTTCGCACGAATTTAAATAATCAACGGCAAAATCGCGAGCCGTATATCTGTCGGAACGATCGTGATCGTCCCAATTCTCGGATGCGGTAATAATCGGAACCGGAACAGTAATAAAAGCAGCTAAAATAAGTGCCGTTTTCGGTTTCATTTTCTCCGAAAAATAAGAATATAAAGCCGCCGCTCCCAAACCTGTCCATACGGCAAACGCATAAAAAGAACCTGCATAAGCATAATCCCGTTCGCGAGGTTGATACGGTGTTTGATTTAAATAAATAACTATTGCTGCTCCCGTAAAGAAAAACAATAACATTATAACCGTAAAACTCTTTTTATCTTCAAAATAAGAAAATAAAAGACCTGTTATACCCAAAATAAAAGGAAGTAAAAAATAAACATTTCTGCTTTTATCGTTTTTTATTCTGTCCGGAAGATTTTTTTGGCTCCCGGTTATCATCTCATCTAAAAAAGGTATCCCGCTTATCCAATTTCCTTTTGTTATATCGCCGTACGACTGCAAGTTGTTTTGTCTTCCCGCAAAATTCCACATAAAATATCTGAAATACATGTGCCCGAGCTGATATTTAAAAAAGAACTTCAGATTTTGAAAAAACGTCGGGTTTTCTCCGTCTTTTATTCCCGCCCATGCCTTATATGCCGATATATGATTTTTATCGCGACTGTACATACGAGGGAAAATCGTTTTTCCGGAACTTTCATAAAGATATTCCGGATTTGACTTTTCTATTTTTAAATACTTACCGTCAACAGGAATATAAGTATAACGTTTTTTTATTTTTATATTTCCGGAATCGTCTCTCTGAAATTCGGCATTATAATAATTTCCGTAAAATAACGGGCGCGAACCGTATTGTTCCCTGTTGAGATAAGAAAGTAAAGCAAATACATTTTCGGGATTATTTTCGTCCATGGGAGGATTTGCATAAGAACGAATAACAATAACCGCAAAAGAAGAGTATCCGATTAAAATAACTGTAATCACGGTTAAAGCCGTATTAAGTACGGTTCTTTTATGTTTAAACGTAATATATATTCCGAAAGTAAGTAATGCAAAAGTTAATATAACATAAAAAAACAAACCGCTGTTGTAGGGTAATCCGAAAGTATTAACAAACAACAGTTCAAACTCGGATGCAACAACCACATATGCCTGTATGATACCGTACATTACAAAAGCAAGAATTGCTACGGATATAAAAAATGCATACAAAATACCTTTTGCGGTTGTTTTGTATTTTTTAAAATAATAAACAAATACTATTGCCGGTATTGCCAATAAATTAAGCAAATGAACACCTATTGATACCCCCATCAAAAAAGCGATAAGCACCAGCCACCTGTCGGAATATTTTTCATCCGAAATACGTTCCCATTTTAATATTGCCCAAAAAACCGCCGCCGTAAACAAAGACGAACTTGCATAAACTTCGGCTTCAACGGCGGAAAACCAAAAAGTATCCGAAAAAGCATAAATAAGAGCACCCGTAAAACCGCTAAGTAAAATTGCAAGAGTATTGTTAATATTTATTGAAGACTTTTTTAATAAAATCTTTTCGGCAAAATAAGTTATTGTCCAAAACAAAAATGCAACGGTAAAAGCACTTGCCGTTACCGAAACTAAATTAATCATAAAAGCAACTTGCTGATTCGAACTTGCAAAGATTGCAAAAAAACGAGCAAGCAGCATAAAAAATGGAGCTCCCGGCGGGTGTCCCACTTCCAATTTATAAGAAGATGCCGTAAATTCTCCGCAATCCCAAAAACTTACGGTAGGTTCCGCAGTTAAATAATAAGTTATGAAGGCAATTAAAAAAACAATCCATCCGGAAATTACATTATACTTTTTATAGGTTTGATATATCATGACTTAAAATGTTTCATAAAAGCAATATTTTTATTTTCCGTCTCGCTTTAATATTACCAAAACGGTATGTATCATTATCTTAAAATCCAAATAAAGAGATCTGTTTTCCACATAAAAAAGATCAAATTTTAATCTTTGAATCATTTGTTCCACATTTTCCGCATATCCGAACTTTACCTGCCCCCAAGATGTTATACCCGGCTTAACTTTAAGTAAGTTTAAATAATAAGGCGCTTTTTCAACAATTTTATCTATATAATAACGACGTTCAGGACGCGGACCTACTACAGACATATCACCTTTCAAGACATTAAAAAATTGCGGTATTTCATCCAACCGGGTTTTTCGAAGAAACCTGCCGAAAGGAGTTATTCTTTTATCTCCGGCAGCGGATAAACGAGGTCCGTCTTTCTCCGCATCAATATACATCGACCTGAATTTATAGATAATAAAAGGTTTTTCATGCAACCCTATACGTTCCTGCTTAAAAAAAACCGGACCTTCCGACCCGATTTTGATTATTAAACCTATAATTAAAAAAAACGGTGATAAAACAATTAGAGCTGCAAGTGAAAACACTACATCAATAACACGTTTAAGACTCTCCTGCCATGCAGGCATTGCCGTATGCGATATAATCAGCAACGGAGATTCCAAAAAACCCGAAATTCTTGTCTTCCCGGTTAAAACATCAAATACCGA
>JAADDR010000195.1 GCA_013153865.1 Chlorobiota bacterium | reverse complement strand
AGAGTTTTTTCTTCGGAGAATTCTTTTCCTATATCTTGTTTTACGCCTTGTAATAAAAGTTTCCAGTCTCCTCCTCTCCATCTGTAAACCGATTGTTTAATGTCGCCTACGATAAGATTTGTGTATCCTTGGCTTAGAGAGTTAGTTATAAGCGGTTTGAAATTTGCCCATTGAAAATTTGACGTATCTTGAAATTCGTCTATGAATATATTGTAGAATCCGGTTCCTGTTTTTTCGTAAATAAACGGGGCATCGTTATTTCCAATTATTTCTTTCAGCAGCAAATTGGTGTCGCTGATAAGCAGTATATTATTTTCCGAGCGATATTCCGAGAGTTCCGCCGCCATGTCGTTTATAATTCCGAATGCATGAAATTGTTTTATTATTTCCGTTGCCGTGTAATAATTTTCGCTTTCCGCTTCGAAATATTTGAAATATGTTTCGATTAAAGGGTACAGTTTTTCGTAGGTGTTTTTTATATCGTTTATTATTTGTGCGGATGCACTTTTTGCATACCAATTTTCGATTCCGTCTCTTGCTTTGATAAATGTTGCCGTAAAGTTATCGTATTCTTTTTTTATTGCCGTTTTAACAAGAAAATGATTTGATATTATTTTAAACTTCATTCCGTATGTGCCGGGATTCATTGCCGCATCTTCGAGTATTTTTTTGTATTTTGCGGCTAATTCCGACATTTTGCTTTCGAAATTGTTTTTAATTTTATACAAAGTTTTCAGAAAATCGTTCATTTCTTTTTTTTCGATTTTTCTGTTTTTGTAAAGTTCCAGAAATTGTTCTTTAAATATTTCCGAAGTAAGGTTTTTTATTTCGTTTTTAAAATCCCAATTTTTATTATTTTCGGTTTTGTTTTGTGCGTATTGCAACAGCCACTTTTGTAAGTCGCGGTCGAAAGAGATTTTTTCGTAAAGTTTGTTTGTTAAATCTTCCGTTACTTTATCCGTGTCGAATTCTATTTCGTATGACGAGTTCAGGTTCATTTCAAAAGCAAAAGCTCTTATTACTTTTTGAACAAAACTGTCTATTGTTCCGACATTAAATGCCGAGTAGTCGTGCAGAATGTTATCCCGAATTGTTTCGGCATTTTTAATGAGTTCGTTGTCTGTTTTATATTGCCCGGATTGTTTTATTTCTTTGAAATAATCGGCATTTTTACCTTTTTTAATAAGTTCGTCGAGTTTTTCCAATATACGTGTTTTCATTTCTTCGGCTGCCTTATTGGTAAATGTTACGGCTAATATTTTAGTGAAACGGTCGGGTGCTTTGAATGCCGTTTTAAGATAATTTAAGGTAAGGAGGTATGTTTTTCCGGATCCTGCCGATGCTTTATATATTTGCAGTTTGCTCACTGTATTTTTTATTTTCAAAAGTATAAAAAAAAGATTTAAGGTAAAATATCTGATAATATTATGTTTGCGGTTCAGGTGAATATTTTTTTTGCGAACATACGGTTTTGTCTTTTGTTTTAGGAGAAAAAAGTCGTAAATTCGCAAAAGTTATTCATAAATATTAGAAACATATGGGAAATAAATCAAAATCAATGTTAGTTTTAATCGGTGTTGCGGCAGTAATATTAATAATGTTCGGTTCCGCGACATTTGTAACGCTGCAACCCGGAGAGAAAGGCGTAATATTTAAAAAATTTGCGGGCGGTCTTGATAAAGAGCATATTTACAGTGCCGGTTTTCATGTAATCGCACCTTGGAACGATATGATAATTTACGACGTAAAGGAACAAAAAGTTGATGAAACAATGGATGTTTTGGACAAAAAAGGGCTTCCCATAAATGTTGACGTATCGGTAAGATTTTATCCTATTTACGATAAAATAGGTTATCTTCACGAAAAGTTCGGAGTAAAATATATCGAGAAATTGGTTGTTCCGGAAGTTCGTTCTACGGTAAGACAAGTTATGGGGCGTTATACGGCGGAAGAAATTTACTCTACAAAGCGTGCGGAAGTAGAACAATTGATTAAAGACGAAACGGAAGCGGTTTTGAATAAACCGGAAAATAACATACACATGACGGCGTTATTGATACGTTCTATAGATTTGCCGCCCGAGTATAAAAAATCAATAGAGAATAAAGAAATACAGAAACAGGAAGCATTGGCATATCAATATAAACTCGAAAAAGAAAAAGCCGAAGCCGAAAGAAAACGCATTGCGGCAGAAGGCGAAGCAAGAGCAAATCAAATAATAAACAGTTCTTTAACTCCCAGCTTGCTTAAGATGAGAGGTATAGAGGCAACCATAAAGCTTTCGGAATCTCCTAACAGTAAAACGATTATAATAGGCAGCGGTAAAGACGGTATGCCTTTAATTCTCGGAAATCAGTAATATAAAAAAGTGAAAAAATGAAAGATAACGCAAAAAAGATATGGTATTATATAACTAAATTTAAGTATTTAATAGCATTTACGGCTTTTGCCGTATGGATTACTTTTATAGACCAAACAAATTTGCGTTTTAAATCGGAGTTAAAGCAAGAAATAGAATATCTTAAAAATAAAAAGGAATATTACCGGGAAGAAATTTTGAAAAACGAGAAATATTACAAAGATTTAACGACGAATCCCGATGCAAAAGAGCGTCTTGCCCGCGAAGAATATTATATGCATAAAGATAATGAAGAGGTTTTTTTAATTAAGGATAAAACCGAGTAAAATATTCTAATGCCAATAAAAAAACAGTATCCGTCCGAAAGTATTTTTTCGGGCGGTTTTTATTTTAGATCGTCAAGTTGTTTTTTAATTTCTGAAAGTTCTTCGATAAAATCATTTAAGAATTTTTCTTCGGATTCGATTAATTTGTCAAACTCCGAAAAGTTGGCGTTAATTTTTTCTTTTATGCCGTTTATATAAGCCGTTAATTTTTCGGTAAGTTCTTTTTCGAGTTTTATTTTTCCTTTATTTATTTCTTTTTTAAAGTTTTTCATTATTTTTTTTCTGTGAAGTCCGGCTGCCGTGCCGGCAAATATCAGACCTATTCCGGTAATTACTCCTCCGGTAATGTCGAGAACGGCACCTTGCGTGAAAGCCGTAAGCAAAACTCCGATTACCGCAAGTCCGCTTCCTGCCGTAACTTTCGGGGCAATATTGCCTCGATACGGAAAAAGTTTGTCTTCGGAGAAATTTTCTGATGCGGAAATAAAATTGCTGAAAGTTTCTTTCAGTTCGCGATATACCGTAAGTCTTTTTTCGGCGGCGGATTTAAAAAAATCAGGATTGTTTTTTAAGGATATGTCGCTTTTACGAATTTTTAAGTCTATAAGATATACCATTTGTTGCACGGAATCGGATATATCTCCTATGTATATGTCCAGTTTGTTTTTTAATCCGGAAGAAAGTTCTTTTTCCATTTCGGAAGCTAAATTTTGCAACCATACTTTTAAAGATTTCTTTTTTCCGAGAAATGCGGTAAAAGATCTTTTAAACAAAGCCGGAATTGAAAGTCCGGAACTGAGCTCGTCGTATGCGTTTTGTGTAACCGAGTTATAAACAGCAAGCGAATTTTCCACTAATATTTCTACTTTTTGAATCGATTTTTGATATTGTTTTTCTAAAATTTCATTTGTTTCTTTTCTGAAATCTTTATCTTGTTCAAGTTGTTTTTTTCTTTCTTCTGTTCCTTTAAAAAGTATTTCGATAATTTTTTCCGACGAATTTATGTAATTGCGGATTTTCAGTTTAGAACCTTTACCTCCGGTAACGTGAGTTTTTATGTAATCTCTGAATGCCGAAAAGTTGCTTTGTTCGTGCCTTCCTTCTATTTCATCTTTTGCCGAAACGGCAAATACGAGGGGATTTTCGCTGCCTTTTTGTTTTGCGAATTTTATAAGTCCGTTGATATTCTCGCGTAAATCTTCTTCGGATAATAAGTCTTTTTGTTGTAATACGAATACTATTTTTTTATGCCATTCTTTTTGTATGTAATCAAAAAAATCCCAAGCTGATTGTCTGTAAGGATTTTTTGCTTCGAAAACAAATACCGCCAAATCGGCTACCGGAATAAACCGTTCGGTAATTTCCTGATGATGTTTTATGACGGTATTGGTTCCGGGGGTGTCAACCACGGCAATATCTTTAAGTATTTCAACCGGTTCGTATCTTCTTATCAAATAATCGTTTATTACAATTACTTCGCTTTTTTCTCCGTATAAAATTTGCTGAATTACATCGGTTACCGGCGAAGCCGCAGTTTTGCAAATTTCTTCTCCGGTGTCTAAAAGAGCATTTATGAAACTGCTTTTTCCGGCTTTTACTTCTCCTACCACCACAAACATAAACGGGTCGTGTATTCTTGATATTAAATCGACAAGAGTTTGATGTAAGTCTTTATTTCCCGCTTTTCTTACCGGTTCGGAAAGTTTTTTAAGAATATTTTCGAGTTTATATATTTTGTTTTTATGATTTTTGTTTATCAAACTGTTCATTGTCGTGTGTTTTTTTATATATACAAAATTACATTATATAATTTGTTTTTTTGTAAAAAGGAAAATAAAAGTTGAATTATAAAAGCAACGAATTATTTAATTCCGTATGGTTTACCGAAATACATCAATTCCCAAAATGCTTTTTTGCCCGTAAATTCTTCCGTTTTACAGTCGTTTTCGTAAACTTTGAGGTTTGCCGTTCCCGAAAATCGAAAATATGCGGGGTCAAGACCCGTAACGAGAGTTGCAAGCCGGCGTTTAATTTTATTTGAAATAAGAGCATCAAATATTTTCATTTCCATTAAGTTTTGCTGTCTCGTAAGCGAAAATTCGAATTTTGTTTTTTTATCGTCGGAAATGTAAATAAATTTAAGTTCGTTGCTTACCGGTCTTTCTCCTTCGGGGTTCATTTTTCCGTAAGTTCTGAAAAGTTTTACGTTTTCGCCTTTATCGGCAACGGTTTTTCCGTCTTTTGAAATATTGAAAACAATAATCGGTTCGGCGGCATATTCTTTTACGGAAATGAGTTCTGCCGCAATTACGTTGTAGGGTCCGAGTTCGGCACGCGCCCAGTACCAATGGTTTACGACATCCGACATGTCGGCGTTTCCGAAATTATGGTCGTGGTAGCAGGAACCTTGCGATTTGTATGTTTTGCCTTTGTATGTGTATGTTATTTCTGTTTTTCCTTTCGGGACGGGAACCAGCCATGCAAATTCTTTTCCTGAATTTCCGTAAATAAAATGTCCCGTTTTCGGTCGCCAACTTTCGCTTGTGCGTTTAATTTTTGCATCAATTGTCAGTTCTTCGTCTTCGTAATGAATTTGGTAATTTTTTAAATCGCCTTTGAAATAGTTTTTGTCTATTCTGACATCGCAAATTGTATCGGAAGCAAAGAAATTTTCAATTTTTCCGTAATAAGGTTTTTTGATGCTTGTTCCGTCGGTACGGTCAATGTTTATCGAAATAAACGGGGTTAAACCTTTTTTTATTTCGGTAAAGGGTTTTGTGTAAAAAATAATAACGATTGCCGTTCCGTCTTCGAGATGTGCATCGAAATACCACCATTCGTAAGTTCCTTTTTTACCTCCGGTTCTTATGCCGTCTTCCCGAATTTCGGGGATATTGCCGGGTTTTAATCCGTATTTTTCGTAATCGTCGGAAACATACGCAAGTTTGGTTTGAGCAAATATACCTGAAAATAAAAGGAGTATGCTTATAAGGGAGATTGTTTTTTTCATAAAATATAATTTATACAAATTTATGAAAAAACAAGTTATCGCATAAAATACCGTGATAAAATTTTTGTCGGGCTTGAATTTATTTCAGTATTATAAACAGAAAATTGCCGTTAAAATTCCGAACTCCGAAAGACTCGGCGAAGTTAAATATGTACCGGATGACATCGGGTATTAAAATTACGGTTTGTTTAATTAAAAATTAAATATAAAATTTTAATGAAACGACAATCGCATTTGTTTTTTTTCTTCTTCGATGTCTTTCAACATTTCGCGGATATTTCCGGCGGGATAATTTCCGGTAAAACAGGCATCGCAAATTCCTGTATCCGGAAAGATTTCTTTTAAATCTTCGGTTTTAAGGAAAAAAAGCGCATCTGCTTTAATGTATTCGCAAATTTCGTTTATATCAAGATTTGATGCTATAAGTTCGGTTTTTGCCGACATATCGATACCGTAAACGCAAGGATTTATAACGGGCGGTGCGGCTGATACGAAGTATATTTCTTTTGCACCGGCATCTCTGAGAAGTTGAACTATTCGTTTTGATGTTGTTCCTCTTACGACGGAATCGTCAACTACAACGAGTTTTTTGCCTTTAACGGCTTTTTTTATGGGATTTAGTTTCTTTTTTACGATATTTTCCCGTTCTTTTTGTTCGGGAGCTATAAAACTTCTGCCTATGTAGTTGCTTTTTACGAGACCTCTGTGATACGGTATTCCGAGAGCTTCCGCCATACCCGATGCCGAGAAATATCCTGATGCCGGCACGTCGATAACAACATCGGGTTTTAAGCCGGCTTCTTTAATTTGTTTTGCGATGTATTCGCCCATTTTTACGCGTTTTCCGGCAACGTTGCAAGAGTAAAATTCGGTATCTTCGCGAGCAAAATATATAAATTCGAATACGCAAAAGTGCTGTTTTTGTGAATATCCTTTCGAATAATAAACTTTTTTGTCGTTGTCGATGAAAATTATTTCGCCCGGTTCGAGATTTTTGATTATTTCGTATCCGAGATGGTCGAAAGTAACGCTTTCGGAAGCAAAACCGTAAACAACGCCTTTTTTTGTAACTTTTTTTCCGAGAATAAGGGGGCGTATTCCGTAGGGGTCGGTAAATGCCAGTAATCCGTGGTTTGCAATTACGGAAATAACGGCATAAGCACCTTCGATTTTTTGTTGGGTGTTTTTTACGGCATCGAAAATATCTTCGGGTTTGATGTTTTTAAGGTCTTTGTTTTTCAGTTCGGCGGCAAATGTGTAAAGTAAAATTTCGAGGTCGTTGGAAGAAGTCGGCAGGACGTGATAATCTTCGTAAAGTGCTTTGTTCATCTTTTTGAAATTGGTAACGTTGCCGTTGTGCACCATCGAAATTCCGAAAGGATAATTTGTGGTAATCGGTTGTGCGTTAAGTATATCGCCTGTTCCGTGTGTTGTGTATCGCACATGCCCGATGCCGACATTTCCGCGAAGTCGTTCTATGTGTTTGTCGTTAAATACTTCGCTTACCAGTCCGAGACCTTTTTTTGTATGAAAAATTTTATCGAAAGTTACTATCCCGGCACTGTCTTGTCCTCTGTGTTGAAGGGTTAAAAGCCCGGAGAGTATGTCGTAAACTATTTTTTCTTCGCCTATAAAACCTGTTATTCCGCACATTTTTATTAGAAATTAGTAGTTAGTAATTAGGGACTAGGGATTAGTAGCCGGTAATTAGTTACTAGTTTATTGTTTTAATCAGTCCTGTTAATATTTTTGATATTTCGTTTGTTAAATTATATAATTCGTTAAAATCTTTTTTACTTATTTTTTTCAAATCCAAAGCTAAATATAACATTGAACGGACTTCTCCGACGGAACCTTTCGAAACATACAAAAAATAACGAAACTCGTTGTTTGTTCTTCGTTCAAACCCTTCGGCAATATTGTTCATAACCGAAACACTTGCTCTTTCGATTTGATTTTTAAAGCCGAAATCTTTACTTTCTTTAAATATATTATAAACTTTTAAAACCAATTCTCTGCTTTTTTGCCAAGCAATTATATCTTCAAATTTAACAATTCCCATATTTATTTCAGTTTGTTTATATCGTTTACTTGTTCCTTTTTTCTTGTTCCTAATAACTCTTTTAAAGTTTGTGAATAAAACTCGTGTTCTGTTGTCAGTCCTCTTTTTTCGACTTCTTTCGGTGTGTTTGCTCCTCGTAAATCTACCGTTGTTTGAGCTATTATTTTTCCGGTATCGACGCCTTCGTTCACGTAGTGAACGGTAATTTTTGTTTCGGGCAGTTTGTTTTCGAATGCCCACTTGTAAGCGTGCAATCCTTGATGCAGTTTTGTGTCTGCCGGATGTATGTTGATTATCTTTCCGGAAAATTTTTTTACGAAAATATCGGATAAAATTCGCATGTAACCGGCAAGTATTATGTAATCGAAATCGTATTCGGAAAGTAAGTTAATTACTTCTTTGTCAAACTCTTCCCTATTCTTTCCTTTTGCCGAAAGCGAAGCGGTTTTTATTCCGTATTTTCCGGCTTTTTTTAATCCGGGTGCGTCTTTTTTGTCGGAAAAAACCAATACCGGTTCGGCAATTCCTTTAAGGAT
>JAADDR010000157.1 GCA_013153865.1 Chlorobiota bacterium | reverse complement strand
TAACATCTCCGAAAATATCAACATCATCAACTTCCATAAGAGTTGTTCCGTCGGCAGTATATGTTCCGCTAAAAGTCCCGCTGATTGCATATCCGAGGTACGGACCAATAAATGCATAAGCCGGTCCGAATTTGAATTTAGGAGTAACACTGAATTGGAGATAATTAATTTCTTTTTTAAAATCCGAAACAGTATTTACCGGACCTGCTCCGAGATCTTGTTCTTGTTCCAAATAAAACTCGGAACCTAATTGGTTAAAACCGAGAGAAAGTCTTAAATCGATTTTTTCTTTTAAAGGTAATTCCGCTAAACCGTAAACATGGAAACCTTCGCCCATGTTTGCTCCGTCAGGTACGTAAAAGTTTACTTTATACCCCGACATGGTTCCTCCGGCTTTAATACCGAAAGACTGAGCGCTCATTGCAAAAGCAAAGAAAACGGCAACTGAGAGTAATAATAATTTTTTCATAATTTGATATCTTTTAATTAATAATTAAACATTACCCAAAAGTATAAAAAAAATTTAAACCGCAAAATAATATAATTGATTTTACTGATGTTTTGCTTAAATCAATTTTATAATAACCTATAAATCAAAAACTTACAAAAAGTGTGCTTTAAAACACAAAACACTGTTAATCAACCGGTTAAATCGGCAGGTTTTTTATTTGCCGAACAAAATACCCGCAGTAATGCTTATAGTGTAATTTTTTGTAAAATCATCTTCCGTAAGTCCTTTATCTTTATCAATATCGGTAAGTCCGGCAGCATAACGCAGTTCTGCAAAGAACTTCATAAATTCTATTCCTGCTCCGGCTTGTATGCCGAAATCGGTACGATCAAAATTTATGTTATCGCCGTTAAATTCTCCGTCTTTAAAAATATCGTTTGAAGGTATTGCCCCTTGCTCTTCTATTTGGCTCTCCGCCAGTTCTTCGCCGTCTATGGTCATGGAAATTATTTCGTCTCCGCTTACGGCATAAGCAAAGTAAGGTCCTGCCGTAAAATATGCCGGACCGAATTTAAACTTCATCAATACCGGTATCTCCAAATAATCCATATTTAAAGAATAATCCGTAACAATATCGGTACCGTCAATATCGGCATCGGTAGTAAGAGAATATCCTTTCTGAGAAAATAATGCTTCGGCTCTGAAACCTACATGTTCAAAAGGATTGAGCTCGAAAACGAAACCTCCGTTAAGTCCGGCAAGTAAATCTTCGGTCTGCATTTCCGCAAGTTCGGTATCGGTGTTTATACCCGAGAGATTCAATCCTGCTTTTATTCCGAAACGTTGAGCATTAACGGACATTAGACTTATAATAAAAACAGCTGTAAGTAAAGTTAATTTTTTCATTTTTTTAAGTGTTTTATAAGATTAAATAAAGAATATATCAAAGATACGAAAAAAAAGCGTAATTATTTTAAAACAATAAAGTTAATTCCGAAAGAAAATAATCTGTTAAGAAATCCGTCAACGTTTTCTTTTGCGCTTTCTATCATACCGTGTGAATATACGAGATACAGTTCGGCATTATCGTTAAAACGATATGATAAGCCCGCCGATATACCGGCATCAATTCTTTCGTAAGAATAATCGGCATTATTAAAATCAACTTTGGTGCTTACGGTTTCTCCGGTATAATAATCGGTAATTTTATATGCTCCGCTTATCCAATAAGCAGTATATCCTCCGATATAAATATTCAGAAAAGTGTTTTTTGTTTTAAATAAAGAATACTGTCCCGATACCGGCATTTCGATATAATTCATTGTATTAATTGTTGTACCGTACGGATTCTGAACGATTTTCAATCCTTTTTGCGAGTATAACAATTCCGCCTGAACAGAAAGTATTTCATTAAAAAAGTGATGTAAGACAAAACCTCCGCAAAATCCGGTTTTGTTTTTTTTGTAATCTTCCGTTAATTTATTATTAAAGTCGTAAGCATATACCGGACGGGAAAAATTTATACCGGTTTTAATTTTAAAAAAAGTTTGAGCCGAAGATATAATCGCAAAAAACGACATAAATAATATAAGCAGAGATGTTTTCAAGGTTTGATATGTTAAATAAGTAATTGCTTCAGTGATTTTCTTGCAAATATAAAAAAAGCCCGGCAAAATACCGGGCATAATGTAATTATAAGAATTTTAAAATTAATATTCCATTTCGGCAAGGCGTTTATAATAGTTGTAGCGCCATTTTGCATTTTCTTCGGCGGCTTTAAACAATTCGTCCGCATGTTCGGGGAATGATTTATAAAGCGAATTAAAACGTACTTCTCCGAGTAAGAAATCTTTAAACAATTCGTATTTCGGAGGTTTGGAGTCTAAAACAAAAGGATTTTTTCCTTCGGCTTCCAGCATCGGATTGTATCTGTACAAAGTCCAATATCCGGATTCTACCGCTCGTTTTTCTTCATTCATAACTTTATTCATTCCTGCACGCAAACCGTGTGCAATACAAGGCGAATAAGCAATAATAATCGAAGGTCCGGGAAATGCCTCGGCTTCTTTAATTGCTTTAAACGTTTGTCCGTAATTTGCTCCCATGGCAATTTGTGCGACATAAACATATCCGTATGTCATTGCCATTGCTCCGAGATCTTTTTTACGGATTTTTTTACCTGCCGCCGCGAATTTTGCTATTGCCGCAGTAGGTGTAGCTTTAGACGATTGTCCGCCCGTATTTGAATAAACTTCGGTATCCAAAACCAAGATATTTACGTTTTCGCCGGAAGCTATAACGTGGTCAAGTCCGCCGTAACCTATATCGTAAGCCCATCCGTCACCTCCTATAATCCACATAGATTGGTTTACGAGATATTTTTTTAATCCGAGAATATCTTTCACGCAATCGCAACTTTCTTTTTCTATTGCTTCTATAACTTTAGGAGCAACTGTTTTTGATTTTTGCGAATCGTCTTTTACCGAAATCCATTCTTCGAATGCGGTTTTTGTTTCGGGTGCAATACCTTTTTCTATTGCCGCATTCATCATATTTGTTATTATTTCTCTTTGTTTTTTGTTTGCTAAAGCAATACCCAATCCGTATTCTGCATTATCTTCAAACAATGAGTTTGCCCATGCCGGTCCTTCTCCGAATTTGTTTGTCGTGTAAGGTGTTGCAGGTGCGGAACCTCCGTATATCGACGAGCATCCGGTTGCATTGGCAATTGTCATGGAATCTCCGTAAAGTTGTGTTACCAACTTTATGTAAGGAGTTTCGCCGCATCCGGCACATGCTCCGGAGAATTCGAACAAGGGTTGTGCAAATTGAGAATTTTTAAATGTTTTTTCTTTTTCTACTACCGTATCTTTATATCCTACAACATTATGCAGATAATTCCATTTTTCGTTTTCGGCTTTTTGTTCGTCGTCAAATTCAACCATAACAAGAGATTTTTCTTTCGACGGACAAACATCGACACAAGAGCCGCAACCTGTACAGTCGTAAGTGCTTACTTGTATTCTGAATTGATATTCTTTTGTTTTTCCTATACCTTGAATAAAGTTTGTTCCTTCCGGAGCATTTGCAGCTTCTTCGTCGGTAGCAAGGAACGGACGAATACATGCGTGAGGGCATACGTAAGCACATTGATTACATTGAATACAGTTTTCGGCAATCCATTTCGGAACATGCGTTGCAACGCCTCTTTTTTCGTATTGGGTAGTACCTGCGGGGAATGTTCCGTCTTCTCTTCCGGCGAATGCACTTACCGGAAGTTCGTCTCCTTTAAGGGCATTAATCGGGTCCATCACTTTTTTGATAAAATCCGGAACGTCATCGCCTCTTTCGACTCCGAGTTTTACTTCTCCGTCAAGATTTTTCCATTCTTCCGGAATATCAACTTTGGTAATTGCATCGCCTCCTCTGTCAACGGCGGCATAATTCATGTTTACGATTTTATCGCCTTTTCTTCCGTAAGTTTTTTTGATGGCGGCTTTCATTTGCTCTACGGCAAAATCGTAAGGTATAACTTCCGAAACTTTAAAAAATGCCGATTGCATTATGGTATTGGTTCTGTTTCCGAGACCTATTTCCATTGCAATTTTTGTGGCATTTATTATGTAGAAATTAATGTTTTTTTCCGCCAATACTTTTTTATAGCTGTCGGGAAGTCGTTTTTTTGTTTCTTCAACATCCCAAGTACTGTTAAGCAAGAAGGAACCTCCTTCTTTTATGCCTTCGAGCATATCGTATTTATACAAATAAGAAGGTGTAGAACAGGCAACAAAATCCGGATGTTTAACAAGGTATGTGGAACGTATTATTTTATCTCCGAATCTTAAGTGCGATATTGTGATGCCTCCCGATTTTTTAGAGTCGTAAGCGAAATATCCCTGAACGTATTTATCTGTGGAATCTCCTATAATTTTAATAGAGTTTTTATTGGCGCCTACGGTTCCGTCTGCTCCGAGTCCGTAGAATTTTCCTTCGAAGGTGCCTTCGGCAACCGTGCTTATTTCAGGCAGAATGGGAAGGTTTGAGAATTTTACGTCGTCAACGATACCTACGGTAAATCTGTTTTTGGATTCGTTTCTTTCCATATTTTCGTAAACGGAAACCATCATTGCCGGGGTAGTATCTTTAGAGCTTAATCCGTAACGACCTCCGAGAATTTCCGGAGCGTCTTTTTTGTTCTTAAACAGTTCTACCACGTCAAGATATAAAGGTTCGCCGTTTGCTCCCGGTTCTTTGGTTCTGTCAAGGACAGTTATTTTTTTAACGCTGTCCGGCAATGCATTCATAAAATATTTTGCCGAAAACGGTCTGTATAAATGTACAACCATTAATCCGGTTTTTTTGCCTTTTGCGTTTAAGTATTCCACAACTTCTTTTATGGTTTGCGTAACCGATCCCATTGCCACAATTACGTGTTCTGCATCTTCTGCACCGAAATAGTTAAAAGGAGCATACGGCCTGCCCGTTATTCTCGTTATTTCTTTCATGTAATCCGCAACCACGTCCGCCACGGGGTCATAGAATTTGTCAGCGGCTTCTCTTGCTTGGAAGAAGATATCGGGATTTTCCGCCGTACCTCTCGTAACCGGAGCCGTAGAAGTAAGAGCGTTATCTCTGAATTTTTGTAATGCTTCGGTATCAATAAGTTTTTTGAGTTCTTCTTCATCGGGAAGTTCAACTTTTGATATTTCGTGAGAAGTTCTGAAACCGTCGAAAAAATGCACGAAAGGAATACGTGTTTTAATTGCCGTTAAATGCGCCACCGGTGCAATATCCATAATTTGTTGGGCACTGCTCGTGGCAAGCATTGCAAATCCGGTTTGTCTTACTGCCATTACGTCGCTGTGGTCTCCGAAAATAGATAAGGCTTGAGTAGCAATACTTCTTGCACTTACATGAAATACTGCCGGCAGTAATTCTCCGGCAATTTTATACATATTCGGAATCATAAGCAATAAGCCTTGAGATGCCGTAAAAGTAGAAGTTAATGCACCTCCTTGTAAAGAGCCGTGTACCGCACCCGATGCACCTCCTTCCGATTGCATCTCGGTAACGCTCACGGTTTGTCCGAATAAGTTTTTTCTGCCGTGAGCCGACCAAGTGTCAACATATTCCGCCATATCCGAAGACGGTGTAATCGGGTATATAGCAGCTACTTCGCTGAATAAATATGCGACATGTGCCGCAGCATGGTTACCTTCGCAGGTAATAAATTTTTTTTCTGCCATAATATTTTAAGTTTTAATAAAATTCAAAATTATTTTAATCTGCAAAGTTAGAATAAGTTTGATTAATTTACCTACTGTAAGGATTTTTTTTAGATTCTAAAGAAAGTTACGAATATAATACACTGACAACAAGCGCATTATAGGACAACTAAACATATTATGTTTTTTAACAGTCGAAAATACGGGAAAATAAATTCGGGCGTAATTATTGCAAAAAATTAAGAGATGCCTCAAAAAACAGTATTTTTTTAAAGACATCTCTTAATTTTATTTATCGCTGCCGAACTTAACGGCATTTATACCGTAATCGTCGCGTAATACTCTGAACTCTGTTCTTCTGTTAAGTTGGTGGCAAATTTCTTTTTGTTCTTCAGTTTCAAGGTTATTTATAAAATCTTCGGTAAGGACGTCTCCGTCTTTTAAGAATTTATATTTTGCCAATATTTTTCTTCCTTCTTTGGTTTTGGAGCTTATTACTTTCGGTTTTTTTTCGCCGTTGCCCACGGCGGTAAGTCTGTCGGGTTTAATTCCTTTTGAAATAAGATAATCCATAACGCTTTTTGCTCTTCCTTCCGAAAGTTTTTGATTGTATTCTTCGCCTCCTCTGAAGTCTGTATTTGCCGCCAATTCTATTGTTATGTGAGAATTTACGTTAAGCAGTTTAACAAGTTTGTCTAAAGAAACCATTGATTCGGGTCGTAATGTTGTTTTGGCAACGTCGTATTCTATATTCGGCAATTCGAAAGTATTTTTTATCGGCGCCAAGTCCAATACTATATCGAATGTTTTACTTTTTTTCAGTCCTTTTGAAGATATATCCGCAAGAGAGCTCAAGTATTTAGGTTTAGAGGCGATAATGGTATAATCGGTATTAGGGTGCAGTGTAAATCTGAATGTTCCGTCGGAAGCCGAAGTTATTTCGGCATCGTGTCCGCTAGGGCTTGTAAGATGCACAATTGCTCCGGCAACGGGTTCTCCCGTATTGGAGTTAGTAACTTTTCCTTTTACGGTAAATACCAAATCGGGCATCGAGAAATGAAAAAGGTTAATGTATCGGTTTCTGTCCGAACTTAAATATCCGTATTTTTTATCTTCGTAAAAGCAAATTCCGAAATCATTTTTCGAAGAATTTACCGGATATTTCATATTCTCGACTTCCCATTTGTTTCCGTTTTTTACGGCTTTAAAAATATCGAATCCTCCCATTCCTATATGTCCGTCGGAAGCAAAATATAACTCTCCGTTATCTCTTACGTAAGGAAATTTCTCGTCTCCTTTTGTGTTTATTTCAGAGCCGAGATTTTGCGGTTTGCTCCATTTTCCGTTAGGGCTTGTTCTTTTTACTACCCATATGTCTTTACCTCCTTTGCTCTTCATTCCGGGTATGCTGTCGCTTACGAAATACATTGTAAGTTCGTCTTTTGTAAGAGCCGGATGCGCAACCGATACGCTGCTGTCACCGATAAGTTGCACTTCTTGCGGTTCGCTCCATCCTCCGGCGTTATATCGCGATTTATATATTTTACATCCCATGTTTGCTTTTTCGGTTTGTTTGCACATCGAAAAATACATTGTGCTGCCTCCGTTAAGGACAATTGCCGCACCTTCGCTTCCGGGAGTATTTATGTTTCCTTCTACCGGCACCGGCACACTCCACTTTCCTTTTCGGTCTTTTTTAGCCGTAAAAATATCGGCGAAACTTTGCCCTGTTATGTTGCTTGTATTTTTTCCGTGTGCACTCTCTCTTGTGGAAGAAAAGTATATTTCGGATTTACTTCTTCCGAAAGACGGAGAGAAGTCGGCATATTTAGAATTTATTTCTTCTGCTTCCGTAACAATATATCCTGTAGGATTTTCAATCCATTTTAAAGCAAGTTCGCAAGATTTTTCGCCGTTTTTACCTCGCGGATCGTCAGGAACAAGGTTTTGATATTTTTTAAATTGTTCTTTTGCTTCTTCGTACTTTCCGAGTGCTTTAAGACTGTTGCCGTAATACAGCCATGCAACCGGATTATCCGTATTATATCTTACGGCTTTTCTGTACCATTTTGCGGCTTTTTTGTCATTCATCATAATTCTTCCGCATTCTCCGAGTTTAAATGCGATATCGGCTTTATCTTTTTTTGCGGTCAGTTTTTCGTATATTTTTTCATACATTTCGGCTGCCGAGAAATATTCGCCGGTTGCAAATGCATCATCGGCTTTTTTTATCATACGCTTTTGAGCATATAAGCCGGAACTTAAAAGAATAAATATAAATATAAACGGAAACGGAAGTGTTTGAAGTTTTTTCATGACAACTTTATTTTGATAATTAAGCAAAGTTATAAAAATTTAAAACACGATAAAATTTGATTGACGAAGATTGTTATATTTTATTTTAAGCAACCGGCATATTTATTTAAACGAAAATGTCAAATAATAAAAATACTTCCTCCGGAAGAATCTTTTTCGGCTCCGGTAACAGAGGAAAATGTATTTATTTTCCGGTATTTTCTGAGATAACCGAGAAAAGCGAAAATTATTGCCTCCTTGAAATCAATAATTTGTTTTTCGGGTATGGTAACATTGTGTTTACAGTATTTTTTAAGTAACGAAATAAAAAAGCTGTTATGAGTTCCTCCTCCGGTAATAAGGACTTTTGCATTATCGAGAACATTCATGCTTTCGGAT
>JAADDR010000090.1 GCA_013153865.1 Chlorobiota bacterium | reverse complement strand
AATTTTGTTTATCAGATTTTTATATGAGTTTATTGATTCGGAAATATTTCCGTTGCTTTTTAAAGATGCATCGGCAAAATCCGATTTCAGAGAAATTGTTTTTGTTGTTACGGAATCTTTATGTGTATGTTTGCCCGTAAGCGTTATTTTTTTTATGTGTGTGTCGGTTTCTCCGGGTTTGTTTATTATTGCATTTGTAATGTTTATTTTTCCTTCGAAATTGTCAATGTTTGTTCCCTTGAAATTTCCGGTTAGTTCTAAAGACAGTGTCGAATTGTTGTTTTTTACGTTTAATTTTTTCAGGTCGGCTTTTGCTAAAACTCCCGAAAGGGATATATGCGGAATTTTGCCGGAGAAATTAATTTTACCGTTTAAATTCGCTTTTATTTCAGGCTGATTTATATTCAGGTTTAAACTGTCTATTATTTTATCGTTAAGAGATGCATATATTTTTATATCTCTGTATGTGTTATGTTTGTATGTTAATTTCGTGATATTTCCTTCTGTCGTAAGTTTTGTTTTTTTGTTTTTATGGTAATAAAGAGAAAAGTCCTGTTCGAATGTTAAATCTTTGAAATTATTATTAAAAATTCGGTCGGGTTCGAGATTGGTGCCGTAAATTTTTCCTGTTACGAACATAGCGGATGCACTGTCTTTTTTTGCCGAAGCATCTAAAAGTATTTTGCCGAAGTTACTGCTAAATACTCCTTTTGAAACGAAATTATTTGTTGTTCCCGCTGTTTTGCCTTTATAATTGATTGTTTCGAGTTTTTTTAACTCCGGAGGTATTTTAATGACATATTTACTGCCGGGTATTTTCAGTTCGGATAATTTTTTTGTGTTTACCGTAAATTCGGTTATATTGATATTAAAATTAAGATTGTCAGGGTCGGTTAAGTTTTTTAATTGCGAATCGGTATTTATTGAAAAGATATTTTCAAAATTAATGCTTAGATTTTTTAAGTTAAAATTATTTAAATATCCGTAAAATCCTCCGGAGATGAATATTTTACCGTTTTGTGAAGATGTATCGCTTAATACGTAAGCTAAATCTTTGTATTCTAAAAAAGATGACTTTTTCAGTTGCATCCCGACATAAAGTTCGGTTTTATAATTCGAGAAAGAATATTTATCGGGGTATTTTAGGTTTATACTGTCAAACCGGATATTACTTTTATCGGTTTCTATTATTAAATTTTTGATTTTTGTGTTTTCGGGAGTCGTAAAACAGGTTTCGGTGCTTATGTTGTTAACTTTAAAACCGCTTTTTTCTTTAAATGAAATTTGTCTTATTTTGCCGCCCGTGCCTTTTTCCGATATGTCTATATCGTCAATTTTGATGTTTATTTTTGTAAGATATAAATTGTTGTAGTTAATGCCCGGTGTTTTTAGCGTATCATTGTTTTTATAAGAAAATACCGAATTTCTAAGGTTGAAATTTTTGATTTTAAGATTAAAATTTTTTACGGAGTTTGTGTCTTTTTTTATTATTGTATTAATTACTTCCGTTATGTTAAAAGTGTTTTTGTCTGTTTCGTAAATGTTAAGGTATAAACTGTCTGTTTCAGCGAATTTAAATTTCAGATTTTTCAAGTTTACCGGTATTCCGGAGGGCATAAGGTAAAGATTCTTAATATAAAGCAGAGTATCTGTTCGCAAGTCTTTTACGGTAATACCGCTAATCTTAAATCCTTTTAACAAAGTAATGTTAACATTTTCTATGCTTATTTCGGTTTTTAAGTTTTTAGAAAGTTCTTTGGTAACATATTGAGTAATTTTTGTTTGAATATAACTTGTTTGCAGCATTACTATTAAAGTAATAAGCAGCACAAACAATGTGATTATGCCCAAAAGCGTAAGTTGCCTTAATTTCTCTATTTGAAAAACATGCTTTTGCATATGTTTACAAAATAATTACTTTTATCCGATATAAACGAAGTTTAACGCTAATAATTTATATTTTCCGATTATTTTTGCAAACCGAATGCCGGAAATATCATTTTTATAATTTAAAAAAATAATATTTTGATAACAATATTAGCTATAGAGTCTTCTTGCGATGATACGTCTGCAGCCGTTATTCAAGACGGCATGTTGTTGTCTAACGTTACCGCAAATCAGGATGTTCATAAAAAATACGGAGGTGTTGTTCCGGAACTTGCGTCTCGGGCACATCAGGCAAATATTGTTCCTGCCGTTGATACCGCATTAAAAGATGCCGGAGTTTCCGTTTCGGATATTGATGCAGTTGCGTTTACGCGCGGTCCCGGATTGTTGGGTTCGTTGCTGGTGGGCGTTTCTTTCGCAAAAGGTTTTGCTTTGGCAAACGACATCCCTTTGATTGAAGTAAACCATCTGCACGGACATATATCAGCTTTGTTTTTGAAAGAAAAAGGGGTTCCGCATACAGACCCCGAATTTCCGTTTTTAACATTACTTGTATCCGGAGGACATTCGCAAATAATAAAAGTAAACGATTTTTTCGAGAAAGAAATTATCGGGGAAACAATTGACGACGCTGCCGGCGAAGCATTCGACAAAACGGCTAAAATACTTGGATTGCCTTATCCGGGCGGACCTTTAATAGACAAATACGCAAAACTCGGAAATCCGCAACGGTTTAAGTTTTCGAGACCGAAAGTCGGAGATACCGATTTTAGTTTCAGCGGATTAAAAACGGCAATTTTATATTTTATTCGCGACGAGCATAAAAAGAATCCGAATTTTGTAAAAGAAAATCTTTATGATATTTGCGCATCCGTGCAATATACGATAGTTGATATTTTAACGGAAAAATTAAAAAATGCGATAAAACAAACCGGGATAAAAGAGATTGCCGTAGCCGGAGGTGTTTCGGCAAATTCCGGATTAAGAGAACGTTTGCGTAAAGAAGCTAAAGCAAATGGTTGGACTTTGCATATACCTGATTTTAAATTTACTACCGATAATGCCGCAATGATTGGTATTACGGCTTATCATAAATTTTTAAGAAAAGAATTTGCAGGACAGGATATAACGGCTGAGGCACGTTTGAAGAATATGTGATTTTTAATAAAATTATTTTAAAAAATTTGTCAAGAGTAAAGTAATAATTTACCTTTGTTGTTTATTTTTTAAAAAAAGTATTATGGAAAGAATAGGAGAATCAGAACTTATTTTAAACGGTGACGGAACAATTTTTCATCTTCATCTTAAACCGGAGAATATTGCGGATAATATTATTTTGGTAGGAGACCAAGGCAGAGTGGAGATGGTATCGGGATATTTTGATAAAGTTGATTTTAAAGCTCATAACCGCGAGTTTATAACACATACCGGAACATATAAAGGAAAACCCGTTACCGTAATATCAACAGGTATCGGTACGGATAATATAGATATAGTTGTTACCGAATTGGATGCTTTGGCTAATATTGATTTGGAAAAACGTATTCCCAAAAAGGAACACAGAACTTTGAACCTTGTAAGAATAGGAACTTCGGGTGCTTTACAGGAAGATATACCCGTTGATACTCCCGTTGTTTCGGAAATATCGATAGGTTTTGACGGGTTGCTTAATTTTTATGCGGGACGAGATAAATTGGGCAACGAAGATTTGCAAAAATCTTTTTTGGAACATACCTCTTGGGATTCTAAATTGGCAGTGCCGTATTTTGCAAGCGCTTCAAAAGAGTTGGTTGAAAAGATAGGTTTTGATATGCGAAAAGGAATGACAATTTCGGCGCCCGGATTTTACGGTCCGCAAGGCAGAATATTGAGGCTAAAAACTGTTGACCCTGAATTAAACAATAAAATATCGGCATTTGATTATAATGGTAAAAAAATTACCAATTACGAAATGGAAAGTTCGGCAATTGCCGGATTGTCTAAACTTATGGGGCATAATGCCGTTACGGTTTGCAGTATAATAGCTAACCGCATGCGTAAAGAATACAGTGTTAACTATAAAGTTGCCGTTGAAAAATTGGTGGTTACCGTTCTTGACAGATTATTATCGTAGCAATAATGTTATGAAACAATCGGAACTGCAAGCATTAATAAGTCTTTTGGACGATAAAGACCCTGTTATTTACGAAGCCGTAAAAAATCGTTTGCTGCAAGCCGGCGAGTCCGTTATCCCCGATTTGCAAATATCGTCTTTGTATTTAAATAACGATTTATTTACCGAAAGAACCGATGAGATTATAAGTTTGTTGAGGTTCAGAAAATTAGATAAAGATTTTAAGCAGTGGATAAAGAATGACGGCAGGTTGCTTTACGGTGCTTTTTTAACGGCCAAATATCAATATCCGGATTTGGTTTATGAAGATATAGAATCTAAATTAAATAAAATAGTATCTGATTTAAGGTCAGAAATACATTTATACCTTACCGGCTTGCAGCAAATACGAAAGATTAACCGCATACTTTATGAAGTGCATCGTTTTTCGCCCGATTTTTCGGATGTCGTAAATCCGGACACGTCTTTTTTAAACAAAGTGCTGGAGAGTAAGAAGGGAAATGATGTTTTAATAGCCGTGGTTTATATTTATGTTGCCCGAAAACTCGGCTTGCCGGTTTACGGAGTTGATTTTCCGCGTAATTTTTTATTGATGTTTAAAGACGAAAGAACCGGAGAAGCGTTATTTTACATAAACCCGTATAATAACGGAACCGTAGTAACCGAAAATGATATTTCGGTTTTTTTAAAAAAACATAAAATAAAAATCAGAAAATCTTATTTTGAGCCGTGTTCCGATATACAAATTATTAAAAGACTGCTTAAAATATTGATGAATTCGTATATTCAAAAAAATAACAGAAGAAAAACCGAAGATATAAGACATATTTTAAACTTGTTTTAAAAATTAAGATTTGAAAAAAAATATAAATTATACCGCATTGATTTCCGGAATTGTGATGTCTGCGGTTTCGGCTTTGAATTATTTGATGAATAAAGACTTTGTGAGTCTGGGGATTTTTGTTTTTGCAGGTGTCGGTTTTGTTATTTTAGGCATAAAACCCGTTCTTAAACCGCAAAATGCGGTTCGCGCGGAAAAATATGCTTTTACTCTGTTTTTCGGTGCGGCGGTAATATTGTTGTATTGGATTGCCTCCGTTAAAATGAAGTTATTTTAGTAAAATGTTTTTTACCCGGAATAGATTTAATATATAAAACTTATTTTAAATACCGGATTTGAATAAGGTGTTTTATCGTCCTCCAAAACATTATACATAAGAGTTGTAAGTATTGCAAAATGTTCGCCTATTTTTTGCCTCCACCCTCCGCCTAAGAGTAATCCCTGTACCCAAATTCGCCCTCCGGTATAATATCCCGTATATAAATCGTAATCGGCAATGTTTAAAGATTCGTATTCTCCGGCAATAAAAAAATCGGGTACGACATAATATCGCGAAAAGATTTTTCCTCCGTAAACATTATCCGAATAATTGTATGCGCTTATCGACGTGTACATGTAATACAAACCTGTTCCCGCCGTAAATTTATCGGTAAATCTGTAACCGACTTCGGGCATTACGGTAATATTGGTTACACTTCCCAATTGCAAGCCGAAACCTCCGCCGAAAAATATTTTGTCTTTTAGCGTCGATTTCGGTTTTATGTCTTGATAAGTATAAGGGTCATATTCTTGCGAAAACGAAACAAGATATATAAATATCGATATAAAAAATATTACGAAAGTTTTCATGGTTAAGTTTAAAAAATGAGATGTCTTTTCTTTTTGCTTTCGTAAATATCGTCAACCGTTATCATAATGCCGGTTTCTTCAACATTGCCGAAATGTGTGTTTATTGACGTTCCGAAACATTTCATGGTTTCGGACAAATTCATGTAAGAATTTATTAAAGGCGGTATATTTTCTCCTCTTTTTCTTACTTCTTTCGAAAGTGTTTTTTTATCTTCTTCGTAATCATTACCGTTAAAATATCGGGCAAGTTCTTTTTCCGGATAATGATAACCTAAAGGATTTATGGGATATACCAAGTGTTCTTCGTCTTTAAAATGAAGATTCATAAAATATAATATTAAATCGCGCGAGAATTTATCGAAATGGGTGTACATGGTAACTTTACCGAAAAAATATTTTACGTTCGGATTATGTTTTATCAATGCACCCAGTCCGTCCCATAAATTGTCGAGAGCAAAAACGGTTTTTCTTCCCGTATTTGCCGATTGCACTTCCGGTCTTACGAAAGATCTGCCGAGTTCTATGGTGTAAGGTAAATATTCTTTTATGAATTTTTCCGAGAACTCCAGTAACCCTTGAGTGGCAAGTTTTAATCCCGGATGGTGTTTTCTGGGAATTTTATTTAAATTTATAAAACGGTAACCTCCTAAAATTTCCTGTTCTTTTTCATTCCATACTATTAATTGTTTGTAAGGAAATTTTGCCGTGTCGTATTCGTCAATATCAGCTTCTTTTCCGGTTCCGCCTCCGGCATTTCTGAATGTTATTTCGCGTAATCTGCCTATCTCTCGCATAATATTAGGCGAATCGTGAGCCGTACATACATATATAAGGTTATCGCCGTAATTAGTGCGACGCATAAATTTATCTTCCGTAAGTTCGGACAGTAAAAGCTCTTTATCTACAGGCGGAATAATATCTTTCATTTTAAATTTGAGCTGTGTTTAATTTACAAAGTTAAATAAAAAAATAATTATTTGTGTGTTTTATTGTTTACAAAGTTTATTTTATTGTTTGCCGGTTTGCTTCAAATTTTGCATTTATGTCTTTTGCTATTTCATAAATATGCGATTTCATCATTTGCGCCCATTCTGTTTCTTTATATTCGGATGTAAAGGTCTTATAAGAAACGGCTTTGCCTATTTTGATGTGATATATGCTGTTACGTTGCTTTGTCAGTTCTTGAGGAAGCAAAAAAAGTTCTAAATTAGCTTTTATCCCGACTTTCTTTCTGATATTTGCCGTTATGTAAAACTTGTTGCTCAATTGTCCCGAGATATAAACCGGAACAATATCTCTTTTGTGTTTAACAGCTTGCGTAATAAATGATTTTTGCCATTCCAAATCTCTTATTATGCCGTTTTGTCTGCGTGATACCATCCCTGCCGGAAAAAATATTATCGGCATATCCGATTCGAATATTTTTTTTATTTCAGCTAAATGTTCTTTTCTTGTTTTGCCGTATTTGTTTACACCTAAGAAAAATTCGTTTAAATTTTTAACGTTAAGCAGTAAGTCGTTGACGAGAGCTTTTGCTTTACCGTATTTTTCGTAACATGTGTTAATAATGTGCAGACCGTCGAAACTGCCTGCCGGATGATTTGCCGCTATTATTATCCTGCTGTTTTCAGGAAAATTTTCCCGACCTTCGATTTCTGCTCTTACGTTGAAATAATCAAACGAATGTCTCAAAAAATCTATTCCCGAATATTGGTTGTTTTTACCGATAAATTCGTTTAATTCATCTTGTCTTATAACTTTTTTTATGTAATTAATTACGAATTTCGGCAACCTTTTGTGCAATTCCGGATTTTTATTTTTTATAATCCGGTTTATGTCAATTAAAGCTGTCTGATTATCGTTTGTCATAAGTTTTAATTTCCGGGTTTTTAACGCTTTGATGCAAAAATAAAGATTTGTTGAAAAGAGCTCAAAAATATTTTTTTTGATTTTTATAAACATCTCATTTTGAGTAAAATGAGTTAATCTATTGATTTTCGGTAAGATGCATTGATTGTTAATAAGTGTAATAACTTGTATGGTGTTGTAAAGTGTTGCAAAGTGTTGTAAAGTGTATTTTTTGCATTATATTTGTATTCTGTATCGTAAAAACGAATTGATGACCGGCTTAATAGGTGAACATACGGCAAAAGTTGACTCTAAAGGAAGAATAAATTTTCCTTCGGCATTTATACGTCAATTGCCGGAAGGTGCAGCAGATAAAATGGTGTTGAAAGCCGATATCTATAAAAAATGTCTTATCCTTTATACTATGGAAGAATGGAACAGACAAACCGATATCATCAAAGCCAGAACAAATTCGTTTAATCCTAAACATGCCGCATTTATAAGAGGATTCTTTAAAGGAACTGCGGAAGTTAAGGTTGATACGGGCAACAGAATTTTAATCCCGGCAAATTTGGCCGATTATGCTGAAATACGTAAAGACGTATATTTGCTCGGACAAGACAGCAAAATAGAAATATGGGCTAAAGAAGTTTACGACAAAGAACAAATAAGTCCGGAAGATTTTGCGAAACTTGCCGAAGAAATAATGGGCGGTGATTTGCCTTTGTTGTAATCCGTTTCGACTAAATATGAAAGATGCTTATCATATACCGGTTTTGCTTAATAAATCCGTTGAAGGATTAAACATAAATCCCAGTGGAATATATGCGGATCTTACATTCGGAGGCGGAGGACATTCCGAAGAAATCCTAAAAAGACTTTCGTCCGGAAAACTTTTTGCTTTCGACCAAGATTCCGACGTTACGGAAAATGTTCGCAG
>JAADDR010000085.1 GCA_013153865.1 Chlorobiota bacterium | reverse complement strand
TCAAATCCGTCGTAAAATAAGAGTCTTTTTTTTGCAAATCTCTTTTGTAATAGACCGAATAATTTTGCATTAAGTAATTACCGTCTGTTCGCATATTTATGCTAAATTCGTCGTAAAGGTTTTTGTTTAAATACGTTTCGGTATTTTCTGCACCGGTTCTGTCGGCATTTATTATTTTATAATCGCCCGTAAAATTAAATGTATTTTTATCGTTAATAAAATAATCGAATCCGTATTGAAAGAAATGCCCTGTTTCTTGCATTTTATTGTATTCTGTTTCGGATATTTTTTCGTAAACATCTTCGTTCTCCGTTGTTGTTAGACTGTCGGTTTGTAAAACGGGATGGTTGCGATAATGAAACATATAGTTTGAAAAAAACCTGATTTTTTTGATACCGTATTCGATATTTATAAAAGATTCGTTATGCATTTTTCCGAAATAATTCGGTTCGAGGGTAAGTGTTAAGCCGGCAGCAACTTTCTTTTTTAAAATAATGTTAATAATTCCGGCATATTCTCCGTCGTATTTAGAAGACGGATTTTTAATTATTTCTATTTTGTCGATATCTTCCGGTTTTATTGTCGCAATATTTACGTTACCGCCTCTTTCCTGCCCGTTTATTAATACCGTTGTATTATCTTGTCCGATTATTTTTACGGTATTATTAAGGCGGTTTATTTTAAGTCCGGGAATTTTGCCCAATAAGTCAGCCGCCGATGCGGAAGATTTTATCATATTTGTATCGGGTATAAATATATTTTTGTCTATAAGTGTTTCGTATCGTCCTCTGTCGCCTTTTACGGTTACTTCTGTTAATGTTTCGTATGATGGTTTAATGTAAATTTTACCTAATTTTATTTTAGTTTTTTTAAAAACATCTACGTTTATTGTTTTGCTTTCAAATCCGATAAAATTTATCAGCAGTTTATATTTTCCTACGGGGATATCCGATAATTTAAATTCGCCTTTGTATGAAGTAATTGCTCCGGATATTAACGAGTCTTTTAAATTAAAAAGTCTGATATCCGCATAGGGTATTGCTTTTTTATTTTCTTGATTTAATATTATGCCGTTGATTTCGGAAGTTGATTCTGTTTGTCCGGAAGCATCATAATAAAAACCAATCAACAAATGTGTAAGCAATAATATTCGAAAAATTTTTTCGATAATTTGCTCTAAATATTTGATTTTAATTTGGTGTTTTTTCGGTTTCATTTTGGTTTTTCGATGTAAATCTACCCGTAAACCGATTTATCTTTAATATAAGCCGTATCTTGCCGAGTTTCCGAGCATTTCTTCGATACGCAATAATTCGTTGTATTTTGCCGTGCGGTCTGTTCGCGAAAGCGAGCCGGTTTTTATTTGCCCCGCATTTAAAGCAACGGCAAGTTCGGCAATAAATGTGTCTTCGGTTTCTCCGGAACGGTGGCTTATAATTGTATTATACCCGTTTCGTTTTGCAAGATTAACGGTATTAATCGTTTCGGTAAGGGTTCCTATTTGGTTAGGTTTTATAAGTATTGCATTTGCCGCATTGTTTTCGAAGCCTTTTATCAGGCGTTGCGGATTTGTAACAAATAAATCGTCGCCTACAATTTGAATTTGATTTCCGATTTTTTCGTTAAGCATTTTCCATGCTTTCCAATCGTCTTCGTGCAGTCCGTCTTCTATTGATGCTATCGGATATTCTTCGGTAAGTTTATCCCAATAGTCAACCATTTCTTCGGAAGTAAGTTGTTTTTTTATTGATTTAAGTTTGTATTTCTTTTTCTTCTCGTCGTATATTTCCGATGCGGCGGCATCTATTGCCAATACGACGTTTTCACCTATTTTATATCCTGCTTTTTCGGTAGCTTCGAGTATCATGTCGAATGCTTGTTCGTGTGATTTTAAGTCCGGAGCAAATCCTCCTTCGTCGCCTACATTGACAAACATTTTATTTTTTTTCAAAACTATTTTTAAATTTTGGAATATTTCGGTACCGCATCTTAATGCTTCCGAGAATGAAGCAAAACCTGTCGGCATTATCATAAATTCCTGAATATCGAGGTTGTTGTCGGCGTGTTTTCCTCCGTTTATTATATTCATCATAGGCACCGGAAGTGTATCGGCATTTACTCCTCCTATGTATTTGAAAAGACTTTGCCCGGTACTTTGTGCGGCAGCTCTTGCAACGGCAAGTGATACGCTTAATATTGCATTTGCACCGAGGTTTGATTTATCGGGACTTGCGTCGAGTTGTATCATTGCGGCATCTATACCGCTTTGGTCAAAAATACTTGCGCCTTTAAGTTCTTCGGCTATAACTTTGTTTACGTTCGATATTGCACGCAATACTCCTTTGCCGAGAAAAAATCCTTTATCGCCGTCTCTCAGTTCGGCGGCTTCGTATTTTCCGGTTGATGCTCCGGAAGGCACCGATGCTCTGCCTATTACACCGCGATTTGTAATTACGTCGGTTTCTATTGTCGGATTTCCTCTTGAATCCAGTATTTGTCTTGCTCTTATTTGAATTATTTGTGACATGTTGTTAGTAGTTAGTTAAAAGTTAAAAGTTGAAAGTTGAAAGTTGAAAGTTGAATTTTATTTATTTTTCTTCTCCTACTATAAGTCTGTAACCTTCTCCGTGTTTGTTAATAATTTTTACGTTAGGGTCTGCTTGTAATATTTTTCGTAATTTAGTAATATATACATCCATACTTCTGGCATTAAAATAGTTGTCCACTCCCCAAATTGCTTTTAATGCAAAATCTCTCCTCATTACCGAGTTTCTGTATCTGCAAAGCAGTTTCAGCAGGTCAGATTCTTTTGATGTAAGTTTTACGGGAGGTGAATCGCTGTTTATTTTTATTGTTTGAAGATTTGAATCGAAACGGATAGTTCCTATTTTAAATATTGTCTGTTCTTCGGGTGTTTCTCTTCCGAATCGTCTTAAAACGGCTTCTATTCTGTATAAAAGTTCTTCCATGTTAAAAGGTTTTGTGATATAATCGTCGGCACCGAGTTTAAACCCTTTTAAAACGTCTTCTTTAAGAACTTTTGCCGTAAGAAATATTATCGGTATTTTATCGTTAACGGCTTTGAAATTTTTTGCAAGTTCGAAACCGTCTTTTTTCGGCATCATAACATCGAGTATGCATAGATCGAAATCGTTTTGCATAAATGCTTTATATGCCGCATCGCCGTCGGTATAAAGTTGTGTGTCGAAATCTTTTGCTTCGAGGTATTGGCGAAGTAAAGATCCGAGATTAACGTCGTCTTCGGCTAATAATATTTTTATTTTTTTCATGGTTTGTAAATATTTTGTATTTGTTATATTATTTTAACCGGTAAATATATAATAAAATCGGTGCCTTTGCGCGGTTCGCTTTTAACGCTTATATGTCCTTTGTGCTCGTCAACAATTCGTTTTACGTAGCTTAATCCTAATCCGAAACCTTTTACGTCGTGTACATTTCCGGTAGGGACTCTGTAAAATTTATTAAAAATCTTTTTTTGTCCTTCTTTGTTTATTCCTATTCCGTTATCGGATATAACTATTTTAATTTTATCGTCGGCATCTTCCGTTCGAACTTTTATTTTGGGCAATCTGTCGTCCGAAGCATATTTTACCGCATTATCTATTAAATTAAAAAATATATTAGTAAGATGTAATTTATCGCCTTTTATTATATGATGCCTTGCTTTCAGGTTCATACTTATGTTTCCGCCCTTGTTTTTAACTTTAAGTTCGGTATTTAATACCGCAATTTGTATAATATCGTGTATATCTACGTCTTGGATGTTAAAGTGTATGTTTCCTTTTTCGAATAATGATATTTGCAATACTTTTTCTATTTGAAATTCCAGTCTTTTACTCTCGTCGCTAATAATTTTAGTTACGGAATCTACTTTTTTCTTATCTATATGAATTGAATCATCGTTAAGCATTTGTGATGCAAGCGATATTGTGGAAACCGGTGTTTTAAGTTCATGGGTCATGTTGTTTATAAAGTCATTTTTCAGTTCCGACAATTTTCTTTGTTTAGTTATCAGATATATAATTAAAGCAAATGTCAGGGTTATCATGACCGTGATTATTATTGATATTATCATTTGATTAGGCATATTTTCCGGAATAAGCCGCTTATGTTTTTTAAAATATACTACGAGATAATATTTAGAGGGCAAAATATCATTGGGGAATAGTTGAATTTCGTAGGTTTTATGAGATTTGCCGGCATCAAAACCGGGAGATGTTACCGAATACTCGTTTTTTTGATTTCGGATTCCGTAAAAATATTTATATTTAATTTTATTGTTTCTGAATACATTAGATATTATTTGATTAAATCGGACAGCTTTTAATCGTTTATCTACGGAAGTTTCGCTTGCAATTAGCCTGTTTAATATATCTTGTATGAAGATAGTTTTTTTACTTATGTTTCCTATAATTCGTTTTTTTAAATCGTCTTGTGTAAATTCTTTGTAATTACCGGAAGAATCTTGCAGACTTGCTTCTATTCTGTACAGGGAATCTCCTTTTAAATAATATATGCTGCGTCTGTGTTTAAGTGAATCCGAATTAACGGTGTCTTCTTTTTCGGTTTCTTTTTCGGTAAAATTTTCTTCGAACAGAAATTTGCTTCCCGTTAACCCCGCAGTATCTTTTCCGAACGGTACTGACGAATGCGTGATTTGCAAAAGAGCTTCTCTTTCTTCCGATATTTTT
The DNA here is from genome assembly GCA_013153865.1 of Chlorobiota bacterium. Classification (GTDB taxonomy): domain Bacteria; phylum Bacteroidota; class Bacteroidia; order Bacteroidales; family JAADGE01; genus JAADGE01. Next base: position 25,705 of record JAADDR010000085.1, on the reverse strand, counting down.
ACTATTTCGGACAGAGCCGCATTTACTTTATCGGTAAATTCCTGTTCTTCAATAATAAGAGCTTTGTCTATCCATGCCAGTTGCACAAAAATCAGCAGCACAACCGTAACAAGCATTATTATAGACAGAAGTTGTATATATTTTTTTCTCATTTTATAATTATAATCTTACCGACAGTTGTTTGATAGTTTTGTTTTTCCAGTCGGCAAAAGTTCCTTCTTTTATTTTTTCTCTTGCAACTTTTACCAAATCCAGATAAAAAGCCAAATTATGAATGCTTGCAATTTGTGCTGCCAAACGTTCTTGCGATTTCATCAAATGACGCACGTATGCTTTTGAATAATAAGTATCAACAAAAGATGTTCCGTATTCGTCGAGAGGGGAAAAATCGTCTTTGTATTTTTCGTTTTTAATGTTTATTCGTCCTTTCCAAGTAAAGAGCATTCCGTTTCTGCCGTTGCGCGTAGGCATAACGCAATCGAACATATCAATACCGAGTGCAATGCCTTCGAGGATATTTTCGGGTGTTCCCACGCCCATTAAATAGCGGGGTTTATCATCGGGCAATATTTCGTTTACAATTTCTATCATTTCATACATTTTTTCGGCGGGTTCGCCTACCGAAAGTCCTCCTACGGCGTTTCCGTCGCAGTTTTGCGAAGCAATAAATTCCGCCGATTGTATGCGAAGGTCTTTGTAAGTTCCTCCTTGCACAATCGGGAAATATGCCTGTTTGTATCCGTAAAGTCCTTCGGTATTTCGAAAATGTTTTACCCCTCTTTCAAGCCAACGATGAGTTAAATTCATTGAATTTTTTACATATTTATAATCTGCGGGATACGGCGGGCATTCGTCAAGTGTCATCATTATGTCGGCACCGATAATGCGTTCGGTATCTACGACGTTTTCGGGGGTAAACATGTGTTTCGAACCGTCGATATGCGAACTGAAACGCACGCCTTCTTCGGTTATTTTTCTTATTTCCGAAAGGGAAAATACCTGATATCCGCCGCTGTCGGTAAGTATGGGTTTGTTCCAGTTCATAAATTTATGTAATCCTCCGGCTTTTTTCAGTATTTCGGTTCCGGGACGCAAATAAAGATGATACGTATTTCCCAAAATTATTTGTGCTTTTATATCTTCGTCAAGTTCTTTCTGATGAACTGCTTTAACGGATCCTACGGTACCTACGGGCATAAATATCGGTGTTTCTATTTTTCCGTGGTCGGTATGTAATATTCCGGTTTTTGCTTTTGTGAGTGTGTCTTTTTTTAAAATTTCGAACTTCATTTCTTAAATCTTTCTCTTTTTGTGTTTATTTATTGCTTATTTTTGTAAAAAAGGTAAAATTAATGAATAATATCGAAAAAAGGAGATTAAAGTTAAGTTTAATTATTCCGGTTTTTTTATTAATGTTGATGTGGATTGTTAAATTTTACGAATATTCTTTTGATATAAGTTTCTCCGATTACGGGATTTATCCCGGTAAAATGTCCGGATTACGGGGAATTTTATTGTCGCCTTTTATTCATAAAGATTTTAGTCATCTGTATTCTAACAGTTTGCCTTTTTTAATATTGGGAAGTTCACTTTTTTATTTTTACAAAAATTCCGCTTTAAAAGTTTTTGTTTTAATTTGGACTTTATCCGGTTTTTGGGTATGGATATTCGGACGAACGTCTTATCATATAGGAGCAAGCGGTATTATTTACGGTTTTGCTTCTTTTATTTTTTTTTCGGGAGTAATAAACAAAAGTAAATCTTTGCTGTCGGTATCTTTGCTGGTTGTTTTTCTTTACGGGAGTATGGTTTGGGGGGTTCTTCCCATAAAACCCGAAATATCATGGGAATCGCATTTACTCGGAGCTGCAACGGGTTTTATTCTTGCTTTGATATATTCTCCCGACAAAAAAACCTATCCTGAAGATGATGAAGATGATTTTTACTTTCCGATTTTTATTAAAAGTGATAAGTTTTGTGATTTGGGTTAAACGTTTAAACGGTAATCAGACGCAAAGCACTATCAAAAGTGCTAAGCGTCTTAACCACTCTGCTTTGGCTCTCGGTATTTAGGGCCTTGTCGTTGTTTTTGCGGAATAAAAATAAATATAAAAATCTTAATAACTAAGCAAGCGGTAACTTATTAATTAAAAGGCGGGATTTATTGTGTAAAACACCCTTTTAAGCTATTAAAGCATAAGATAAAACTTTAAGGAGAGAAGTCTTTTAAATAAAAAATCCGGACAAATCGCCCGGATTTTCTTATTTTTTATCGGTTAATTTTAAAAGAATTTTGCTCTGTCATCTTTAACTTCCGCAGCATCCTCTACGGCATCAAATAATTTTCTCGAGATTGTAAAATATAATCTTCTTTCAGCATTAAGTTTGTCATTTGCAATGTCTTCGGCATCTGCTTTTTCAACTCCTGTTTTAGAGGTTACTTTTAATACATATACTCCGTTTACACCTATAACGGGTTTTGAAATTTTATTTTTCTCCAATTGCGTTGCAGTTGCTATTACGGCATATTCAAAACCGTCATCATTTAAACGTGAGGAAGCAAAACTTATGTTTTTAGCAGTTTTATCAAAAGTTGTAACATCCTGCATTTCTTTTGCCAAGATTTCACCTTTCTTTTCTTTTATTACTTTTGCAATAACATCATTTTTAACCGCCTCAAAAGGTGCGGTACCTTCTTCTCTTACTTCGGTAACTGCCGCTACGATGAACATATCGCCGTCTTGAAAAGGTTCCGAAACACTGCCTTTTTTAGTTTCGTCTTTATAAACCCAGCGAATAATTGCATCAGGGTTTGCTATTCCGGCAATAATTTCCGTTTCCGGAGTTATTTTAGATGCTATTTTCTTTGTCAGACCTTCTTTTCGCAAAATTTCATCGAATTTTTCCAAATTATTGTCGGATTTAACGGAAATATCTCTGGCTTTTGCAAAGAATCTGCTTACTGTATTATTTCCGGGTCTGACTTCGTTAACGATTTCAGCTACCCTTACTTTTTCCTTTTTAGGTTTGCTTTGATAGGTAATTTCAATTAAATGTACTCCGTATTGTGATTTAACTATCGGCATATCACCTACTTTGCCTTTAAAACAAGCATCACTGAAAGTTCTTACCATTCTGCCCTCCGTAAACTTTCCCAGATCTCCGCCTTTTCGCGCCGAACCTTGGTCAGCCGAATTATCTTCTGCTATTTTTGCAAAATCGGCTCCGTTTTTAATAAGATTTTTTAAACTGTCGGCTATTTCTTCCGCTCTTGCCATATCTTTTATTACTTGTCCGTCGGGTTGTATTAGAATATGGCGTGCTCCTACCGTATCAGGTATAATAACCCTGTCGAATACACGTTTTAAAACATAAGCTCCTTTTTCGTACAAAGGACCGAAAACCGTATCAGAAGAAGCATAAAACAAAGTCGAATCACCGAGTTCTTCCAAAGTAAAATGTTTTTCGTTAAACGGTACTTCCGAGTTAGCATTAACATAATCAATAATTTCATTCAGCGACGTATCAACATTAATTTCGGCAAATTCGGTTTTATAATACTCTATATCCTTTCTGGTATTTTCTTTATCTTCTTCCGAAGGAATAACATTTAAAGTAACATAAGCAATATCTCGCGATTCTTTTTGTTCGTAATCTTTAATATGATCTTCGTAATAATCTTTCAGTTCTTTCTCAGAAACAGAAACCGTACTGTCCGGAATACTGTTATATTTTTTCGAGGTATAATCAAAATCAACTACGTTTACACGCTCTTTATATAAATCTTCCGCTTCTAATGTCGTAACGTTAATACCTTTTGTGAGTAATGAAGTATATTTTGTAAATTTACGATTATCTCTCATTTCATTTTCAAGAAAGGCAGCCACTTGTAAAGCTTCTTCCGACTGATTTGCCGTACTGAAAAAATTAACGGCGGCTTGAGCATTAAACTGTCCGGTATTAGGATCAGTAAAAATTTGTCTCGTTAAAGGATCTAATCCTGTTTGGATATTTTCTCCGCTTACGATTTTTGCCAATTCCAAATCGCTTACTCCTAATCCTAATTCTTCGTATGTCGAAGACAAAGCATAATTTTTTACAATCTTATCCCAAACTTGATTTTTAACATATTTTTGATTTTGTTCATCTAAAGAAGATTTACCGGTAAGCATCTTTAAACCTTCTTCATAATTTTTATATCGTAATTGATATTCCTGAATTGATACGGGTGTGCCGTTTATTTCCGCAACGTTTCTTTCAGAAGTCGAAAATAATTTATTTACATCTCCCAATAAAAAAGCAACCAAAGCGATGCCGATTACAATTACAATTACCGGTCCTGCGTTTCTTATTTTTTGTAATGTAGCCATTTTCTAAGTAATTATTTAAATTTTAGTTCAAAAAATTAAAGTTTGCAAATATAAATAAAAATATTGAAGAATAAATTTAATAATCGAATTTATAACGGTATTATTTTGATAAAGTTTTTATTTATTTGTAAAAAAAGATTAACAATGACGGAAATTTGTGCTTTAGCTTCCGGAAGTAACGGAAATTGTTATTATATAGGAAATGATAATGAAGCAGTTTTAATAGATGCGGGAATATATTACAAACAATTAAACGAACGACTTAAACATGCCGGTCTTGATAAAAATAAAATCAAAGCAATATTTATATCACACGAGCATAACGACCATGTAAAAGGAGCAAGAGTTATAAGCAAGAAACTTAAAATTCCGGTATTCTATACTAAAAAAACTTTTAAAAAATGTTACGATAAAAACAAAGCTGATAATTATGTTTTTTTTGAACCCGGAAAAGAATATGCACTTAATAATATACTTATATATCCTTTTATTAAACCTCATGATGCGGTTGACCCTTGCAGTTTCAGAATAGAAACGGAAGGCAAAAATATAGGAGTAATAACCGATACGGGAGAAGCTAATTATATATTGCAAAACGAGTTTTCCAAATGCGATGCCGTTTTTCTTGAAAGTAATTATGATGAAGAAATGTTAAAAAAAGGTCCTTATCCCGATTATCTGAAACAAAGAGTAAAATCAAGCAAAGGACATTTATCAAATATACAAGCAAAAGAATTAACAATTAATTTCGCATCCCCGAAACTAAAAATAATATTTTTATCGCATATATCCGCAATTAATAACTCCCGCGATATTATTTCGGAAACTTTTAAAGAACTATCCGAAACATATACTATTCTATTCACTTACAGACAAAAAGCAAGCACCGTTGCAATATTATAACCATAAAACAATAAACAATTATTGAAAAAATATTATTTTTTTTCTTGTCAGAACAATTTTTTATACATACATTTGCAATGTTTATAAAATTGTAATTATTACAAATATGGATACAATACAAAATATAACGCTGAAATTAACAGAACATAACATTAAACCGTCGTTACAAAGAATTAAGATATACGAATACATATCAAAAAATTTAATTCATCCGGCAGTTGATACAATATACGAAGAATTAATAAAAGAAATACCCACATTATCTAAAACAACAGTTTATAATACGCTTAAACTTTTTGAAAAGCAAAACCTCATACGCAGCGTAAACATAGATGAAACAGAAATAAGATACGATGCAAGGAAAGATACGCACGGACACTTCATATGCACGGAATGCGGAAAAATATTTGATTTCAATTACAATTACAATAAAATAAAAATTAACGGATTAAAAGAATTTGAAATTACACAACAAAATTTTAATATAAAAGGAATATGCCCTGAATGCAAAAACAATAAAAAATAATTATCACATCTCTAAATAAAAATAAAATGAAAAGTATAAAAGGAACAAAAACAGAACAAAACCTATTAAAAGCTTTTGCGGGCGAGTCACAAGCAAAAATGCGTTACGAATATTTCGCAAAACAAGCAAAAAAAGAAGGGCTTGAACAAATAGCGGCAATATTCGAAGAAACGGCTGTAAACGAAAAAGCACACGCAAAACGATTTTTCAAATTTTTGGAAGGCGGTCCGGTAGAAATTACGGCAACATACCCGGCAGGAAAAATCGGAACAACCTTAGAAAATCTTAAAGACGCGGCAGAAGGAGAAAACGAAGAGTGGGTTGATTTATATCCGGAATTTGCAAAAATTGCGGAAGAAGAAGGATTTAACGAAATAGCAACAGCTTTCAAAATGATTGCAAAAGTTGAAAAAGAACACGAAGAACGTTATCGAAAACTTTATACAAACCTCGAAGAAGGGAAAGTATTCGAGCGCAACGGAAAAATTTACTGGAAATGCCGTAACTGCGGATACGTACACGAAGGCGAAAAAGCACCGAAAGTTTGTCCGGCTTGCCTGCACCCGCAATCTTATTTCGAAATAAAAGAATCTAACTATTAAAATAAACAAATTATTAACAATTAAAAAACAAATTAAAATGGAAGAAAAAAAAGGAATACCTTTATTAGGCGACGACTTCCCGCAAATGGAAGTACAAACAACAAAAGGAACAATTAACTTACCGGGTGATTACGCCGGAAAATGGTTCGTATTATTCAGTCATCCGGCAGATTTTACACCCGTATGCACTACGGAATTCATAGCATTCCAACAACGTTACGAAAAATTTAAAGCTCTAAATACCGAACTTATAGGACTAAGTGTCGACCAAGTATTTGCACACATAAAATGGGAAGAATGGATAAAAGACAACATGAATGTCGAAATTCAATTTCCCATCATTGCCGACACGGGAAAAGTTGCCGAAACTCTCGGACTTATACATCCCGGAAAAGGAACAAACACCGTAAGAGCGGTATTTATTGTTGACGACAAAGGAAAAATAAGAATTATATTCTACTATCCGCAAGAACTCGGACGTAACATTGACGAAATACTCAGAGCAGTGGAAGGCATGCAGGTTTCAGACAAAAACGGCGTGGCAATTCCGGCAAACTGGCCCGAAAACGAAATTCTTAAAGACAGAGTTATCGTACCTCCGGCTACAACTTCCGATATGGCAAAAGACCGCATCAATAAAGCGGAAGCCGGAGAACACGAATGTTTCGACTGGTGGCTGTGTCACAAAAAACTATAAACTTCTTAAATTTACGACCAAATTTAAACCTGCCTCGGCAGGTTTTTTTATTTTTGCAAAATGAAATCGGATATTTTTAACATAAAAAACGAAAAAAAATTTAATGACCGGGCAACGGAGATATTCCGGTTTCAATATAAAAACAATCCGGTTTATGCCGAATACATAAACAACTTAAATATCAAAATATCAAAAATCAAACATTACAAACAAATTCCTTTTTTGCCGATAGATTTTTTCAAAACACATAAAATAATTTCAAAAAACAAACAACACAAACTCATATTTAAAAGCAGCGGTACAACAGGAATGCAAAGAAGCAAACACTACGTTGCAGAGCCGGAAATATACGAAAAAAGTTTTAACGAAACATTCGACATGTTTTACGGAAACCCGGAACAATATGCCGTTTTGGCACTTCTTCCCTCCTACTCCGAACAAGGAAACTCGTCACTTATTTATATGGTCGAAAAATTAATGCAAAAAAGCAAAAATCCCGGCAACGGATTCTTCCTATACAATCACGACGAACTTTTTGCAAGACTGAAAAAACTCGAAGCACAAAAACAAAAAACCGTTCTGTTCGGCGTAAGCTACGCTTTGCTTGATTTTTTCCACAATTATAAATTAAAACTCGAAAACACTATTATAATAGAAACCGGAGGAATGAAAGGACGCAAAAAAGAAATAATAAGAGAAGAACTGCACAAAAAACTGAAAAAAGCAAGCGGATTGCCGCACATACACTCCGAATACGGCATGACAGAACTGCTGTCCCAAGCTTACGCACAAACAACCGACAAATACAAAACTCCGCCGTGGATGAAAATCTTAATACGAGATGCGGAAGATCCTTTCTCATACAAAAAAAACGGAAAAACAGGAGGTATAAACATAATAGATTTGGCAAACATATATTCCTGCTCATTCATAGAAACAAAAGACTTGGGAAAAATAAATCCGGACGGGTCGTTTACGATATCCGGAAGATTCGACGACTCGGACATAAGAGGTTGTAATCTTCTGATAATTTAATTTTATACCTTTAAATTCTTAAAATGAATTTATACTTTATAACTTTACGCTTTAATTATTTCTAAACAAAATATCTAAATTATCATGAAATACGAAAATATATTAACCGAAATTAAAGACGGTATTTTATATGTTACTTTAAACCGTCCGAAACAATTAAACGCATTAAACAAAGCCGTATTCTCAGAGCTGGAAGCAATTCTTAAAGATGCCGAAAACAATCCGGAAGTAAAAGGACTTATAATTACCGGAAGCGGCGATAAAGCATTTGCGGCGGGAGCAGACATAAAAGAATTTGCTCACTTTACGGTAGAACAAGGAAAAGAACTTTCGGCAAACGGACAACGCATATTTAAAATAATAGAAACTTTTAAAAAACCGGTAACAGCCGCAATAAACGGATTTGCTCTCGGCGGAGGATTAGAACTTGCAATGGCTTGTCACATAAGATTAGCATCCGAAAACGCTCGATTCGGACAACCCGAAGTAAGTCTCGGAGTTACACCCGGATATGCCGGAACACAACGACTTACCCAACTTATAGGAAAAGGAAAAGCTCTGGAACTTCTTATGACCGGAGCTATGATTAAAGCCGACGAAGCTCTTAAACTCGGTTTGGTTAACTACGTCGTACCTCAAGAAGAACTCATTGCAAAAACGGAAGAAATCCTGAAAACAATAATGAAACAATCGCCCGTTGCCGTAGCCGGAGTAATAACATGTGTCGATGCATACTTTACAGACGGTATAGACGGCTTTAAAACAGAAGTCGAAGAATTCGGAAAATGTTTCGGTACAGAAGACTTTAAAGAAGGCACAGACGCTTTCTTAAACAAACGAAAACCGAATTTCCCCGGAAAATAACTTAACTCCGCAAAAAACAAAAACTAATCAATTAATTTATACCTTTCGTCAATCTTAATATTACAAATACTCAAAATTAAATTACATTTGTATCGACAATTAAAACCTGATAATATAAATTAATTACAGTTAAACAATCTGAAACTTACATTTAAAAACAGTAAAAGAGGCGCTTTAATCAAAGTGTCTCTTTTCGCTTTTCTTTCTCAAAATTTATCTAAACTACAGGCTTATAAGGTATGGTAAAATAAAAAACCGAACCTTTGCCTTTTTCCGACTCCACCCAAATAGTACCGTTAAGTAAATTAGTACAAGCCCGGGCAATAGCCAGTCCCAAACCAGTACCCCCGTATTTCTTTTCACTTGATTCTTCCGATTGTCTGAACCGCTCGAATATCAATTTCTGTTCGCTTACGGGTATCCCTATACCTGAATCTTTAACCGAAAACAAAAGCATAGAACTGTTATCCAAAGTATAAGAAATCTCTATCTTACCTCTGTCGGTAAACTTAACGGCATTACCGATTAAATTAATCAAAATCTGACGCAAACGCAAACCGTCGGTATAAATAATATCCCTGTCATCGTTAAATCCCGGGTTCAACACTATCTTTATATGCTCTTTATTTTCTTTCAACAAAGTTAAAGTAAAAAAATCTTTCAACTCTTTTAAAAGATAATTCAAATGGCACTCGGATTCCTCAACCTTAATTTGATTTGATTCCAACTTGGAAATATCAATAATATCATTTATCAAATTTAAAAGATGCTTACCGCTTGTTTCGATAATATTAATATACTCTTTCTGCTTATTATCAAGCTCGGTGGTTTTTAAAATCTCGGTAAAACCCAATACGGCATTCAGAGGAGTTCTTATTTCATGAGACATATTAGACAAAAACGAAGATTTTAACCGGTTACTTTCTTCGGCCTTCTCCTTTGCAAGTTTAATTTCTTCGTTTTGCAATCTTATCATCTTGGCATTCTGATATAATTCACGATTTTTTTGTTCCTCACTCATAAACTTTTCATGAATCTCACTCATTGCCTTTTTTAAAATATCGGTATATAAATAACTGAAAATAAAAACAATAATCACAGACAAAACATAAACACCGGTTCCTATCGCCGCAGAACGCACAACCTCGGGCGGAAACCCTTCTTTCTTTACGACAAAAGCAGTTACGGAAGTTATAAGAACAATAACAGTATTTATTATTACAACGCTTTTCGATGCAAACATCGGAGTAAATACTAAAAATGCCAAAAACAAATAGAACTCGTCAATCATATAATTCATCGGAATATCTCCCGAAAAATTAAAAAAAACCGAAGCCGTTTCCATCAAAATCAAAAATAACGACAACGCATCGGCTACAATTCTATGCTTTCCCAAACGGAAAAAAAACAACGAAACAAATAATGCAATAAGAAAAACGGTTTGAACATACAAAGACGAATAAGCCTCAGACAAAATCGTCTTAATCATAAAAATAATCAACAAAAATATTCCGATTGTTATAAAACGAATTAAAGAACGAGCCCTAAAACGCTCAATGTCCGTATCAAATTTATTCTCTTCTTCAAAAAAATCAATAAAATTCGTAATCTTTTCTAACATTGTATTTTTTTAACTCAGATATTTTTCGGCATTAAGATTTCCAAATATATATAAGATTTTCGACAAAACAAAGATTAATAAATCAACACAACCGAACTGACGAATTGTCACCGACCATAAATTGTATTGTTTTTGCTGAATAAAAATAAAAAACTAAAATCCGAAAAATGAGCATGAACATAACATCACTGCATAAAAAAATTTGCAACTCAATTTCGGCAGGCAAACTGTCCGATGCCTTATTATCAACAGAAAAGATAATATCCGAACTCAAAAATCCGGTTCTTAAAGACAAACTTCTAACACAAAAAGAAACATACGCTTACTTACTCGAATATAACCTGAAAGGTATAGAAGACCCCCAAAAAGAAAAAATCTGCAACGGCATAAAAAAGCAATTATACGAAATTGCCGACAAAGCAAAATCGGAATATATCTTAAACCATGACAAAAACAACAAACTTGCCGCTCAAAAAAAACTGCTTACAGAGCAAATAAAAAACAACGGTATCACAATAGAAAAAGAACTTACAAAACTGGCAACAAGTAAGCCGGATTCCGAAAACGAAGACAGAAAAATAAAATTAAACAAACTCTTTTTCTTAATTTGGCTTACAGACGAAATAAACGAAAACGACTATCTTACAATTAAAAAATACGCCGCATCAAAAAAACTGTTCGCACACGAAGCAAGCGTAACGGTAAGCGCCCTTACCATAAGCTCTCTGAGACACTTCGACAAAAGAAAAATACTCGCAATGTTCGACTTCTACGATGCAGACAAACACGGAGTTTGGCACAGAGCACTTACCGGAATAATTCTCAATCTGTATTTCTACGACAACAGAATACACCTTTACGACGACATAATAAAAAGACTCAAATCAATCAGCAACGACGAAGACATTTCGGAACACACGGCAAACATAATATACCAAATAATTCGCTCTAAAGAAACCGAACGACTATCCGAACGATTACAAAACGAAATAATTCCCGAAATGAGAAAATTCGGACCGGAAATACAAGATAAACTTAATTTAGACGACATAATTTCCGACGGACTTATAGAAGACTCTAATCCGGATTGGGAAGAAATATTCGACGACGCTCCGGAATTACTGGACAAAATGGCTGACTTCTCAAAAATGCAGTTAGAAGGTTCGGATGTATTCATGAGTGCTTTCGCGGGATTTAAAAATTTCCCGTTCTTCAGACAAGCAGCAAACTGGTTTATGCCTTTCTATGCCGAAAATGCAGACATTAAAAATACATTACCCGCACAAAACGACGATTCCGGCATAAAAACATTCGTAAAAACACTCGAAAAAGCAGCTTACATATGCAATTCCGACAAATATTCATTTTGCTTCAACCTTTCGATGATGCCCGCAACACAAAAAAAGATGATTGCCGAACTATTTAAAAAAGAAAGCGAACAAATGGAAGAAATTGCCGAAGAAGACAAAATATTAAACAAAAAAAACGAAGACAAGTATATATTTACACGCTATATACAAGACATTTACAGATTCTACAAACTTCATCCGCTGAAAAACGATTTCGAAGACATATTCGATACGGGATTAGACATTCACAACACAAAACTTTTCAAAATCTTAATAAAAGATAACTCTGTTATAGAAAAAATAGCGGAACTTAACTTCAAAAAAGAATTTTTTGCCGATGCCGCCGAAATACTCGAAAAAATAACATTCAAAGATCTGAAAAAAGAAGCTAAACGATTAGAAAAAACAGGATTTTGCTATCAAAAAAACAAAAACTTCGAAAAAGCTCTGGAAAATTATAAAAAAGCCGAAATTATAAAAGACCCGTCGCTGTGGCTGATAAAAAAAATAGCTTTTTGCAATCGTAAACTGAAAAACTTCGACGAAGCCCTTAAATATTACCTGAAAGCAGAACCTCAAGACCCCGAAAATCTGCACATACAAGCAAACATAGGACACTGCAAACTTGCACTTAAAGACTACAAAGGCGCCCTTAAGCAATATTTTAAAGTAGAATATTACGACCCCGACAACAAAAGCGTAATGCGACCCTTGGCTTGGTGCTCTTTCGCAGAAGAAAAATTTGACACGGCGGAAAATTACTACAAAAAACTGCTGAAAAACAAACCGACCGAATACGACTTTATAAACTACGGACATCTTTTGCTCGCAAAAAAACAAAAAACCGATGCAGCCGAAATGTATGCAAAAGCGGTAAAAATCTCCGGAATCGAAATACTCGAAAACGCTTTCGACGACGATGCCGAAATACTGAAAAAATACGAAATAAAAAAAGACGAAATAAAGATACTGACAGAGTACGTAAAACTGAAAATATCCGGACAACCCGAAAATTAATCGGAATCACTCAACCTGTAACATATAAAATTAGAACTTATGTCTATTTTTATAATCCCCGATAATATAAAATCCACCAAAACCGATTCGGCTTTCTTAAAACTTATTCCGGAAGATTTTCTGAACTTAGAAAAAGTTATATAAGGATACTCATTCAAATATCTCAGCAAAAAAGATTCGGCTTTTCCGTAACTTATCTCAACGCCGTTACCGCTTTTCTCTTTCTCCCAAACCCTCAACAGCAATCCGTTTGCAAGAAGATTTTCGTCTTTTACTCTCACAAATGCACGCATTCTGCCCTTCTCGTCAGGCGCTTTATGAGGACGTAACTCACTTTTTTCTATAACAACCTCCATAACTTCTCGACCTCCTATCAAATGAGTTTTAACCTCAAACGGAACCTTCGGCTCCGTATATAACTCAGATGCCGCCTGCAACATATAAAACTCTTCGTTACTTCTTACTCCGGCAATCTTTCCGTTATCTTTAACACCTATCAAAAGACGCCCCCCTTCGGTATTGGCAAAAGCAGACAAAGAACGCGCTATCTTACGCGAATCGTTAACGGCAAATTTAAAATCCAATCTCTGATGCTCGCCTTCTTCTATCAACTTTAATACAGGATGATTTTCCATAAAAATCAAAACATATAACGTCAACCCTCATCGAAAAGAAAATCCGAAAGCAACGAAAAAGACTCCGAAGCCTTACCCTGAATAAAAATATCGGTAATACCCTCCGTAAACACCGTGCGTTCCGGATTTATCTCTATAATAAAAGCGCCGTTTTGTTTTGCTTTAAACGGCAAAGATGCCGCAGGTTGCACCAAACCGGTAGAACCCGTAAGCAAAAAAACATCGGCAAGTTCAGTTTCCTTAATCGATTCCTCAAACGCATCATGCGGAATACCCTCTCCGAAAAATATAAAATCGGGTTTTAAAACCCCTCCGCACGCAATACACACGGGAGGCAAATTATCCAAAGATATACTGCCGATATCGTACTTCCTTTTACATCTCATACAAACAGTTTTTTCGGAAGTTCCGTGAAACTCTATTACCTTCCTGCTGCCGGCTTTTTGATGCAAACTGTCTATATTTTGAGTTATAACGGCTTTCAAAAAACCGCTTTTTTCCATCTCTGCCAAAGTTATATGAGCAATATTAGGTTTTGCTTTACCGAAAAAATCATAAAAAATCTCTTTTATAACCTTCCACGAATCTTCCGGATGAGCCGAGAAATAATTTAACTCCAAAATCTTAGGATCATATCTCGACCACAAACCTTCTTCTCCCCTGAAAGGCGGAATACCGCTCTCAACCGATATTCCCGCACCCGTAAAAGCAACAGCATGCTCGGATTCCGATAATACGGATGCTGCCTTCTCGGCATTAACTCGCAATAAATCCAACATAACACTGAAAATTATTTTTTTATAAAAATCGTTCCGCGTTTCTCAAACTTATCGGCAATACTGCCCAATATCCCCTCATGCTTACCTATAACCAAAGCACCGCCTCTGAACAAAGAACTCTCAAACAATTTTATAACCCTGTTCTGAAGATCATGATTAAAATAAATTAATACGTTACGACAAAAAATCAAATCGTATTTTACGGCAAAAGGATTTGTCAAACTTGTTAAATCATGCTTCTTATACTCAACTTTATCAAGCAAAAAAGACTTTACCTTTATAAGATTCCTGCCTCTCGAAACCTTAAAATAATCATCAAACTTATACAAAATATCGGAATCCTTAAAAGTCTCGTTAAAATTTTTAATATAATCATCTATTTCTCTGTATTTATATTTACCGGACTTTGCTACTTCCAGAACATCCGAATTTAAATCCGATGCATAAACCCTTGCTCTGTCAAACAATCCGTGATGCTTTAAAAGTATCAGCAATGTATAAACTTCCTGACCGGTTGACACCCCGGCATGCCAAATATTAATCCTGAAAGAATCTTTATACGCAGGCAAAATCTCTCTGTCCAATATCCTCCAAACGGCAGGATCTCTGAAAACCTCCGTAGTATTAACGGTTATATCCTTAACCAAAGTCTCCAAAAAATCGGAATCCTCACTCAGTCTTTTTATCAATCCCGAAACATCGGTTCTGTAATCGGCTGACAACTTCTGAACTCGGCGAGTAAACGATTTTACGGAATAATCGCTGAAATCATAATCCGAATTAGCGGATACGGCATCAATAAACAATCGTATTTCTTCCGGGCTTAGTTCTTTCATAACTGTAAGAGTCCAAAAATAATAATTTTCGAATAACTTTTAATTTTTTATCGGAAATATTTCTCTGTAATATTCGTTTTAAAAAAAATAATTAATACCGCAAACAGACTTTTTTTAAAATAAAATTTCATGTTATTTTTGTAATAAAAAAATTGAATAAAAAAGACCTTAAATACAAATCTCTTAAAATTTACGCTTCGCCGGAGTGGATGGTTGATTCAAAAAAAAAATACCGTAAAGTTTTCGACAAAAGCGAAATAACATACCTGCACTCCGAATTAGCGGTTTACAATAAAAACTTCGACACAGAAGACAAACATGCCTCAATAAGAATAAAAGCATACAACATAACAAACGGAAACAGAATACAAATATGCAATCTTACAAAAAACATACTTATAAGTAAAAACGACAGCATAGCTTATTTTTACGAAAGTTGGGGAGTCGAAACACCCGGAGGTTACTGGAAAGCCGGAGAATACGAATGCGAAGCATATATCAACGAAGAAAAAGCAGGAAGCGAAAACTTCTTCATTTACGATATAGGAAAAGTAACCGATAACGAAAATCCCTACTTCGACATTACCGAAATAAAACTCTATGAAGGAAATATTAACGGATGGGAACAAACAAATCGCAAATACCTTAAAACATTCTCTAAAGAAAAAACACGTTACGTTTGGATCGAAACAGACTTTAAAATAAAAACAAACAAAGAATTTAACCTCGAATATTTTATAAACATATACGACAGTGCCGGACAACAAAAAGCAAGAATAGAAACCCTGAAGCACATACCCGGAGGCAGCAAAAATAAAATCATCACTTTCGAAAGAGGATGGGGAAATAATATTCCCGGCTCGTGGAAAGACGACCGATACAGAATAGAAATAGTATTTATGGACACATTGGTCGCATCAATATCATTTAAAACCGGCAAATACGAAACCGAAGGAACATTTTCGGCATTCGAAAACAAAACAAACATACAAACCCAAACAGAAGAAACCCTCGAAAACTTAATTGCCGAATTAGACAAGTTAATCGGACTTAAAGAAATAAAACAAAAAGTAAAAGATCATATAAATTATATAGACTTTCTCAAAATAAGAAAAGAAAAAGGCATTAACGATACCGAAGAAATAACGCTGCACAGCGTTTTTACCGGAAACCCCGGAACAGGCAAAACTACAGTAGTAAAACTGCTCGGAAAAATATACCGTAAAAAAGGACTTCTGTCCAAAGGACACGTTCACGAAGTTGACAGAGCCGAACTGATAGGAGAATTTATAGGGCAAACAGCTCCTAAAGTAAAAGAAGCAATAAAAGAAGCAAGAGGAGGAATACTTTTTATCGACGAAGCATATATGCTGGCTCGATCCGACGAAGACAAAAAAGATTTCGGAAAAGAAGTTATTGAAGTACTCGTTAAAGAAATGAGCGACGGAGAAAAAGACTTAGCAATAATGATGGCGGGATACCCCAAAGAAACAATGTTTATGATAAATTCAAATCCCGGACTGAAATCAAGAATAAAATACTTTTTTCATTTTAACGACTATACTCCCGACGAGCTGTTCGACATTGCACTTTTTGCAGCAAAAAAAAGAAATGTGGTCTTAACCGACGAAGCTGCACAACTAATAAAAAAAACTCTTACCGAAGCATACCGAAACCGCGATAAAACATTCGGCAACGCACGATACGCATACCACATAATAGACGAAGCCAAAATGAATATGGCTCTCAGATTAATGAAAAAAAACAACGTAAAAAAACTCTCCAAACAAGAACTCTCGATAATAACATCCGAAGATATAAGAAAAATAAAAACACTGAAATCACAAGTAAAAATTAAAATCCCGACAGACAACGAACTGCTCTCGGAAGCTCTCGAAGAAATGAACAACCTGATAGGGATGGATAAAATAAAAAACGAAATAAACGAACTCATCAAACTCGTAAACTTTTACAAAGAAACAGGCAAAAACGTTTTAAACAAATTCTCGCTGCACGCAATATTCAGCGGAAACCCCGGGACAGGCAAAACAACCGTTGCCCGAATATTCGGAAAAATATACAAAGCTCTCGGATTATTGGAAAGAGGACATATAATAGAAACCGGAAAAGAAGGTCTGGTAGCCGGATACGTCGGACAAACGGCACTAAAAACAAAAGAAAAAATAGACAAAGCACTCGGAGGAGTCTTATTCATTGACGAAGCATATGCCCTCGCTGCAGGCGGGCAATACAGCTACGGCAACGAAGCAATAGAAGTATTAATCAAAAACATGGAAGATAACAGAGGAGAATTTGCCGTTATAGTTGCAGGATACCCGCAAAACATGGAAACATTTCTTAAAATAAATCCCGGATTAAAATCAAGATTCGACAAAACATTAATTTTTGATGATTACGACCCGGAAACATTATACAAAATTTGCTTACAAATGCTTAAAAAAGAAGGACTGACTCCAGACAAAGAAGCCGAAAAACACCTTATAACATACATAAACAAACTTTACAAAACACGCGATAAATATTTCGGAAATGCACGAACAATAAGAAAAATAACAGAAGAAGCCGTAAAAAATCAAAACCTCAGAATGGCGGAAATTCCGGCAAGAGAACGTTCTTCATCAGATATTAAAACTCTTACATATTCTGACGTAAAAAACATAGAAGTAAACAAAACTCTCGGCTCTGCCGAAACCATAGGATTTTAAAATATTGTTTTATACAGAATTAATATTTATCTTTAGCATGTAAAAAACAGTTACGGTTTTAACCGAAAAACCAATGAAACAACTGAAAATAACACGACAAGTAACCAACAGAGAATCAGTTTCTCTCGACAAATATTTGCATGAAATAAGCAAATACGAAATGGTAACTGCCGAAGAAGAAGCCGTGTTAGCAGCAAAAATCAAAAAAGGAGACATAAACGCATTAGACAAGCTCATAAAAGCAAACCTCAGATTTGTAGTCTCCGTAGCAAAACAATACCAAAACCAAGGACTTAGTCTCATAGACCTCATAAACGAAGGAAATATAGGACTAATTAAAGCAGCAAAACGTTTCGACGAAACAAAAGGTTTCAAATTTATATCTTACGCAGTTTGGTGGATACGACAATCAATATTACAAGCACTCGCCGAACATGCAAGAATTGTAAGACTGCCGCTTAATAAAATAACTACCGCAAGCAAAGTAAACAAAACATTCTTCGAACTGCTGCAAAAATACAGACGAGAACCTACCGTTAAAGAAATTGCCGACGAACTCAAAATAGCACCTAAAGACGTGCAAAGAGTTATTGCGGGAACAGACCGTAACATATCAATGGACGCCCCCATAAACGACGACGAAGACATGTCTTTATACAACATCATAAGCAACGAAAACTCAGAATCGCCGGAGAAACAACTCATCAAACAATCTCTTACCGTAGAACTCAAAAGAATTTTAGCTACACTGCCCTATCGCGAAGCCGAAATAATAAAACAATATTACGGACTCGAAATGCAACACCCGCTAACCCTCGAAGAAATTGGCGCAAACTTCGAAATTACAAGAGAAAGAGTCAGGCAACTCAAAAGCCGGACACTGAAAATACTAAGAAGAAAAAGTAAAATACTCAAAAAATATCTCTGACAAAAAACAAAAATATTTAACACAAAGAATAAATAAAAATTTGACGATAAACTTAAAAAGTGTATTTTCAAAGCCCGAAAATTTCATTAACCCGAAAAATTAAAACATTACAACATGGGACTATTTAACAAACTCAGAGGTCAAATTATTGACGTAATAGAATGGACAGACAATACCGGTGACACAATAGCATATCGTTTCAAAAGAGAAGGCAACGAAATAAAAACCGGAGCACAACTTACCGTAAGAGAATCGCAAGTGGCGGTTTTCGTAAACGAAGGAAAAATTGCCGACGTATTCCCTCCCGGAAGATACGAACTTACAACAAAAAACCTGCCTCTCCTAACAACGCTCAACGCATGGATGCACGGATTTAACAGCCCTTTTAAAGCCGAAGTCTATTTCTTAAACACAAAAAAATTCACAAACCAAAAATGGGGAACTCCAAACGTATTTTACATTAGAGATGCAGATTTCGGAAGAGTAAGTTTAAGAGCATTCGGAACATACACAATGAGAATATCCGACCCCGTTAAATTCGTAAAAGAAATACTCGGAACAAGCGGAGACTTCACAACCGAAGAAATTACAGGTGAACTGCGAAACCTTATCGTCACACAATTCATCGACGCCGTCGGCGAAAGCGGAATACCGCTGCTCGATATGGCACAAAACTACAAAGACATATCCGACTTCTGCCAAAAAAGACTCGGAGAAGAATTTAAAGAATACGGGCTCGAAATAACCAAATTTTTAGTCTCAAGCATAAGTCTGCCGGAAAACTTACAAGAAAAATTAGACGAAGGAACAGGAATGAACATGCTCGGCGACATGGACAGATACAGCCGCATGAAAACGGCAGACGCAATGGAAGCCGCAGCCGGAAACCCGGCTGCTGGAGGAGGAATGGAAGGAATGATGGGAATGGCAATGATGCAACAAATGATGAACCAAAACAACATGATGCAACAACAACGGCAAGAAAAACAAAACGTGCCGCCTCCGCCGCCCCTAACACAATACTTTATATCATACGACGGAAAACAAGAAGGACCATTCAGTATAGAAACCTTAAAACAAATGATTACCGAA
This sequence comes from Chlorobiota bacterium, assembly GCA_013153865.1. GTDB lineage: Bacteria > Bacteroidota > Bacteroidia > Bacteroidales > JAADGE01 > JAADGE01. The sequence continues at coordinate 5,725 of JAADDR010000085.1, read as the reverse complement.
GGTAAAATAACAAAAGATACTTACGTCTGGAAACAGGGAATGCCCGGATGGCTGACCGCAGCCGAAGTTTCCGAAACGGCAAAACTCTTCGGAAGCACACCGCCGGTACCGCCTCCCCCTCCGCCGGCAAAGTAAAAAAACTAAAGCACCTGAAAAAAGCATTCAGGTGCTTTTTTTAATACTTTCATACAAGATAAAATTTAAAAACATATCAAAAATGAAAAAAGAAACAACCGAAACCAACAACATACAAAAAGAAATAACATGCAACAATTGCGGAGCAAAACTTATATTCGAACCCGGAACCGATAATCTTAAATGCGAATTTTGCGGAGCCGTTAACAAAATAGAAACTGACGAAACCGAAAAAGCGGAAGCCGTAAAAGAACTCGATTACGAAAATTTCGTAAACAACAATAACTCCGAGAAAATTAAAATAACAACAATAAAATGCGATACTTGCGGTGCGGAAACAACCTTCGATTCCGATATTATAACATCAATATGTGACTTCTGCGGAAGCCCCTTAATATCCGAAAATACTCACACATCCGAAATTATAAGTCCGAAAGCACTGCTGCCGTTTAAAATAACAAAAAAACAAGCCCTCGAACTGTATCAAAAAAAAATACAAAAACTTTGGTTTGCACCTTCGAAACTAAAAACCAAAACAGGCAATACCGCAAAACTTTCGGGGGTTTATATCCCTTTTTGGACTTTCGACACACATACACACATAAATTACAGAGGCAAAAGAGGTGATGACTATATAGAAAAAACAATTTCTGACGACGGAGAAACAATAAGCTCGAGAAGAACAAGGTGGACAAACGTAAGCGGAAATATAAATATGTATTTTAACGATATTATTGTTCCGGCAAGCAAATCTCTGCCGACAGACCTCATATACGATTTAGACCCGTGGAATCTTAAAGAATTAGTTCCTTACAATACAAAATATCTCAGCGGTTTTAAAACGGAAACATATCAAATAAACCTGAAAAAAGGTTTCGATACGGCAAAAATAAAAATCGAACCGGATATAAGATTTAAAATAAGACAAGACATAGGCGGCGACCGTCAGCAAATAGACTTCGTAAACACAGAATACTCAAATACTAAATTCAAACACATATTGATGCCCGTATGGATAAGTTCTTATAAATACAACGACAAAATATACAGATTTATAATAAATGCGCAAACGGGTAAAGTAAAAACAGAAAGACCGTGGAGTAAAATAAAAATAATTATTGCGGTTGCGGCAATAATTTCGATAACGGGAGCATTAATATATTTTCTGCAAAATATAAATTAATCAGTTTATTATTTACTCCGAAAAAAGAACGGACATTAAAAATCCGTTCTTCTAATTTTATTATATCTCGACAAATAAAACTAATATTCGTAATCAACAACGGCTGTTCTGCCCTTTATACTGCTTATCAAATCCAAAACCTTTAAATGAGCAGGATGATTTCTGTAAACATCAAGAGCCTCCGCAGACTCAAAATCACCGCTTAAAGCAAGGTCGTAAGCCGTTGAAGAATCCGATATATTAATACCGGTTTCATATTTTTTAATTTCGGGTATTTCCGACGGCAAGTTATCCAAAGCATCTTTCAGTTTTTGCAAATCATTCAGTTTTTCCTCATCGGATGCCGCTCCTTTAATCTTAACAAATACAATATGCTTAATCATTTTCTGAGTTTTTTTTAAAAGAATATACGAAAAGTTTAAAAAAAGGTTGCCGCAAATATCATTTTTACTTTCGAATATATTTTTTTAAATACCTAAAACAAAACATTTGCCAAATCATTCGTAAATTATTTAAACCGGAGTTTAACATCGGTATCCATGGAATAATCCTTATTCAAAAAATCATCCGCCTTACCGGAAAATTTAAAACTTTTCCCGTCGGCACTTATTTCCGCATTCTTATTACTTATACTTTTTATCCTTCTGTCAAACGAAAAAATCGTTTCAACCGATATATAATCTTTAACGGATGCAAAATCTTTTGTCGATATACTGTCGTCCAATTCCGGAAAATCCATCGACAAACGCCGTTTCCCTTTATGTGAAAAACTTGCCGCACCGCCCGACTTACCCCCGAAAAAATCAAAACCCGAACCTTCAGACGATTTTAAAAATATGGAATTTAAATCATCCGGACTCGTAAAATCAAATTTTACATACAAAGTAGTCTTATCGTCTTTCCATCCGGCTTTAACGTTCTTTGCTCCGGCATCGCCGTATTTTTGCATTATCATATCAAACGACTTATCCAAAGTATCCATGGTCGATTCAAAATTGCCCGAAGTATCCATAGATTGCATCATATTTAAAAAATCACCCATTTTCATTTCAAAACTGTAACTTCCCGACAAATCTTTATTAAAATGATACTCCTGCGTAAGTTGACAGGATACAGACAAAAAAATAACGAATAAAACGGGCAATAATAACAATCGCTTCATAATTCAATAATTTATAATTTTTTAAAAATATTAACCTTTGCAAAGATAATAAAAAAACGGCAATAAGGGAATACTGTATCAAGCTTTCATTACCGTAAAAGCAAAGGTTGTTCCCACACCTACGGTACTTCTTACATTTATGGTTTGATTATGCGCCTCTATAATATGCTTAACTATCGAAAGCCCCAACCCGCTGCCGCCTTTATCCCTCGAACGTGCCTTATCGGTGCGATAAAATCTTTCGAAAATACGAGGCAAATCTTCTTCCGGAATACCCGGTCCCTCATCGGTTATCTCTATCAAATAATTACTGTCCATATCAAAAAAACTGATTTTAATGCGCGTATTTTCAAAACCGTATTTAATCGCATTATCAATCAAATTTATAAATACCTGTTTTATACGATTTTCGTCGCCTTCGGCATTTAGAGGATGCAAATATCTCTCTCTGAAAAAAATATTTATATTCTTTTCGGCGGCTTTATCAACAAATAAATCAACAACATCTTTTGCGGTACGAAGAATATCAAAATTCTTAAAATTAGTTTTTAAATCAGTAATCTCAAGTTCCGAAATAGTATCCAAATCTTCAATTATCGTTATTATACGCTCAACATTTTTATTAGTTCGTTTAAGATATTTCTTCAAAAGTTCCGGATTTTCCGCAGCACCGTGCATCAACGAATATATATAACCCTGAATATTAAAAATAGGATTTTTAAGCTCATGAGATATATTCCCTATATACTCTCTCCTGAATGTTTCACGCTCTTTTAAAGTGGAAATCTCGCGTTTATGTTCCTCCCCCCAAACTTCAACCTCCTCTTTTACCTCTTTTATTATATCCGAATTCAAATTCATATCGGGTTTTTCTTCTTTTTGCAACTTTAAATTTCTTACCGTTTTATAAATAAGACGTATCTTATCGTAAATAAACTTCCTCAAAATAAACTTAAACACAAAATAAGAAAACAAAAAATTACCCGTAACAATAAACAAAGCAACCGTAAAATGAAACGAAACGCTATCGTAAACAAAACACGAAACGGAATATAAAAACCCGGTAAAAAAACTTATCAATACAGATACAAACAATGATAACTTACGAGGATCCGAAGTATCCAAAACATATTTTTTCAAACCTGAAACTTTTAAACTGATTACATAGCAAAAATAAAATAAATTGACACATATTTTTTTATTCGACAAAAAAATAAAAACTAATTTTGCAAAATGAAAATTTACGGCAGAATACTTTTTTTTACCGGCATTATCATACTGCATAATTTTACTGATGCATATTCGCAGGCAGACAGTTCCTTCCGCAAAAAAATAATATCCGGAACCGAATTATCCGGAAAATGGTATCTTAACAGCAAATACGACATAAGCGAAAAATCAAACAAATTTTCATTAAAACGAGGATATATCACCCTTAAATCTAAACTAAGCGACCGTATATCAGTAAGATATACGCAAGACATTACAATAGACAGCGAAGGAAACGATGCAGGCAACGTAGAAATAAGAATGAAATACATATACATGAAACTCAAACCGTTCAAAAACGGAATACTTAAAAACTCTTATGCCGAATTAGGGTTGGCGCACAGACCCTTTGTAGATTTCGAACAACATATTAACGAATACCGCTCGCAAGGAAAAATGTTTATCGAAAAAACAGGAATAGTAAACACGGCAGATTTCGGAATACTTTACGAAGGATTAATAGGAAAACGCAAAAAAAACAAAGACGGAAAATACGGAAGTTTTGCCGTAGGAATATACAACGGAGGAGGTTACCATAAATTCGAAAACAACAATAACAAAACTCTCGAAGGCAGAATAACATTAAAACCTTTTCCGAATACATTAAACAACCTGCAAATCACTTACGCCGGAATAGCGGGAAAAGGTAATACCGCCCTATCGCACGACTTTATAATGAACCTTATAATGCTGTCGTATAATAATTCGCACTATGTTCTTACAGGACAATATTATTTCGGAAGAGGTGATTATCAAGGCATATACCTAAACGAGTACGGATTTGCGGCAAAAAACAAAGGATGGTCAACTTTTGCAGAATTTAAAATACCCGAAACATCTTTTGCAATATTCGGAAGATACGATAATTTCGAATCCGACACTTCCTCCGGGTATTATAAATCAGGATACTTTGCGGGAATATCATACAGATTCCTTAAAAACAAAATATTTGCATATTACGGACAAGACACTTCCGAAAACAACACAAAAAAAGAAGTATTCGAAATAGTTCTTGATATTAATTTTTAATCTGTTGTAACGCCAAACAAAAAACCCTCACAAATCATTGACTTGTAAGGGTTTTTATTTTATTTCGGCGGTCCGGACGAGACTCGAACTCGCGACCCCATGCGTGACAGGCATGTATTCTAACCAACTGAACTACCGGACCTTTTCGTTTTTGCGAGTGCAAATATACACGCTTTTTTTTATCCGCAAAAAAATATCTTATTTTTTTTCAAAAAAACTGAAATGAATATTACCGTATTTGCGATGTTCCTTAAAAAACTCATGACCCGAAAAATCAAAATATTTCGGATGCTCCAAAACAAACAATAAATCGTCTTTTATTCCCGGATTCGAAAAAATTAAATCAGGCAAAACGGCAATACGTTTATCCTTAAAAGGAGGGTCGGCAAAAATAATATCGTAATGCAAATCGCGTTTTTTACAAAACCTGAATACATCCGCACATATTACACTGCCTTTACCGGGAAACATTTCGGCAAACTGCTTTTTTATATGCTCGGCATATCTGCGGTTAAGCTCTACTGCCGTAATACTTTTGCATCCCTCCGACAAAAACTCCATACTGATATTTCCGCTTCCCGAAAACAAATCCAAAATATCCGCATTGCCGAAATCATAAATATTCCCTAAAATATTAAATAAAGACTCTTTGGCAAAATCGGTAGTCGGACGGGCATCAAAACCCTTGGGCGGAAATATCTTGCGACCTTTTAATTGCCCTCTAATAATTCTCATTATGAAGATTCAGCAGATTATAAAAATAATGTTCTTCCAAATCCTTAAAATTAAAGGTAAGCCCGGTATTTAACTTCAAAAAATTAATTTTGGGCAAATACTGATGTATAAAATAATAAAACTCGGTATCTTTTTCTATAAATCCCGAAAAATTTATATAAGCTTTATTCGGTTTAATATCATACTGATTAAGCGTGTTCAAAACATAGTAA
>JAADDR010000118.1 GCA_013153865.1 Chlorobiota bacterium | reverse complement strand
GTATGTTACATATGTAACCAATGTATGTATTTTATTTCTTTTTGTTTTTTGCATGATTTTTAAAAATTTTAATATTTTTACTCTTTCAAATTTCTTTTCAGAAGAATATCAATGAATCGTTTTTTAAGGATTTATATTATTTTATTGATTTTATCGTTTTCTAAAATTTATGCTCAGCAAATTGACAGGTTTTCTGTTTTTGAGTGTGCAAAAGTTTTCGGAGACAGTATTACCTTTTTAAACGATTTTACGGTTAATATGACAAGGCACAAGGGCGACGAAGCTCTTAAAGGCGAAGAATGGGATGTTTATCTTATGAAGGGAACGCTTTATCGGTTTGCTTTATGTTGTTATTCGGAAAATAAGCATGTAGTTATGAAATTATACGGAGATACTTTAAGCGAAGATACTCCTTATAACTTTGTTTCCGCACGTTCTTCTAAACCTTATTTTGATTTTGCCTGCAAGAAATCGGCCGTTTATAAAGTTTCTCTTCGTTTTGAGAGCAAAAAGGAAGCTGAAAAAGAAAAAGAACTTTCGGCAATAGGTATTTTGGGTTTTATACGTAAGTTTAAGAGTTGAATTTATTGATTTTCTTTTTAAGATAGTCGTAAATATCTGTCTGAGCACGGTATTTTTTACCGTTTTTCGGAATTTTTTTATCCGTATTTCTTATGTTTTTATCTAGCAGTTTGGCTTTTGTGTTATCTCGCAGCTGTATTTTGAGAATATCCGTGATTTCTTTTTTTAAATCTTCGTCGTAAATCGGAACAGCTGTTTCTATACGTCTTCTTAAATTTCGTGTCAGAAAATCTGACGAAGAAATATAAATATCCCAATCGCCGCTGTTGTAGAAAGCGTATATTCTGGCATGTTCCAAAAATCTGTCGACAATTCGCGTTGCGGTTATATTAGGGCTGAAAGGCATACCGGGTCGTAATTTGCATATTCCTCTTACTATTAAATCGGTTTTTACGCCGCTGCTTCCCGCATCATAGAGCATGTCTATTATTTCTTTGTCGCCTATTCCGTTTACTTTTAATATTACGTATGCTTTTTTTCCGTTTTCGGCATTTTCTTTTTCTCTGTTTATTTTTTCTTTAAGTACGGAAATCATATTAAATCCGGGAACTAATATGTGTTTAAAATTATATTGTTCTACCGGATTTTCGAGGTAAAAAAATAATTTTTCGAGGTCTTTGGTAATATTTTTATCCGATGTAAAAAAGCCCTCGTCGGCATATTGAGTTGCAGTTTTTTCGTTGAAGTTTCCGGTGCTTACAAAAGCGTATGTTTTCTTTTTTCCGGCAGGAGTTCTTTTTATTGCAATAGCGGCTTTTGCGTGTACTTTTAGACCGGGAATGCTTGCTATTACGTTTATACCCGCTTTTCTCATTTTATCCGCAAAAGCTATGTTGTTTTCTTCGTCGAATCTTGCTTTTACTTCTACGAATACCGTTACTTCTTTTCCGTTGCCTGCGGCTGCTATAAGAGCATTTACAACCGCCGAGTTTGTAGCTGCTCTGTATTGTGTTGCTTTTATTTCTTCTACTTCGGGGTCTGTTGCGGCTTCGTGAAAAAATCTTAATACGTAGTCGTATGTTTGATACGGAAAATGCAAAAGTATGTCGTTTTTGTTTACGGCATCTATAATAGAGTCGTATTTGTCTATTACCGGATGTTGCAATTGCTTAAGAGGTTGCAGTTCGCATAAAGGGGTCAGCGGATTTTTAAATTTAAACAAATCGCTGAAATTGAGATATTTTCCGGTAGGAAAAAAGTCTTTTTCCGATAGGTTAAAAGCAGCTTTAAGCACATGCATTAAATCTCGGGGTATGTTTCTGTCGTACGAAAATCTTGCGGGGAAGCCGGTTTTTCTTTGTTTGAGGCTTTTTTTAAGTTTGTTTAAAAGGTTGCCTGAAAATTCGTCTTCTATCATTAAATCGGCATTTCTGGACAGTTTAATGCTGTATGATGCTGTTATGTCGTATCCGGGAAATATTATGTTCAGATGTTTTCTTATTATGTCTTCGAGAAACATATACAGATATTTGCCGTTTAGTTTCGGCAGTTCGGTAAATCTGTCGAGGGTATTTGACGGGACTTGTATAACGGCATAATTTGAACGGTAATCGGCAGGGCGGCTTTTTTTATGCATTTTAAGTGCCAGATAGATTACGTTATCTTTGAGAAAAGGCATTATTTCGCCGTCGCTTGACAGCAGAACGGGTTGTATTTCGGGCAATACTTCTTTAGAGAAATAGTCTTTAAGGAAGTCTTTATGCAGTTTTTCGAGTTTTTGTCCCTGCCAAAGAATTATTTTGTTTTTTTCCAGTTCGGGGATAATGCTGTTGTAGAAGTTGTCTTCAAATTCTTTTTGTTGTTCGGTAACTTCTTCTTTTATTTTTGCGAGGACTTTTTTCGGCGAGTAGTCGAGTGTTTTGCGGCTTTTTTTCGGTATATCGGTAAGACTTTGATAATGTGCTACTCTTACGCGATAAAATTCGTCAAGATTAGAGTCGTATATTGCACAAAATTTTATACGCTCGAATAAAGGCAGCGATGTATCTTTTGCTTGTTCGAGTACTAACCGGTTAAAAGAGAGCCAACTCAGTTCTCTGTCGAAGTATTTATTTTGGTCGTCCATTTTTTATCTTAATATTTTTCTTACAAATGCTACCGTAAAGTATGACATTAAAAAAAGTCCCACAAAACCTTCGATACCGGATATCCATCTTGATATTCCTTCCGGATAATAATCGCCGTATCCTATAGTAAGAAATGTGATTGCGCTGTGATAGAATGCTTTTCCGGCAGGGGAGAGTATTCTCGGGTCGTCGGGGGCAAACAGCGAGGAGACTATGTGTACTTCTCCGAATTCGGCTAAAATTAGATACAGAAAGGTGAAAATAAGATATGTAATCAGCATTGTGGTAAGTACTCTGAGAGGGTCGGTTGCAAATTTTCCCATTTTATCGAAAACAAGCCATTTGAAAGCGTATTTTATATATGCCGTTATTTTAAGTCTGTTTTTTTTTGATATTTCGTCTTGCAGAAGTGCTTTGGCTTCTGTTCTTTTAAATTCTACGTATGCTTCGTCTTCGTAGGAATATTGTCCGGTGGCGTTGTAGTTTTCTTTCAGGATTCTGAATTGTTCTTCTTTGCTTTTGTAACTTGTGTTTTGCTTGTAGATAAGTTCTTTAATGTTTGCTCTTCTCCAGTCTATGTAGATTCTTCCGAGCAGTCTCATTCCGGAAAGGTCTATTGCTTCTATAACCGGGTCGAAGTCGGGCGGATTTATGTCGAGTATGTCTTTTACTACGGTATCGGATAAGTCGAGCATTTTGCAGGATGTAATTTGCAGGTTAAAATAGTTGTCGAGTTGTGATCCTTTGAGCGAGAGTGTTCTGAAATTCGATTGTTTGAATGTTATTTTGCCTATGCCGAAGTCAACGTTGTTAATTTCTACGTCGGAGTTTTTGAAATCGGCTTCGCTGAAGTTAAATTCGCCTTTTCCGAAAACGGAATTTTTAATTGCAAGTTCGCCGTTTAATGTTGATCCTTCGAGAGTTATGTTATTGTCTCCGAAGTATGTTTTGTCGAAACTTACTTTTCCCGTTCCGAAATTTACGGCTTTAAAGTCTATGCTTCCGTTAAGGAATACGGCTCTGTCAAATGTTATGTTTCCGTTTCCGAATTCGCTGAAGTGGAAATCCGCCGTTCCGGAACCGAATTGTGCAAGTCTGAATGATACTGCTCCGTCGCCGAAGTTTGCGTTTTTAAAATATATGTTTCCGTTTCCGAAATCGGTGTTTATGAATGATTTTTTACCGTTTCCGAATTCGGCGCTCGTGAAGTTTACTTTAGAGTTTGCAAATTCTGCCGTTCTGAATGATACGTCTCCGTTTCCGAAGTTTACTTTTTCGAAAGTTGTTTCACCTTTTCCGAATTTTGCTCTCGAGAAATCGATTCTTCCGTTTCCGAACTCGGATACTTTAAAAGATGTAAGTCCGTTACCGAATTTTGTGTCGGTAAAGAGAACGTCTCCGTTACCGAATTCTATGTTGATAAAAGATTTTTTTCCTTCTTGAAATTCTATGTTTTGAAAGTCTTTTATTCCTTCGGAGAAGATTGTGTTTTTCATTATAAAGTCTCCGTCGGAGAATGTTGTTTTAGAAAAGTTTACGATATTTGTTTTAAAAACGGAGTAGCTGAAATCGGTTGTTTCCGCAAAGAATACCGAGTATGAGAAGTTAAGTGTTTTGCAAACAAAATAAGTATTGCCGAAGTTTATGTATTTTCCTTCGAACAGAATACCGGAGAGGTTTATTTCTTTTTCGGAGAAAAAGAATGCTTCTTTTGCCGAGAAGTTGGGCAGTATTATTTTTTCGGAGTATATTTCGGCTTTGAGAAAGTCTATGTTAAAGTTTTCTATGTATGCGTAATCGAGTTGGAGTTCGTTATTTTCGCGTAAGTATTTGTTCAGGTATGCCGCATCGGCATACCCGAATGTTTGTTCGTCTGTTATTTTTTTTTCGCTGTCTAAAAATGTTACGACTGCGGTTTCGGGGTATTTAAATCCTTCTTTTTCGAACGGTTTTTTGATTATTTTAACTGTAAATTCCGAAAATTTTGTTTGCATTTTTATTATTTATGTATCAGACTGTTCGGAAAAGTGTTATAAATTTTTTCCGGATTTTGAGCAGCCGAAAGCATTACCGGAGTAATGATAAAAAACCTGCCCGGTGCTTAGTGTTTGTATTTTTGTGTTATCCGGACAGCCTGATATATCGGTAAATTCCGGTAATTTGAGTGTTTCAGTTTTCTCTTTCTTCGTCGGTCATTTCGATTATCTGTATGTTCAGGTCAATCAGTTCTTTAAATTTTTTACCGTCGTTAAGCATTGATATATCGCCTGTGTTGTAATACCAGTCGAGTTCTACATCGTTGTTTTTTGAAATTTCTTCCAGTATGAGTAGAATTTTTACTAATTGCCTGTCTGTTGCGGTGTTGTAGTAATCGAATTTAAACGAAACTTTTGTGTGGTCTGCCGGTTCTTCTTTGTAGGCGTGTAACCAGTCTATTACGGGTTTATAGAAGCTTACCGCATTTTCGGGTATTGATTTTCCTTTGAATTTCAGTTCTCCTTTTTCCGGGTCGAGAAGAATTTCGGGTGTGTCGTCTTGTGCTTGAATAATGTATTTTTCTAATCCGTCTTTCATTTTGTTAATTTGAATTTTTAATGTAAAAAAAGAATATTTTTCGTCAATTTTGTAAAAATCATAGATAAAAGGGGCTTTTGCTCTCATTTTAATGTCGAGCAGTCCTAATCCGGGGTTTTCATCGTTTTTGTTGTTAAAATTCAAAAGTGTTTCGTTGTATGCTTCGGAAAGTTTTTCTTCGGTTAAGTTGTTTACATTTTCAAGTTTTTCTTTAAAGTCTTTAATTTTTCGGTTTTCGATATAGTTGCCTGATGTGAATGTAAGCAGTTCGGTTGTTTCTTTGATATAGAAAATGGCGTGTTTGCCTGTTATGTTGTTTATTGTGTATATATCGGCATGGTTAACGATGTTTTGCAGTATTTCAACCATCAGATTGAATACTTTCATTTTTAGTATTACTGTTCCTTGCAGTTGGTTTTCGGTGATTGAGAGCAGGTTTACGAGTGTGTCTTGGGTAAATGCTCCGATAAAGTTAAGCAGTATGTTTTCTTTTTCGAGCAGTTTGTGTCTTTCTATTATTTTTTTAAGTGAGTCTTTGTTGCTTGTTTTTTTATTTTGGTGTATGTTATTGTTAAAATCAATAATTTTTGAGTGCATGTAAAAGAAAGAGAAGGAGTCGTTAACTTTTTCGAATGCATATACAAGTTTATTACCTGATTTTCTGGCTATTTCTATTAATCCGAGTCCTGCGCCTCCTTTTTCGGAAAATTTTCCTTCGTCAAGTTTTTCGAGGGAGTATTTTTTCAGTTCGTCTTTGTCAAGACTGTTTATTTTATCGATAAGTTTTTGAATGTTTTTTTCGTGTTCTATTTTAATCAGGTTGCCTGTGGTTATGTAGTATCCGTCGGGTTTGTATTGTACGACGAATAATCCGGGATATCCGGCAAGTTCGTCCGATTCTGTAGAGCTTTGGTGTCTGGTAACGTTTTGAAGTCCTTCAACTATAATGAAGAATACTCTTTTTCGTATTTTTTTTTCGATATTTTCGTTTGCGAGGTTTGTTTCGGCAAGAGCAAGTATTGTATCCGTTACTTTTGTGGTAAAGCTGCCGCGATAGGTATATTCCATATTGCTGCCTTGAATACTTTCAAAGAGCCTGTAAGCTAAGTTGTTGTTTTTCTTGGAAGGAACGGATAATTCCATTAATTTATAAGTTTTCCTTATTTGTTAACAAAACAAAGTTAGTTATTTTATTTAAAAATAAAAAACAAGAAAGCATGTTTATTTTTTGCTTAATATTACGGGTTGTTATTATATTGTGTTGATAATCAGTCGGTATATTCTATTTCTATGATTATTGCCGCTATATTTTTTTCGGAGTTTTTTACATTAAAGTTTATTTTTTGTTGATTAAATTCTATGTTTTCGGGTTGTATTATTTTATCTTTCAGCACATAGTAGATGCGATCTTTGAATGAGCCGTATGTATTTTCCGTTTCGTTTTTTATTTTTTCTATGTTTAGTTTTTGTTGTGAGAATAAAATGCAGAGGTAATTTTTATTTTCGCCGTTGTTTATTTTTATGTATCTGTTTTCGTCGGGTATTGCAATTTTGTTTATTTCGTAGTTAAGGGCGGGAGATATTTTTTCGTTCGGGGGAAATACGGTAAAAGTTTTTTTTGTTTCGTCGGATGTAAATGCGTAAACGAATGCGGGACAGTAACTTGATATTATAATTCTGACGGGTGTTTTTGATTCTCGGGGTTCTGTAAGCCGGTATATGCCGTCGATAAATTTTATGTTGTTTTCGGAGCTGTCGGCTTTAATTATTTGAATATTTCCTGACGGCGAGAAATTTTTGTTTTCCGTTATTGTTTCCAAACTGATTATTTCGTAAGCGTATTTTACAAAGTTGTTAAAGGTATCGTATGAAATACGGGTAAATCCGTTGTTGCCCCATTGAGTTCCCCAACTGTTGATAACTTCGAAAGAACCTTGATATTTATTGTCGTCGTATCCTACGATGCATAGTGCGTGTCCGTTGTATGTTTCAGCCGGATTTTCTTCCGGAATCCATATATCTTTTGCTTTTTCGAAAGATTCGGGAGTATTCATTCCTATTATTACCGGATGGTTTTGGCTTATGCTTTTTTTTACGGCGTTTATTTTAAATGTTTTCGGGTCTGATATGTTAAATAATTTTGCGTAGTCTTTTATTTTGTGTTTTTCGGCTTTTGAGAATATTGCCGGCGAAATAAATTGCGGGCAATTTATCGGGTTTATGTCGTTGTATTTGCAAACACCTTTTGTTTTAAGTATTTCAAATGCGTCTTTTAACGATGCTCCTAATCGGCACCATGTGTCGGAACTGTTTTTTATTTGTTTATATACAAATCCGGGTGACAATGCGTTTTCGGTTGTCAGTTCTTTATTCTTTCTGTTTTGTTGTATTGATTCGGATATTGTCATGCCTGCATATGCGGTTGCCCATCCTGTGCATGTTCCGTGCTCGCCTTGATTTTTAGGTACGGGAGCATATTGTTTTAAGGAATATGTTTCCGGCATGTTTGAGTATAGCGAGTTTGTCAGACGGGCTTTTAAGGGAACGTTTTTATATTCTTTGTCGTTAAATTTTAAGCCTGTTTCAAAGTTTTGCGTAAATGTTGTTTTTACGGTAAGAAGGAATAGAATTACAGGAATTATTTTTTTCATTTGTAAAGAGGTTGTTTTTTATTTTTTTGAATATTTATCCTGATTATTATTTTTTATATGATTGTGTAATATGAATGTTTGGAAATAATTTTATTATTTTATCTTATTATGCTTTTGATATATGCTTTGAATTTTTTATTTATCGAAGTAATTATATCGTAATCCGTAGCCGAGAGCAGGTAATCTCTGTCGAAATTGCAAAATCTCATAAATTTGACAGTTTCCGTTTTGTTTAATCCCGTAAGTTCGGAAACTAAATCGGGATTGTATTTTGATTCTATTATTTTATTTTCTTTTTCGATTTGTTTGAGTTTTGCGACTTTTATTTTTTGTCTGTCGGCTTTAGATTTGAAATTTATAGGTATTCCGATTGCGGCGGATGCGGTAAGTTGTGCGAGTTCTTTCGGATCTACGAGAGTGTAGAACCATTTGTTTATGCGTTCTTGTGCAGGGTCTTTTTGAATATCCGAATGTGAAAATTCAAAGACAAAGTCTTCCCATCGTTCGTCAAAAATGTTCACGTTGTCAATTTTATATGTTTTTTCTTTTAGTTTTATTATAAAGATTTCTTTCGGATTTATTTTTTTGTCTTTAAAAGTTACCGTAACTCTTTCGTATCCTAATGCTTTTATGACAAGAATATCGTCGGATAATACGGTTACGTAAAAATATCCCAATGAATCACAAGCCGTAACTTTATTTTTTTTAAGATTTAATATTGTTGCGTATGAAACGGGTTTTTCGTTTTTTTCGCTTATGACTCTTCCCGTTATTTCAAATATTTCGGAATTTTGGGCATTTAAAAACGAAAAATTATAAAAAATAAAAAAAATAATAAATATAAATTGTTTCAAGATTTCCGTTT
>JAADDR010000193.1 GCA_013153865.1 Chlorobiota bacterium | reverse complement strand
GAAACCCTGCGTAAAATCAATTACCAAAATCGATAAAGAAGGTCGGACATATCTGTGCTGGAAAGCATCGTCCAAAATTATTACTTCAATATTTTTATTTGTATTTAAAAGGTTTTCTATTCCGCGGGCTCTTTTTTCGTCAACGGCAACCGTAATGTCCGGAAATTTTAAAAATATTTGATATGGTTCGTCTCCGATTGTTTCCGCTGATGCGTTTTTGTCGGCAATTATAAATCCTTTTGTTTTACGTTTATATCCCCGGCTCAATACCGCAACGTTATATTTGTCTTTTAATAAGCCGACCAAATATTCCGTTACCGGAGTTTTTCCGGTTCCGCCGACGGTAATATTGCCGACGGAAATAACCGGAATGTGAAACTCTTTAGATTTAATTATCTGATTATCAAATAAAAAATTTCTTATTTTTACGATAAGACCGTAAATAACCGAAACGGGATAAAGAAATATAAATTTTAATAAAATCATTTAATTTCCAAATAATAAGGAATTTGTGCCCGTATTCCCGACATATTTTTTACGTTTTTTAATTTTTCGTAATACGGATAGGCACTTTCCAGTTCGTTTTTTATTAAAGATGTTTTGGCTTCGTTTAACATATTTTCCAAAAGTAATGAAAATTTATCTTTTTCGGGGTAATATTTTATACCGTATGTTTTTAATCCGGCTTTTTCGGCAGCGATATTAATTGCCGTTTCAAGTCCGCCCAAAGTATCTACAAGTCCTATTTTTAAAGCATCTTCACCGCTCCATATACGACCTTGACCTATTGCGTCAACAGAATCTTCGGAAATTTTTCTGCCTTCGGCTACATGGGCAATAAAAGTTGAATAAACATCTTCTATTGCTTTTTTTATTATTCCTCTTTCGTAATCCGATAATTTTTTTGCCGGGCTTCCTATATCCGAATATTTATTGGTATTTACCGTATTAATGTTTATACCTAATTTATTCATCAGTTCTTTAGCGTTAAACAAAATTCCGAAAACACCGATACTTCCAGTAAGAGTTGTAGGTTCGGCAACTATGGTATCTGCTCCGCAAGCAATGTAATATCCTCCGGACGCGGCCAAATTGCCCATGGAAACCATAAAAGGTTTGTTTTGTCCGGTAAGAACGGTTTCTCTCCAAATAACTTCCGATGCCAAAGCACTTCCGCCCGGAGAATTTATCCGCAGAACAACGGCTTTTACCGATTCGTCTTCTCTTGCTTTGCGAATAGCTTCCGATAAAGTTTTTGATCCTGCTTGTTCTTCAGTTCCTTCTCCGTCAACAATTTCTCCGTCCGCATAAATTACGGCAATGTTGTTTTCCTTATTCTCGAGTATTTCTTTTATGTCTTTGGTTGAAGCAATATAATCCGTCAAATTTATTTCATTTAACGATTTATCTTCGGATATACCGGTTTTTTGTTTTAATTCTTGTATTATTTGGTCTTCGTATTTTAATCCGTCAACAAGATTTAATTTTAATGCGTCTTTTGCGTCGGCAGCCGACAGCTCGTCCGCATATTTGTTAAGCTCGGCAACAGGAATATGTCTTTCTTCACTTACCGCTTTAAGTAAAGAACCCCATAAAGATGAAATAAAACGCATTGTTTGTTCTTTGTTTGCATCGCTCATCTCATCAGACATAAACGGTTCTACTGCACTTTTAAATTTACCGTGACGAATAATTTGCGGTTCTATGCCGATTTTATCCAGTAATGATTTAAAAAAGACTAATTGTGCGCTTAATCCGGAAAATTGAAGAATACCTCCGGGTGTTAAATATACTTTGTCTGCAACGGATGCAAGGTAGTATGATTTATGGGTATATAAATCGGAGTGTGCCGTTATAAATTTACCGGAACTTTTAAAATCTTTCAATGCATTTCTTAATTCTTCGGTTGATGCAAATCCGGTATTTAAAAGTGATAAGTCTAAATAAATACCTTTTATTCTGTCGTCTGTTTTTGCTTTTTTTATTGCATCCGTAACACTTTTCAGGCTGAGTGTTTTACGAAATTTAAGCGTGCCGAAGTCCGGCTTTACCGATGCTTTTTCGGCAACGGCATTTTTAAACGATAATATCAATACCGAGTTTTCGGGAACAACTGTTTCTTTTTCGGAAAAAACTCCGGAAGAAGATATTATTCCGCCGAGAATAACAAGGTTTATGATAAAAAAAACAAAAAGAACCAAAAATGTTCCCAGCATACTTGCCAATACGTAGTTAAAAAAGTTTTTCATGATTTTAAAATAATTTAGATTTTCGGATTTGTTAAATTTAAACAAAGATACATGCTTATTCTTAAAACATAAAACAAATCTTTGTTCGTTCGTTTTATTAAAGATGCTTTATATAAGCAGTTTCTCGGAATTTGTAATAAACGGTGTTTTTATCTTTCGATTTTTTCAAGTTAAAATTTATTAACAACCAATGTAAAGTATATCTTAATTTAATATTTTTACAAGTTTTTTAACCGGTAAAATAAATACAAAATGCCTCAATTTACCCATTTGCATTTGCATACACAATATTCTATTTTAGACGGAGCATCGGCTCTTCCGGCTTTAATGGAGAAAGTTAAAAACTCGGGAATGTCTTCCGTTGCAATAACAGACCACGGTAACATGTTCGGTGTAAAGTTATTTCATAAACTTGCCTTAAAAAACGGTATTAAACCCGTATTGGGATGCGAGGTATATGTTGCTAAAGAATCACGTTTCAGAAGAGATAAAGAAAAAGACAAAAAGTCGGATCATTTAATTTTATTGGCAAAAAACGAGAAAGGATACCACAACCTTATAAAATTGGTATCTTTAGGGTGGATTGAAGGATTTTACCGAAAGCCCCGGATAGATTTTGAACTTTTGGAAAAATACGGAGAAGGGCTGATAGTTTCTTCGGCATGTCTTGCGGGAGCTTTCCCGAGAGCTGTTTTAAACGGAGATACTAAAGAGGCGGAAAATATTGTAAAAAAATATAAAAATCTTTTCGGAGAAGATTATTATCTGGAAATGCAGAGGCATAAAACCGGAATTTTCGAAAAAGACGAAAAGACTTTTAAATTTCAAGAAACGGTTAACAGGGAAATAGTTAAAATTTCTCAAAAATTAGGTGTTAAATATATAGCAACTAATGATGTTCATTTTATAAATAAAGAAGATGCCGAAGCTCATGACATTTTAATTGCTTTAAGTACGGGTAAAGATCTTGACGATCCTTCAAGAATGCAATATTCAGGAGAAGAATATCTGAAAACTCCGGAAGAAATGGCTGATTTATTTTCCGATTTTCCGGAAGCTGTTGAAAACACCTTGGAAATAACAGATAAAATAGAGGTTTTTGATTTGGACAGAGATCCGGTAATGCCGGAATTTGTTTTACCGGAAAACTTTACTGCCGAAGCGGATTATTTGCGTTACATAACATACGAAGGTGCAAAAATGCGTTGGGGCAAAATTACGGATGAGATAAAAGAACGTGTTGATTTTGAACTCGATACAATTATAAAAATGGGATTCCCCGGATATTTCTTAATAGTATGGGACTTTTTAAAAGCTGCGAGAGAAATGAATGTTTCCGTCGGTCCGGGAAGAGGTTCAGCTGCCGGATCGGCTGTAGCGTATTGTTTGAGAATTACCGATATAGATCCGATAAAATACGGTTTGCTTTTCGAAAGATTTTTAAACCCCGACCGTATTTCAATGCCGGATATTGATATTGATTTTGACGAAGACGGAAGAGAAAGAGTCTTAAAATGGGTTATTGAAAAATACGGAGAAAACAGAGTTGCAAATATAATAACATTCGGGTCTATGGCGGCAAAATCCGCTATCAGAGACGTTGCGAGAGTTTTACGCTTACCTTTAAACGAAGCGGACAGACTGGCAAAACTTGTTCCCGAAAAACCGGGCGTAACACTGGAAAAAGCTTTTAACGAAGTTAAAGAATTAAGAGAAGCAAAAGAATCGTCCGACGAACTTGTAAGAAAAACATTAAAATTTGCACAAACGCTTGAAGGTTCCGTAAGACATACCGGTGTTCACGCATGCGGAATAATTATCGGAAAAGACGATCTTGTTAATTATATTCCGCTTTCAACGGCTAAAGATTCCGACCTTAAGGTAACTCAATACGACGGAAAGCATGTAGAAGACGTAGGCTTACTGAAAATGGATTTTCTCGGATTAAAAACTTTATCGATAATAAAAGACGCCGTCGAAAATATAAAACAATCCCGAGGTATTGATATCGACATAGATAATATTCCTTTTGATGACGAAAAAACATTTGAATTGTATTCTAAAGGAGAAACCACAGGTTTGTTTCAGTTTGAGTCCGACGGGATGAAAAAATATCTTAAAGAACTTAAACCAAACAGGTTTGACGATCTTATTGCAATGAATGCTTTATATCGTCCCGGACCGATGGATTACATTAAAAATTTTATTGCAAGAAAACACGGTAAAGAAAAAATTGTTTACGACCTGCCGGAAATGGAAGAATATCTTAAAGATACCTACGGTATTACCGTTTTTCAGGAACAGGTAATGCTGCTTTCTCAGAAGTTGGCGGGATTTACCAAAGGTCAGGCGGATTCTTTGAGAAAAGCCATGGGTAAAAAAATAAAATCCATGATGGACGAGCTTAAAATAAAATTTACCGAAGGATGTAAGGCTAACGGACACGATGAAAAAACGGTAGAAAAAATATGGCACGATTGGGAAAAATTCGCACAATATGCTTTTAATAAATCACACTCTACCGGTTATGCCTACGTATCTTTTCAAACGGCATACCTGAAAGCACATTTCCCGGCGGAATATATGAGTGCGGTTTTAAGCCGAAACCTTTCCGACATTAAAAAAGTATCTCAATTTATGAGCGAGGCGAGAAGGATGGGTTTGGAAGTTTTACTTCCGGATATTAACGAAAGCTACAATAATTTCACGGTAAACAAAAAAGGACAGATACGTTTCGGTATGGGAGGAATAAAAAATGTAGGAACTTCAGCCGTTGAAGACATTGTTAAAGAAAGAGAGAAAAACGGTAAGTTTAAAAGTTTTTTTGATTTTATAGAACGAGTAAACTTATCTTCGGTAAATAAGCGGACGGTTGAAGCTCTTGTTTATGCCGGAGCTTTCGACGAACTCGAAAATTTTTCCAGAAGTCAATATTTTGCCGAAACCGGAAACGACGGGCTCAGTTTTATCGAAGAATGTATAAAATACGGAGGAAAACTAAAAAACGGAAGCGACGAAAGCCAAGGAAGTATTTTCGGAGCGGATAAAATAGAAGTTAAAAAACCCGAAATACCGGATGCCGAAGAATGGAATAAACTGGAAAGACTTAAATATGAAAAAGAAGTCATCGGAATTTATTTGTCGGAACATCCGTTGGACGAGTATGAACTTGAAATAAAAACTTTTTGCAATGCCGATGTGGCGGATTTGGCAAATCTCGAAAATCTGAAAGGAAAAGAAATAAGAATTGCGGCAATAATAAAAGACATTTTTCAAGGAACCACCAAAAACGGAAAACCTTACGGAAGCATAACGGCGGAAGGTTATAAAGCCGACCACAGATTATATCTTTTCGGTAATGATTACGTTAATTTTCGTAAATATTTCATAAAAGATGCATCGATATTAATTACCGGTAAAGTGCAAATGCGAAGAAACGCAAAAGATAATACCGATTTGGAATTTAAAATTTTAAATATAGAACTTTTGCCCGAAATTAAAAACGACATGATTAAAAAATTAATCGTTAAAGTTCCCATAGAAGCCGTTTCCGAAGATTTTTCCGAAAAACTGACAAACCTTATGGGAAATACAAAAGGAAAACAAACACTTGAATTTAAAATATGCGATAAAGAGAAAAACTTATCTCTTAATTTATTTTCCAGAACAAAAAAAGTTAAAGTAAACAAAGCCCTTTTAAATCGTCTTAAAGAAATACCGGATATAGAACTTGCGTTATCTTAAAAAACAGTTTTAAACAGGATTAAAAACGTTTAAATTATAATATAAAGTTCCGAAAATTCATAAATTTACCCGACTGAAATAAAATAAAAAATATCGTGCTGATAATTATTGGAACAACAATAAAAGAAAAAGTGCGGGAACAACACGGTTCCGGTAAAATTTGCCCTTTTTGCGGCGAAAAAACGAACTTAATCGATTTAAAACAATACCTTACACTTTTTTTTATACCGGTTTTTCCGTTTAAAAATATCGGATATTATTACAGTTGCCCGTCTTGTAATTATAAAACCGAACTTACGAAATACGAAAATTAAAATATTTATTTACCGCAATTAAAAACGGTTTTTTATTTTTGCAAAAACTAAAAATAAAAACTATGGCAGTAATAGAAGTAACGGATGCAACATTCGAAGATGTAGTTTTAAAATCGGAAATACCCGTAATAGTTGATTTATGGGCTGTTTGGTGCGGTCCGTGCCGTATGATACATCCGATTATGGAAGAAATATCGGAAGAGTACGAAGGAAAAGTTTTAGTTACAAAACTTGATGTGGATACCAACAGACAAACAGCAATAAAATACGGTATCAGAAATATACCTACGGTATTATTTTTTAAAAACGGAGAACTTGCAGACAAACAAGTCGGTGCGGTTCCTAAAAGTAAATTCGTTGAAAAACTCGAAGCCGTTTTATAAAAAAACAGACATATAAACAAACTTTGAATACCGGCTGTTTTTTTAAATAAAACCTTGCTGTATTACGGCAACTTTACTCTTGTTACCGTATTCTTTACGAATCTTTAATAATGAAAGCATCCCCGTAAGCATTGAAAAACATTTCGGACATAAACGAACTTAAACAATTTGAAAATCTTGAACTGCTTGCGAAAGGAGTTGTGGAAGGTTTTATTACGGGACTTCACAAAAGCCCTTTTCACGGTTTTTCGGTAGAATTTTCAGAACACCGGCTTTATAACAGCGGAGAATCGGTAAAAAACATAGACTGGAAACTGTACGGAAAAACAGACAAACTTTTTGTTAAACGTTACGAAGAAGAAACAAATCTGCGAAGTCGCATAATAATAGACACTTCTTCCTCGATGCTTTTTCCTTATAAAAACAAAAACATACAAAGCAAACTGGCTTTCTCGGTAATAAGTGCCGCGGCAATTATTTATCTGTTGAAAAAACAAAGAGATGCAGCCGGATTAACTTTTTTTGCCGAAGATACAGAATTGCATACGCCGGCAAAAATGTCTTCTTCACATAACCGTTTACTGTATTCTCATCTCAGCAGGCTGATGTCGGAAAATACAATGCTTAACAAAAAAACTTCTGCCGCAAAATTACTCCATCAAATATCGGAGCAAATTCACAAACGTTCTTTGGTAATTATATTCAGCGATATGTTCGACTCCGAAGATCCGCAAAAACTTTTTTCGGCTTTGCGGCATTTAAAACACAACAAACACGAAGTAATACTTTTTCATGTTACCGACCGCAAACACGAATACGACTTTTCTTATTCCGGTCGCCCGTATAAATTTACGGATATGGAAACCGGCGAAACAATAAAACTGAATCCTAACGATATACGTTCGCACTTTACTTCGGCTGCCGCGGAATTTACCGAAAAATTAAAACTGAAGTGCGGACAATATAAAATAGACTTCGCAGAAGCCGACGTAAACTCCGATTTTAAAGAAATTTTAATACCGTTTTTAATAAAAAGACATAAAATGCATTAAAAACACGTAGAGACGCACCGGCAGAGCGTCTCTTTTTTTCGGGTGTCTTTTTTTGCGGGGCGTGTTTTTTTATTCCGAGACAGCCTGCCGGGCTGTCTCTGCAACATAACATTTTGAAAACACGTAGAGACGCATCGGCAGGGCGTCTCTTTTTTTCGGATGTCTCTGCCTTGCGGGGCGGTGAGAGTTTCACTCGAATTGTACATTTTGGTATTATTTGTATCTGAAAATATCGTATCTTTGTAAACAAAAAACATTATGAAAAATCAAATAACGGTATCATATCCTCAAGAACTTGCTTTTACGCTAAAAATGCAAGAAAACGAATTTAAAAATGAAATGCTGAAACTCACAATAGTTAAATTATATGAATTAGGTAAAATATCATCGAGTTTGGCAAGTAAAATATTAAATTTAAACAGAGTTGATTTTTTAGAGTTAATAAACAAATATCAAGTTTCGTTTTTTTCTTACAAATCGGAAAAAGAACTCTTAAATGACCTGAAAAATGCGTAAAATAATATCAAATACAACGCCGATAATTACTCTTCTGAGTATTTCAAAATTAGAACTTTTGAGAGATATTTACGGTAAAATAATTATTCCGAAAGGAGTTTTTCGGGAAATTGAAGCAGGCAAGAATAAAAACTTTTACAAAGATTTATCAAAAATTAATTGGATAGAAATAAAAACAATTGCCGATAAAGAACCGTTGAAATACATAAACGATTTAGACAAAGGTGAAGCCGAAGTTATTGTGCTTGCCAACGAGATAAAAGCAGATTTGGTAATAATAGATGAGAAAGCAGGTCGAGAATATGCCGAATATTTCGGATTGAAACTCACGGGAACTATCGGTATCTTATTGAAAGCCAAACAGCTTGGCATTATTAAAGAAGTCAAACCCTTTTTAACGGCAATGCAAAAAAATGGGATTTGGTTAAATCAAAACTTCATAAATCAAGTTCTGAAAACAGCAAAAGAATTAGAATAAATACGAATAAAAAACCCGCT
>JAADDR010000198.1 GCA_013153865.1 Chlorobiota bacterium | reverse complement strand
AACTTATACAAATGCGAAAATTAACCGTAATTCTTTTTATTTTCTTTGTTTCTTCCGTTTTTTCACAAGAAAAATACTCAAAAATAAGAATTAAAATAAATCTCGATATTATTTATAAATTAAGACAAACAGGTATAGATTTTGAAAACGTATCCGGCAAAAAAAATACATTTGTCGATATGGAACTGTCCGAGTCGGAACTTGATAAATTAACGGCAAAAGGAATAAAATATAAAATACTTATTGACGACATAAGTGATTTTTATAAAAAAAGATATAAAAAATCCGCATTTAAAAACAAAAACTCGTTAAAAGGAATTAAATATACAACTCCCGTACATTTCAATTACGGTTCTATGGGCGGATTTTTAACATTAAGCGAAGTTTATGACGAACTTGACGAAATGCACTCTGTATATCCCGACCTTATATCCGAAAAGTTTACGGCGGGAAATACACAAACAATAGAAGGAAGAGAAGTATATGCCGTAAGAATATCGGATAATCCCGATATAGACGAAGACGAGCCGGAAGTGCTTTATACGGCATTAATACACGCAAGAGAACCGGAATCTATGCAACAACTTATTTGGTTTATGTGGTATTTATTGGAAAATTACGATACCGATAATGAAATTACATATCTTTTAGATAATCTCGAATTATATTTTATTCCGGTTATAAATCCGGACGGATATGAATATAATCATCAAACAAACCCCGACGGAGGCGGCATGTGGAGAAAAAATAAAAGAGATAATAACAATAACGGCAGTTTCAGCGAATATGACGACGGTGTCGATTTAAACAGAAACTTTTCGTACAAATGGGCATACGATAATGACGGTTCGTCTCCGGATCCCACAAGCAACACATACAGAGGAACAAATGCTTTTTCCGAACCCGAGACACAAATCTTGAGAGATTTCGTAAACGAACACAATTTTTTACTTGCGCACAACCACCATACATACAGCAACTTACTGTTATTCCCTTGGGGATACGAAGAAATACATACCCCGGACGACGATATATTCAGAAGTTTTGCTAATCTTATGACATCCGAAAACGGATACGAAACAGGACAAGCATGGGAAATACTTTACACGGTAAACGGAGATGCAAATGATTGGATGTACGGAGAACAAACATCTAAACCTGAAATATTTGCGTTTACGCAAGAAACGGGAAACAGTTCTGACGGTTTTTGGCCTTCGCAAGACAGAATAATTCCGCTTTGCGAAGAAAGTTATATATCCAATCTTTACTTGGCAAAACTTGCAACTCCTTATGCCGACTTAACCGACTTATCGGAACAGTTCATTCCTAAAACAGGATACCTGAAATTCAATTTAAAAAAAGCGGGACTCTCAGGAAACGGAAATTATACCCTTACGGTAAACCCCGACAACAACGTTTTTCAATCAATCGGAAATTCCCTAAATATTTATTTACCTAATGTAAATGACCAAAAAACAGACTCTGTTGCCTATATTTTGAGCAACGACATGCAATACGGCGACGAATTTACTTTTACCGTAACAATAAGTTCCGGAAATTATTCTCTTACAAAATCATTTACAAAATCATATTACAACACGGAAATAATTATTGAAGACAACGGAAACAATCTTGATAATTGGATAAGCACTTCATGGGAAGCCACAAACGAAAGTTATTCATCTCCCGATTCTTCCGTTACCGACTCAAAAGGTACGGAATATCAAAACAATGCATCAACATCAATTACTTACGACGGAAATATTGACCTTACCGATACCGACAATGCAATTTTAAACTTTAAAGCAAAATGGAATATCGAAAATAACTGGGACTATGCTCAATTACTTATATCAACCGATAACGGAACAAGCTGGACTCCGGCAGAAACAGACAGAACAAACCCCGGAGAAGGTTCTTTTCAACCGACAGGCGAACCCGTTTATGACGGCGCTGCCGATTGGGGTACAGAAACCCTCGATTTATCTTCTTACACCGGGCAAAATATTAAGTTCAGATTCGAATTGCACAGCGACGGATATATTACAGAAGACGGTTTTTATTTTGATGATTTTAAAATAATAAAAACAAGCTCCGCACTTTCGGCAAGTATTTCGGCTGAACCCGGTTGCGGAAGTAATTCGGGAAAAATAACCGTTTACTCAAACAGAAATGAAAATCAAACATTTTATTTATGTGATATTGACGGAAATATTCTTCAGCAACAAACAAGTAACTCTGATTATTATACCTTTACGGGATTACCGGACAACACATACAGAGGAAAAACAGACAACGGCAGCGAAACGTCCCGGTTATCGGAAAGTGTTCAATTAACAAACGATATAAACATGCCGGAAGCTCCCGGTTCCGTATATGCCGATAATAATGAGGCTTGCAACGAAACCGTTGTAACACTTACATACGACGGCGGCAGCGGAACAAAGTTTGTCTGGTATAACGAATCTTGCGGAAACGGAATTGCCGGATACGGAAATAATTTTACATTTACTCTTAACTCCGACACAACATTTTTCGGCAGATGGGAAAATGCTTGCGGAGTATCGGATTGTAAACAAGTTAATATTTTAACTGTTCCGGAAACGGAAATTACGGAAAATCCGCAAAATAAAAATGCAAATATCGGAGAAACAGTAAACTTTTCCGTTACGGCAGAAGGTGATAATTTGACTTATCAATGGCAAAAAGACGGAAACGACATATCCGGAGCAACAAATACGAATCTCACCTTAAATGATATTGATTTTGATGATGCCGGAAATTATTCGGTTAAAGTAACCGGAACTTGCGGAACCGAAATATCGGAAACAGCAGTTTTATCGGTAAGCTCGTCAGTTAAAAACCTAAAACCGAGTAAATTAAATATTTATCCGAATCCGGCAAAAGAAGAAATAAATATTTCTCTTGAAAATAAAGATGCTTTAATCGAAATAAGCGATATTTCAGGAAAGATAATATTAAAACAAAAATTTCAAAATCAAGAAACCGCAAAAATAAATATAGAACATATAAATGCGGATTTTGTAATAATTAAAATTAAAACATCCGATAAAATTTACACCGAAAAATTAATAATAAAATAAGAAAAAAGCCGCTCTTTAATTTGATAAAACATTGATAAGAGCGGCTCCTGTATTTTCTGCGGAATATATTTTATTTATTGTTCGTTTTCCGAAGTTGTTTCTCCGGCAAGAGCAAGTTTTTCCATTTCGTTATCAAACATATAAAGTCTGGCTTTATCGCCTCCGAGCAGATTTAACTTGTCGAGAACGGTGCTGAAAAGACTCTCTTCCTCTATTTGTTCCTGAACATACCATTGCAGAAAATTAGCCGTGGTAAAATCTTTTTCTTCATAGCATACTCCCACGAGATTATTTATTTCAGAAGATATCATTTTTTCGTGTTCGTATATTTCTTCGTAAACGGCTTGTATAGACTCGTATTCCGATTTCGGCTGTTCAACGGGCGGAACTATTGCATGCCCGTTACGGTCGTTTACGTAATGAAATAATTTAAGCATATGCCCTCTCTCTTCGTCGGAATGCGCATACAAGAAATTTGCGGAACCGTTATACCCGTTTTTCTCCGCCCACGATGCCATTGCAAGGTATAATTGAGAGGAAAACAATTCTAATTCTATCTGTTTATTAAGAACTTTTTCTACTTTAGAGTTTAACATGGTTAATTTTATTTTGATTGATTAATTTTAAGATAATGATTCGATAATTTTATTAAAAGTATTACTCGGGCGCATTGCTTTTTCGGTTTTTTCGAAATCCGGAAGGTAATATCCGCCTATATCCGCAGGTTTACCCTCAACCGATGCTATTTCGTCGAGTATTTTCTTTTCGTTTTCGGACAATTCTTTTGCAATTACCTCGAACTTTTCTTTTAATTCGGCATCTTCGCTCCCTGTACTCAGAGCATCAGCCCAATATTTTGCCAGATAAAAGTGTGTGCCTCTGTTATCGAGTTCTCCCGCTTTGCGCGACGGAGATTTTCCGTTCTCCAGATATTTGCTTACTGCTTCGTCTAATGCTTTCGCCAATATTTTTGCTTTTTCGTTATCGAATTTTTCGGCAAGAAATTCCAAAGATACCGTAAGAGCTAAAAATTCGCCGAGAGAATCCCAACGTAAATGCCCTTCGTTTACAAACTGTTGCACATGTTTAGGTGCAGAACCGCCGGCGCCGGTTTCGAATAATCCTCCTCCTGCAAGTAAAGGTATAATCGACAGCATTTTTGCGCTTGTGCCGAGTTCGAGAATAGGAAACAAATCCGTAAGATAATCTCTCAATACGTTTCCTGTTACCGATATGGTGTCTTTTCCGGCTCTTACTCTTTCGAGTGTAAATCTCATTGCTTCCACGGGCGACATAATTCTGATATCAAGCCCCGAAAGGTCGTGGTCTTTTAAATATTTTTCTACTTTTTTAATTATTTGTCTGTCATGAGCTCTGTCTTTATCCAACCAGAATATTGCCGGAGATCCGGTAGCTCTTGCCCTGCTGACTCCGAGTCTTACCCAATCTTTAACAGGTATGTCTTTAACTCTCGACATTCTCCATATATCGCCTTCTTCAACTTTATGTTCTATTAAAACATTGCCTTCGGAATCTACAACCTTTACGGTTCCGTCGGCAGGTATCTCGAAAGTTGTGGGATGCGAACCGTATTCTTCGGCTTTTTGTGCCATAAGTCCTACATTAGATACATTGCCCATAACTGCCGGGTCGAAAGCGCCGTGAATTTTACAATCATTTATTACTTCCTGATACATTGTAGAATAAGATCTGTCGGGCACCATTGCATTCGTATCGTGCAATTTTCCGTCGGGACCCCACATTTTACCTCCGTCGCGAATTACAACAGGCATTGAGGCATCTACAATTACAAGATTCGGAGCATGCAAGTTTGTAATTCCTTTATCGGAATCTACCATTGCCAAATCGGGTCTTTTTTCGGATATTTTTTTGATGTCGTCTTCTATTTCTTTTCTTTTTGCTTCCGGCAAAGTTTTTATTTTTTCGTATAATTCGCCTATTCCGTTATTAAGATTTACTCCGAGTTCTTTTATTACGCCTGCATGTTTTTCCAAAACATCTTTGTAATAAACGGAAACGGCATGTCCGAACATAATCGGATCGGATATTTTCATCATGGTAGCCTTAAGATGCAACGAGAGTAATATATCGTTTTCTTTGGCGTAATCTATTTGTTCTTCGTAGAATTTGCGAAGAGCTTTTTTGCTTAAAAAAGTTCCGTCAAGAACTTCTCCGTCTTCGGATTTTAAATCGCTTTTAAGAGTAACTACGTTTCCGTTTTTTTCTTCGAGTATAATTCTGAAACCTGCGGCTTTTTCCGTAACTATTGATTTTTCGTTTCCGTAAAAGTCTCCGTCTTCCATAAAAGCTACCCGCGTTTTAGAATCTTTGCTCCACGGTTTCATCATTTTATGCGGATTTTTCATGGCAAACTTTTTAACGGATGCAGCTGCTCTTCTGTCGGAGTTTCCTTGCCTTAGAACCGGGTTTACGGCACTTCCGAGAAGTTTTGCAAATCGTTTTACAAGTTCTTTTTCTTCGTCTGTTTCCGGATTTTCCGGATAATCGGGAATATCGTATCCTTTAGATTGTAATTCTTTTATTGCTTCTTTCAACTGAGGAACCGAAGCACTTATATTCGGAAGTTTTATGATATTGGCTTCGGGTTTTTGCGTAAGTTCTCCGAGCCGGGCAAGATAATCAGGTATTCTTTGTTCTTCTTTAAGTCTTTCCGGAAAAGCTGCTATTATTCTTCCGGCAAGAGAAATATCGGCAGTTTCAACCTCTACTCCGGCAGCTTTTGTAAAAGCATTAACAACAGGCAATAAAGAATAAGATGCCAAAGCCGGAGCTTCGTCCGTATGTGTCCATGTAATTTTTGAAATTTTATTTGTCATTTTTATATATGATTATAAGTTAAATTTAATATAATATTCGGTTTATTTTTTAAAATTCCGTGCGAAATTAATCATTTTAAGGCAAAAGAAGATAAATTTCAGTTTTTTTAATAATCCAAATCAAAATCGTTTTTTAATTTTTCGAGATTAGGATTTTTACTTACCAAATATTTATATTTATCTCTGTCGGTATATATATATTCGGATTTGCCTGTATTCTCATCTTCGGATATCTTAAAATGTATTTCCAGTTTATTATTTGCCGTTGCTTTTCGCAGTATATTGGTTATTCTGCTTTTTATCGTTATCAAATATTGTTCGAGCGATTTATTTACAACATTAAGAACAACGGTATTTTCGTCTGCAACAGTAAGGTTCTCGTTTTTAAGAGCATTATACAACCTCGGCTTGTCTGACAATTTGCTCAAAAGCAGTTGCCATGCTTCTTCGATGGTCATTCTGTCCTCTCCGGATATTTCTTCGGTTACATCTTCGGTATTTTGCTCCGAATATTCTTTTTTATTAACTGCTCCTTTTATGGATATACGGCTTCCGGATAATGAAGGTCCGTTTTTTTTATCCGTTATTTTTTTGTTGCCGGCAGGTTCTTTTTTTTCTTCGTTTACAATTTTACTCTCGGCGGATTTAGGGATTTCCGTTTTTTTTTTATTTTCCGTTGCAATGTCGCACATTTTCATAAGTGCAAGTTCTACTTGCAAACGTTTATTTTGCGCTGCTTTGTAAGTTATATCCGTTTGGTTTGCAATATCCAAAGCTTTCAGCAGGAAAGCGATATCGGTTTCACGGGCTTGTTTTAAATATTTTTCTTTGATATTAGAACCGGTTTCGAGAAGTTTTACGGTCTCCGGATCTTTGCAAACCGTAATATCTCTGAAATGAGAACTTAAACCTGCAATAAATCTGTGCCCGTCAAAACCTTTATCCGATATTTCGTCAAAAATTAAAAGTGCCTCCGATATATTGCCTTCAAGAATAAATTCGGTTAATTTAAAATAGTAATCATAATCAAGAACATTCAAGTTCTCGATTGTATCTTTATATGTAATTTTTTTACCCGAAAAACTTACTATCCGGTCAAAAAAAGATAATGCATCACGCATTGCTCCGTCAGCTTTTCGAGCTATTATGTTTAAAGCATCTTTTTCTGCTTCTATACCCTCTTGCTCGGCAACGTAAGCAAGATATTCCGTCGCATCTTCAACTTTTATCCTGTTAAAATCAAATATTTGGCATCTGGACAGTATTGTAGGAAGAATTTTATGTTTTTCGGTTGTTGCCAATACGAATATTGCATATTCGGGCGGTTCTTCAAGTGTTTTCAAAAAGGCATTAAATGCTTGTGACGAAAGCATATGTACCTCATCAATTATATATACGCTGTGAGTTCCTATTTGAGGCGGTATTCTTACCTGTTCTATAAGATTTCTTATATCTTCTACCGAATTGTTTGATGCAGCATCAAGTTCATGAATATTATAAGAACGATTTTCGTTAAACGCTTTACACGATTCGCATTCGTTACATGCTTCGAAATCGTCGGTAGGATTCGAACAATTTATTGTTTTTGCAAATATTCTTGCACATGTGGTTTTTCCTACTCCGCGGGGTCCGCAAAAAAGATATGCATGAGCAAGTTGTTTGGTTTTAACGGCATTTTTCAATGTTGAAGTTATTGACTGCTGCCCTACAACCGATTTAAAGTCTTGCGGACGATATTTTCTTGCCGATACAATAAAGTTTTCCATAAGCCGCAACAAAAATAGAAAAGAATTACAGAATATACAATTTGATTTATTAACTGTTAAAAGTTATTTTTAAGCAAAAAACTTATGACATAATGACATGAAAGACCATAATGTCTACAAAATTGCAACACAACACAATACAACATATGCCATTTTTTACAGTAACAAAACAACAAAAACCGGGATATTTTTAACGACAAAAAGTCATTAATAATTATTTGGAATATAATTTGAGATATTTAAAGCGGAATTTTCAAAAAAACTTATTGTTTAACTTAAAAAATGGGAGGACAAAACTATGACACTTGCACGTTTTAATCAATTACCCGGTTTATTCGACCAATTTTTTGAGAATGACTTATTTGACTGGTCTAACAAAAATTTTTCAAGCACAAATACCACATTGCCTTCCGTTAACATTAAGGAAAGCAATGAAGGTTTTGAAGTAGAAATGGCAGCTCCGGGTTTAGATAAAAAAGATTTTAAAATAGAACTTAACGGAGATATATTAACCATTTCGTCCGAAAAAAAGGTTGAAAACGAAACCAAAGAGGGTGAAATGTTTACCAAAAGAGAATTCAGTTATCAATCTTTCAGCCGTTCGTTTACACTTCCGAATACCGTTGACGACAGCAAAATAAAAGCTAAATACGAAAACGGAATTTTAAGGGTAAGCATACCGAAGAAAGAAGAAGCCAAACCTAAACCTGCTAAAAAAATAGCCATTTCTTAAAATCGAATAACCCGAAAAAGCCGGCATTTAAAGATGCCGGTTTTTTTGTTTTATAAAAATCATTTCTTATGATTATGCTTTTAAAATACATATCTTTTGTGTCTTAAATACATCTTTTAAAACCAAAAGAAATATCAACAAAAACCGACACATACAATAATCGTCACTAAATACCCGATTTAATATTTTTTTATAGTTTTGCAATTATGGAACAATTGTTTAAAATAAAAATATTTCTGATAAATTTCATACAAACCGCAGAAACGATAATCAGGATATTATTATTCTCAAAATATTTCGTAAAA
>JAADDR010000057.1 GCA_013153865.1 Chlorobiota bacterium | reverse complement strand
ATTCCGCTCTCATTTTTATGCTCCGCATAAATATTTTATGGGCAAAACCTACGACACATTTTGGTTTAACCTGTTTGTTATATGGGCTATGTCGGTATTACTCTATATACCGCTGTATTACGACCATTTAAGAAAAATTATCGAGTTCTTCGGAAATGTGAAGTTCTCCAAAAAAGATAAAAAAGAAGAAAAAGAAACAAAGAAGCCGAAAAGCTGACGGCAAAAAAAAGAACAATTTTTTTTGAAATATAAAATTTTTAATATCTTTGATTGTTGATAGCTTTTTTACAATAAACAGTATTATGATTAAAAAACTGATTTTCTTATTTTCATTGGCGATTGCTCTATCATCATGCGGCGGCGACGACGATGACGAAGTCATTACCGCCGACGATATGCAGGACGATTCCAGAGCAGTTCAAATTGATCCGGAAAAAATAAACGGATTGATAGAAAGTTTTCCTTCGCCTATTGAAATGGCTGCGACAATAGAAGACTTAAAAGTACCGTATTCAAAAAAATATTTGGTACCTACGGAAGTTGCGGGAGATTTTGATTCAAACTTCGAAAAAGCTTTAGGACTCGGCATGCTTAGTGCCGATTTGGGCTATCTTAACGTTTATGCAAGAAAAAATGCGATAGTGGAGTATCTTACCTCTATCAAACGAATGGCGGATGCTTTGGATGTTGATCAGTTTTTTGAATTTCAAACTTTAAAAAGACTGGCAACAAGCAGCAACGATTTAGATTCTTTAATGACTCTTTCGGTTATGAGTTATCATGACATGGACGAGCACTTACGAAAAACCCGAAGAAGCAGTTTAAGCGCTTTAATGATTACCGGCGTTTGGATAGAAGGTCAATATCTCGCATGTAAAGTAAATCAATTTAAAAGCGATAAAAGTACCGAAGAAATTATTGCCGGACAAAAAGAAATCTTAAGCGGTTTGCTGGATGTTTTAACGTTTTTCGACGATAAGCCCAGATTTAAAACAATGAATCAACAGTTTAAAGATTTACTTAAATTGTATGACAAGGTCGAAATAAAATTAATTGAAGGTGAAGACAAAATTACATACGATCAAGACTCAATACCGTTGATTGAACCCGGTGAACATACCGATATTATTTATACCGAAGAAGATTTAAAAAACATAGAAAACAAAATTATTCAAATTCGTAACAATTTAATCTCATTATAATGAAGAAAATAGCCATTCTTATAGCCGTAACAAGTTTTTTTATATTTGCATCAGGCGAAAAGGCACAAGCACAATGTAAACAGCAACGCGTTTATCATTGCGCAAGAAAAGGCGGAAATGCAATATATTTGCGTGATTTTAATACAAAACTTAAAGCCGTAAGATCCGAAAGAAGTATTAACGGAACAAAATGGCCGGTAGTATTGAACAGAGGAACAAGATATCGCTTCATATTATGTACGCCGAGCGGTTTCGGTAATGACGTTAAATTAACTTTGTTTGACAGCAAACATCCTGAAACAAGACCGTGGAACTCAACCGAAAAAAGCGGAGGCAATATGTTTGATTTTATATGCAAACGTTCGGGAGTTTATTATGTTTCCATACGCTTTAAGCAAGGCAAAGGAAAACGAAAAACATGCGCCGTGGGTATATTGTCTTTCGTAGGAAAAAATCAATAAAAAACCGTTTATATTATAATTAAAAAGGAAAATAATGTATGCAAAGCATACATTATTTTCCTTTTTAATTACATCCCCCGGCGGTTATTTTACAACCATCTCACAAACGGACAGTCTTGGCGATGTGCCGAAAGCGGATGTTTGGCAAACATACGAAATGCATAATTTACGCTTCCGGGTTTTGACGGAACAAATTCAAAAATATATTTTACTTTCGAGTTTTCCGAATGCTCCGGTTTAAGCGGTATAATATCGGTTATAAGCAACTCTCCCGACGGAGCGGATTCGCTTATTACCATCTCAACTCCTATATCTTCGGTTTTTAACCCGTTTATATCCAAAATAACCTCTCCGGTGTATGTTTCTCCCGGAATAAGCGTACCGTTTGTCAGTTCGCTTACGTTAATTGATACTGTTTTTATTTTTTCGCCTTCCGAAGCGATTTTTTCTTTCCATCCGGCATATTCTTTGGCTTTTTCGAAGTTATTTGCCGATAATATACCAAAACGGTGTTTCAGTTTCAAATAATATTTGTTTTTATAATCGTTAATCATGCGTTCGGTAGTAAATTCGGGAGCAATTTCTGACATACATTTTTTTATGTATCGAACCCATCCTTCCGGAATACCTTTGTTGTTGCGTTTGTAATACAAGGGTATAATTTCGGTTTCCAATGTTTGATAAATTTGCTCGGCATCGTATTCGTTTTGCAATTCTTCGTTTTTATATGTGTTTTCTTGTGCCAAAGCCCATCCCGCATTTTCTTTGTAGCCCTCTACCCACCATCCGTCGAGCACGCTGAAATTCAGAACTCCGTTCATAACGGCTTTCATCCCGCTTGTTCCGGATGCCTCGAGAGGTCGGGTGGGAGTATTAAGCCATACATCTACCCCTTTTATGAGTTCTTTGGCTAACGAGAGGTTATAATTCTCGAGAAATATTATTTTTCCTATAAATTCCGGACGTTTGGATATTTCCGTTATTTCTTTTATTATGGCTTTCCCTCCGCCGTCGTTAGGGTGAGCTTTTCCGGCAAAAACAAACTGAACCGGAAACTCCGGATTGTTAATTATTTTATTTAAACGTTCTAAATCCTTAAATATAAGATTGCCTCGTTTGTATGTGGCAAATCTCCTTGCAAATCCTACGGTTAAGACCTTTTTATCAAAAGTGTTTTGAATTTTAATTATATGTTTGGGATTTTCGTTCCGGCTTATTTTTACGGTTTCTATTATGTTTTGTATGGAATTTACCAATTGTTGTTTTTGTTTTTTTCGTATTTCCCAGATTTCGTCGTCGCTCATTTTGTATATTTCTTCGAAATCGGGGTTTTCGGTATCTTTTTTAAGATGTTTTTGCCAATATTTTGAAGCCCATGTGGAATAATGCACACCGTTTGTAACATATCCTATGTGCAATTCTTCCGGAAAATATCCCGGCCACATGTTGTTAAAAATAAATTTTCGCGATACTTCGCCGTGTAATTTGCTTACTCCGTTTATTTCTTGCGATGTGCCGGCTGCAAGTACGCTCATGGAGAATTTTTCGCTTTTATCGTTTTCTTTTCCGAGACTTATGAACTTTTCGGGGGATATTCCCAACTTTTCGGGGTAATATCCCATGTATCTCATTATTAGGTCTTCCGGGAAAGCATCATGCCCGGCGGGTACCGGCGTATGCGTGGTAAAAAGGTTCGATGCTCTTACCGCTTCTAATGCTTCATTGAAGTTTAAATTGTTGTTTGCCGTTAATTGTCTTAAGCGTTCTAATGCGGTAAAAGCGGCGTGTCCTTCGTTTAAATGGAAAATATCTTTTTCTATCCCCAGCAGATTTAATGTTTTAATTCCTCCTATTCCCAAAACCATTTCTTGTTTTAGACGGTTTTCGTTATCGCCTCCGTATAGTCTGTAAGTTATGGCTTTGTCTGCGTCTGAATTGTCGTTTCGGTCGGTATCTAACAGGTATAAAGTAATTCTTCCTACATTTATTTTCCAGATTTGTGCGTATATGGTTCTTCCGTCGGCTTCTATGCTTACCGTAAGAGCATCTCCGTTTTTATCTTTTACGAGTTCTGCCGGCGTGTCCATAAAACGTTGCGATTCGTAAGTTTCGTCTTGATCGCCGTTCGGTGAAATTTGTTGTGTAAAATATCCTTGCCTGTAAAATAATCCTATTCCGGTCATGTCGTAACCGGAGTCGCTTGCCTGTTTAAGATAGTCGCCGGCTAAAACGCCTAATCCTCCGGAATATATTTTTAATATACAACTTATTCCGTATTCCATACTGAAATATGCAACCGACGGTAAGTTTTTGTCGAAGGGTGTTTGCATGTAAGTCTCGAACTTTTTATATATTTTATCGAATTTTTTTATGAAAAAGGTATCTTTTTCGAGTTCTTCAAAACGTTCTTGCGTAACGGATTTTAGTATTGCCAAGGGGTCGGTGCATGAGTTTGCGGAGGTGTCTTTTGCTATGTATTTGAATAATTCTACAGCTTCGAGGTTCCACGACCACCAAAGGTTTCTCGATAGTTCTTCGAGTTTTTTTAATTTGCCGGTATAGTTGGGCTGTATGTTTACTGTGTGCCAGTCGGGCAGGTTTTTATCTATATTCATTTTGTTTTGTTTTTCAGATGCGGATAAATTAAATTAAAAAGCACTCTCGAAAAAAAGAGTGCCGATTTTCGTTTTTATTTTGTCGTTTCAGCGTATCGGTTTATACGGAGTTTTTAAAGTTCGGTTCTGATT
Organism: Chlorobiota bacterium; assembly: GCA_013153865.1. Taxonomy (GTDB): domain Bacteria; phylum Bacteroidota; class Bacteroidia; order Bacteroidales; family JAADGE01; genus JAADGE01. The sequence goes on along the minus strand of JAADDR010000057.1, from coordinate 4,397 downwards.
TTTTCCGCAATTGTTTTAAATTCTTCTTCCGAAAGTTTTAGTTTTTCTCTTTTAAAGTTCAGCTCGGCTTCGTCGTTAAAGGGTATAACGTGTATGTGAGCATGCGGAACTTCTGTTCCTATTACTATAAGACCCGTTCTTTTCGGTTTAAGAGCTTTGTCTGCCGCTTTAGCCGTTTTTTTTGCGAATATCATCATTTTTCCTATTGTGTCGTCGTCCAAATCGAATAAATAATCGACTTCTTTTTTAGGAACAACGAGCATATGACCTTCGGTAAGCGGATTTATGTCCAAAAAAGCAAAAAAGTTATCGTCTTCGGCAATTTTATACGAGGGTATTTCGCCTTTTATTATTTTTGTGAATATTGATGCCATAATACGAAAGTTTTAAATTGAGATGTCTAAAATTTCAAAAGTAACTTCTCCCGCGGGAACTTTTATTTTTACTTTTTCTCCTTTTTTTCTTCCTATAAGACCTTTTGCTATAGGGGTTTCAACGGATATTTTTTTCTCTTTTAGGTTTGCTTCTCTTGCCGATACGATTGTATATTCGATAATTGAACCGTTTTGCAGATTTTTCAGTTTTACTTTGTTCATAATTTGCACGTGTGTGGTGTCAATCATCGACTCGTTTACTATTTTGGCGTTTCTGAGCGTTGCCTGAAGTTGAGCAATTTTCATTTCCATAAGACCTTGGGCTTCTTTTGCCGCATCGTATTCGGCATTTTCGGAAAGGTCTCCTTTGTCTCGGGCTTCGGCAATTTGCTTAGAGAGTTTCGGGCGTTCAACCATGGTTAAATGCTCGATTTCTTCTTTCAGCTTTTTTAAGCCTTCTTCGGTTAAATAAACTACTTCTTCTGACATATGCTTAGGATTTTAACATTAAAAAAAGAAAGAATCCCGATGTATTTTACTGTGGATACTGCGAGACTCTTTCAATATTGCAAATATATTATTTTTTTTGAAGAAATGCAAGTTTTTTTGTGCTCCGTTTTTTATTACGGTGTGCATTATTGTTTTGTTGTCAGTGTATTATGATATTCCGGCGATATTTAAAAGTATCGTTTGGGATATTCCGACGAGTCGTGCTTTTTGTTTTTTTCTTTGTCTCTTTTTTTCTTTTTAAGTTTTTTTGCTTCGGCTTTATCTCTTTTTTTAATTTCTTTTTTTTCTGCTTTTATTCTTTTTCGGACTTCTTTATTTTGAAGTTTAAAACTTCTTTTTCGTCTTAATTTCAGAAGTTTTTCCGTGAATTTCTCCTGTTTTTTTCGTGCTTTGGCATAAATGATTTTTTCACTTCCTTTTAAGGGCATGCCCTTTCCTTTGTTCAGGATAATCATTTCGTTATCCGTAAGTTTATATCTTCGTCTCAGGCGTTCTTCTTTTCTGTCGAATTTCAGTATTACTTTATTTTTGCGTATTGCTTCTTGTTTTGCTTCGCGTTTGTATTGCTTGTTTATTAATTGATAACGTTTTGCGTCCGATAAAGAGTCCGACGGTGCCGTTTCGGATTTGTCGAATCTTTCGTACAGCATTGTTTTTCTGTAGCGTTTTATTTTTCTGTTAATCAGTTTGCGTTTGTATTTATAAGGTTTGTTCGCCGCTTTTTTAAGTATAAGTTTGTCTGTCAGTGTTTTATCCCGCTTCATGTCGCATTCTTTTTCTTTTTGCGTAAAAGCGTATTTTTTTTTGTAGTGTTCTTTGTCGTATTCGTCCCATGCTCTGAGAAGAGAGTCTTGCTGTTCGGCACTCATTGTATTCCATGTTCCGGGACTGATGCGTTGAGGTTTTTCTATATTGTTTGTTTTTACGGTGTCGTCGGAATGTTTTCCGAATATGCGGAAACGTTTGTGTGTGCCGGCGGAATCGTTTGCGGAACTGTCCGCTTGTGCATTAATGCTGTCGGGTGAGTTTTTTCTTTTGAAGATTTGTTTCAGCGAAAACTTTTTTTTATTCTCGGAGCTGTCTTTTTTTGTTGTTTCGGTTTTGTTTTTTCTTTTAAAAATATTTGATAAAGAAAATTTTTGTTTTGTTTCGGATGTATCGTTTTTGATGTTTATTTGTTCGGTTTGCAAGTTATTATCGTTATTATTCTGCGAAACGACAGAAAAATTTATCAATATAAAAATTGAAATAAAGATAATATGTTTACTTTTTTTTGTAACTTGCATCGGATATTAAAAAATTATCAAAATTAATGCTAAATAATTTATTGAACGGTAAAAAAATGATTAATCTTCGAAAATTGAGTATAAAAACTTTTGTTTTTACGGTTTTATTGTCAAATATAGTATTTTTTTCGTCTTGTGACGAAAATACCGGTTCGGTTCCGGATGTTTATGTTGATATTTATCTTGAATATATTGACAGTGATCCTCAGTATTCGGATTTGCGCACGACCGGAGGATATATTTATATAACCGGCGGTGTAAGCGGGATTATTGTTTACAGAAGTTCTCCGGAAGAGTTCAGGGCATACGACAGAGCATGTCCATATGATCCCGATTGCGGAAGGGTAACAGTTGATGATGCTAATTTTTATGCCGTTGATACATTATGTTGCGGGTCTAAATTTTCTTTATTGCTTGACGGTGCCGTATCTCAAGGCCCCGCACAGTTTCCTCTTAAGCAGTATAACTGCATTTACGACCCTAATACTCAGGTTTTGCATATAAAAAATTAAAAGCGGTATTTTAAGAATATTAATGATACCGCTTTGTATTGTTTTTAATATCTGTAATGCTCCGGTTTGTAAGGACCTTCTGCCGGCACGCCTATGTATGCGGCTTGTTCTTCGGTAAGTTTGGTGAGTTTTACGCCTATGTGGTCTAAATGAAGTCTTGCCACTTCTTCGTCAAGATGTTTCGGTAATCGGTAAACTCCGGTTTCGTAATTGTTTTTCCATAATTCTATTTGGGCCAAAGTTTGATTGGTGAAAGAATTACTCATTACGAAAGAAGGATGTCCGGTGGCATTGCCGAGGTTTACCAGTCTTCCTTCGGAAAGAAGTATGATTGAATGCCCGTCGGGGAATACAAATTGGTCAACTTGCGGCTTAATGTTTATGCGTTTTATTCCGGGATAATTTTCCAGTTTGCTTACTTGAATTTCGTTATCGAAATGTCCTATGTTGCAAACAATGGCTTTATCTTTCATTTTTTCCATGTGTTCTATGGTAATAACGTCTTTGTTGCCGGTTGTGGTAACGTAAATGTCGCCTTCCGGAAGCATGTCTTCAACGGTTTTTACGGCAAAACCTTCCATCGCCGCCTGCAATGCGCATATCGGGTCTATTTCGGTAACGGTAACTCTTGCACCGTACCCCGTGAATGATTTTGCGGAACCTTTGCCTACGTCGCCGTATCCGAGAACCACGACTTTTTTTCCGGCAAGCATAATATCGGTAGCTCTTTTTATTCCGTCGGGAAGAGATTCGCGACATCCGTATGTATTGTCGAATTTGGATTTGGTTACCGAATCGTTTACGTTAATTGCCGGGAAAAGCAGTTTGCCTTCTTCGTGAAGTTGGTAAAGTCTGTGAACTCCGGTTGTTGTTTCTTCCGAAACTCCTTTTATCGATTTTACCGTTTTATGCCATTTATCAGGATTTGTTTTTAATGTTTCTTTTAGTTTTTTGAAAAGTTCGATTTCGTCTTCGGCGGTAACTTTTTCGTCCAAAACAGCCGGATTTTCTTCTGCTTCGTAACCTTTAAGCACCATAAGCGTAGCATCGCCTCCGTCATCGACTATAAGGTCGGGGGCTTCGCCGCCCGGAAAGGTAAGAGCTTGTTCGGTGCACCACCAATATTCGGCTAATGTTTCGCCTTTCCATGCAAAAACAGGAATGCCTGCCGCCGCAATTGCCGCCGCCGCATGGTCTTGCGTAGAAAAAATGTTACAACTTGCCCAACGCACGTCGGCACCGAGTTCCGTTAAAGTTTCGATTAATACGGCGGTTTGAACGGTCATGTGGAGTGAGCCGGTAATTTTTGCTCCTTTGAGAGGCTTACTTTCTCCGTATTTTTTTCTTAATGCCATTAGTCCGGGCATTTCGTGTTCTGCCAATGCTATTTCTTTACGTCCGAAATCGGCAAGATTTATGTCTTTTACTTTGTAATCGTTAATTTGTCCCGTAATATTTGTCATAATTTATATCGATTTAAAAATAAGGGTGCAAAGATAATTAAATTTATTTTTATATTGATTTTTTATATTATATATAAGGCTTGTAATAGATTTAAATGCATATATTTTGTCTTGTTTTCTGTGGTCAAATATGTAAAAGTTTCTGCTTAAGCACATATTTTGTAAATTTGTATATTGTTTTTACGGGTGATTTTTCTTTAAAATTCAGTTCCGCATTTCGGGCATTTGCATTTATGTTCTTTTTTATCTTGC
>JAADDR010000036.1 GCA_013153865.1 Chlorobiota bacterium | reverse complement strand
AAGATAATGAAGACCGAAATTTTGACGGATTATTGATATTTTGCTCTTTCTTCGGAAAGTTTTGTTATTTTGTGTGCCAATTTATCCCACAGATTCATTTTTTCTTCGTTTTGTTTTTTTGCGTTTTCGAATTTTGTCCAGAAATCCAGGTCTGTAATTTTTTTTCCTTCGGAAAGGAGTTTTTCGGAGTCGGCAATAAAATTTTCAAGTTTTTCTATTTCTTCTTCGAGCAGTGCGTGTTTTTTTTCGAGTTTGCGAATCTCTTTATCTATTTCTTTTCTTCTTAGATACAGGGTTTTATTATCGGATTTATTTTTTTTTCGGGTAATGTTTTCTTGTTTAGTTTTTTTCTCGATTTCATTAAGGTTTTCGAATTTCTTTTTTTTAAGAAAAAGTTTTATGTCGCCGTCGTGTTTTTTTATTTTCTTATTTGTAAATTCATAGATTTCGTCAACAAGTCCGTCTATAAAGAATCTGTCGTGAGAGACTAATATCAGAGTTCCGTCGTATTGTTTAAGAGCTTGTTTTAATACATCTTTGGAATGAATATCGAGATGGTTTGTTGGTTCGTCGAGTATAAGGAAGTTACAGGGTTCGAGCATTAACTTTGCTAATGCGAGCCGAGAGCGTTCTCCTCCGGAAAGCACCGATACTTTTTTTTCGATATCGTCGTCGGAGAATAAGAAGTTACCGAGTATGTCTCTTATTTTTGTCCGGACTTCTCCGGTTGCCGCATCGTCGAGAATTTGGAATACCGTTTTGTTTTCGTTAAGTTCTTTTTCTCTGTTTTGTGCGAAATATCCTGTTTTGACCAAGTGTCCGAGTTTTAGTCGTCCGTTAAAATCGGTATTTCCGGTTATAATTTTAACCAGTGTTGTTTTTCCGGCTCCGTTTTTTCCTACGAATGCTATTTTTTTTCCTCTTTCTACCGTAAAAGAGATATTGTCGAGAACGGTTTTTTCGCCGTATTTTTTAGTAATGTTTTCTGCATCAATCGTAATTTCTCCGGAGTGCGGTGCCGGCGGAAATTTAAATTTTAAGTCGGATATATCTGTTTTATCGATTTGTATGCGTTCTATTTTTTCGAGTTGTTTAATACGCGACTGCACTTGCACGGCTTTTGTCGCTTTTGCTCTGAAACGTTCTATAAATTGTTCTGTTTCTTTAATCTTTTTTTGTTGGTTTTCATATGCCGCAATTTGTTGTTTTATGCGTTCATTTCTTAAATTTTCGTATTTTGAATAAGGTGCTTTGTAGTCGTATATTTTACCTGCTGATATTTCTATTGTTCTTTTTGTAATATTATCGAGAAATAGTCTGTCGTGAGAAATAAGCAATACTGCTCCGTGATATGAAATAAGTAATTGTTCCAGCCACTGAATTGATTCTATGTCAAGATGATTTGTGGGTTCGTCGAGCAGCAGCAAGTCCGGTTTTTTCAGTAATATTTCGGCAAGTTCGATACGCATTCTCCATCCTCCGCTAAATTCTGTAACCTGCCTGTCGAAATCCGACTCCGAGAATCCTAATCCTTTAAGAGTTTTTTCTGCTTCGCCTCTAAGCGAATGCCCTCCGAGCAAATGAAAACGTTCTTCTTTTTTGTTAAGTTGTTCTATGAGTTTTAAATATTCTTTTTCGTTATAGTCGGTTCTTTCCGCCAGTTGTTTATTTAAATCGTCAATTTGTTTTTTAATTTTAAATATATCTTCAAATGCGGTAAGAGTTTCTTCCAAGACCGTTTTTCCTTCCGGATATGTCATTTGCTGGGGCAAGTATCCTGTTTTTGTACCGGAAGGCATTGAAACTTCTCCGGAATCAGTTTTTTGTATTCCGCAAATTATTTTCAGTAAAGTAGATTTGCCCGCTCCGTTTTTTCCGGTCAGCCCGATTCTGTCTTTTTTGTTTATAACAAAAGAGATGTCATTCAGCAGGGTTTTTCCTCCGAAAGACAGGGTTATGTTATTTACGGAAATCATAGCCGTTATTTAAATCTTCGGCAAAGATATAATTAATATTTCTGTTTAAAAGTTGTTATTGTAAAAGCGTTTTTCTTCGCGTTCTGTTATTTTGTCGAATTTTTCGGGATATTTTATTTTGAAAGTTAAAAAGTTACCGGTAACAGGGTGATCAAAAGATATTTCCGTTGCAGACAGAAAAAGTCCTTTTCCTTTAAAAACGGGTAAATCTCCGCTGTACAGTTTATCTCCGAGAATGGGAAACCCGGATTTTTCGCAATGTATTCTGATTTGATGTGTTCTTCCGGTTTCCGGATATAAATTAAGCAAAGAAAGGTAAGTGTTTCTTAAAGATTTTGTTGTTCTAAGGGTTTCGAACTTTGTAATAGCGTATTTTTCTTCAACGGGAAAGTTTATTATCCCTTTTTGCGGTGTTTTACCGATTACTATCGCATTATATTTTTTAAGTATTTTTTTTTCTTCGAATTGTTTTCCGAGATTTATTCTTGCCTGTTTTGTTTTTGCGACAATCAGTAATCCTGATGTTTGATTGTCAAGTCGATGCACGGGTAAAGGGAAAGTCAATGCGTCTTTTTGTGTTGATTTTTTTATGTTAAAAGGCAGAGCATTTTGCACGGTTTTAAAATAATTACCGCTTACGCTTATTCCGGGAGGTTTATTGATTAGTGCGATAAAATCGTCTTCGTAAATGATTTTCAGTTTTAATTTAAAGAGTTTTTTTATTTTGATTTCTTTTTCGGCATATTCTATTATCTGACCTTTTTTTATTATTGTTCCGGTTTTGCATATTTCTCCGTTTACGAATAATTGTTGTTTTTTTATTGCTTTTTTAACCGACGAACGTGTTGTTAAACCGGGGAATTTACCGGGAATATAGTTTGTTGCTCTTATCGTATTATCGAATTCTTCCGTTACGATATGTTTTGTGTTTGTATTCAATTTAATTCTAATTAAAAATATAATCAAAAACGCCGAAAAGTTCGAGCGAAGCAAAAAACAGAGCGATAAGGAGCACGTATCTGACAAATTTCGGTCCCCAATCGACGGCAAATTTGCTTGCAACGAAAGCACCCGCCATATTTCCGGCGGCAAGAATAAGACCGTATTCGAAATTTACGTTGTCGTTGTATATGAATATTGCGAGAGCAAAAATCGTAAAAAACAGAATTATGAAAAGTTTTACGGCATTTGCTTTAACGAGGTCGAAGCCGGCTCCGAGAACAAGTCCGGTTATCAGGAAAAGACCGACACCCGCCTGTATAAAACCGCCGTAAACTCCTATTGCAAAGAATATTACAAACTGTAAGGCATTCGGTTTTGTTTTCAGGTTTTCGGATTGTTCTTTAAGCCACATTTTAGGGTTAAAAATCAACAAAAAGAACATTAAAACAAGAATAGAAGCTATTATTTTTTGCATAATGTCGTCGTTGATTTTTACGGCAAGAGAAGCACCGAGAATTGCCCCGGCAACAGCCGGAATCGTAAGCCAAACGGCTTCTTTAAATTCGAATACTTTTTGTTTTTTAAAACTTGTAACTCCGACAATATTTTGCAACAGTATTGCAATTCTGTTTGTTCCGTTTGCAACATTTGCCGGTAATCCCAAAGATATAAGGAACGGAAGTGTTAAAAGCGACCCGCTTCCCGAAAGCGTGTTAACAAATCCCGTAAAAATACCGAGAAGAACGAGCTCCGTTATTTCAATTGCTGTCATTTAGTATAAATCATCATTAATAAAAGGTATAAGAGCCAAAATAACGGCTTCGGAATAATATTTTGTTCTGGAAGTTATATTTTCAGTAAGGATTCCCACGGCACCTGTTTTCTTTTTTGAATCTTTTTGATTGAAAACTATATCGTCGGCTTCGCCGAGTTCGTATCCTTTTTTAAGTAGATCGGTTATTTTTTCGGGTAAGAAAAAAGTTGCGGTACGAGCTTTACCCGTTTTATTTCCTGAGATGATATAAACCCATGCAAATGCTTCGGTTCCGAACACAGTTTCTTCTATACCGCCTTCTATTCCTATATAAAAATCCGCATAGGGATCTTTTTTGCGTGCATTTTCCGCTCTGTTTTTTGCACCGTTAAAAGTTTCGGTATTGCTTACGGGTTGGTCGGATACGCCGGAGTTTGCCGGAAATGAGAAGAATGTAAAATCCGTATCGGGGAATACTTTTCCGAAAGCTTTTTTTACGGCTTTATTTTTAACCGGGCTTTCTGATGCGATAATTGCTTTTAAAGCCATAAAATAAAAAGTTAATTTTTATTTTTCGTTTTTTGATATTCTTTCGCTTTTTGATTAAAAACTATAAATGAGATAATTATTACTGCCGAAAAAAGAAAGATTATGATATTAATAATTAATGTTTTTAAAAATGAACTTTTTCCGGAAGTTTTTTGGGGAACAAAAAAGTCTTCTACTATTTGCGCTTGTTGCAAATCGGACAATTCTTTAAGCAGTTTTGCTTTTAACGACGACAATGAAACCGCCTCGCCGAAAAACGATTCGTTTTTAAAAAGAATAAGTTCGTCGGCATTTCCGGTTTTCAGATATTTTGATTGCAGACTGTCTATTTTTTTAATTTTATTTTCGACGTTTGCAATTACATTCGCAAGAAAAACGGAATCGTTATCGTATTTATCTTTTATAAACGGATTTTCTTCAATCATATTCAATACTCCTTTACCCAATATCTCAAATATTTCAGTATTATTTGCTTCGGCGTTTATTTTTACGATATTTCCGGGAGCCGAATTTTTTTCGAGCGAATATTCTGCCGTTATTGATTTTAAACCTTTTAATTTTGCGACAGGGATATTCATTTTGCGGGATAATGTTTCGAAATTGCCGTTTTTTATGATATTGTCTGCCTGCATAATAATACCGGTAACAGCTTCCGCCGGATTTTTTTCGAATCTTTTGGGCACTTCTTTCATTGTAACGGCATACATATAATCGTTATCTTGTTTTACGGATAAAATCATTGACGATTTATATTCTTTTTTGTCGTAAATATTTGCTGCAAACGTAACAAGCACAGCCGCAATAACAGCTGCAACCAATATTACGGCATATTTTTTAAGATAAAAATAGATTTTAAACAGCAATTCGAGTAAGTCTATTTCGTTTCGGTCTTCTTTCATTTTTGGTTTTATTTTTATGCAAAAAAAGTCATTATTTTTTTCGGAAAAAAATCATTTACAATATTTAATGATATAATCATCGGCTTTATTGTATTTAAGAAATTTTGCTTTTTTTAAGTCTTCGCATCCTTCTTTGTATTTGTAAGATTTTAATTCCGCAATTCCTTTTTTATACCATACTTCCGGAAGTTTTGGGTTGAGATCTAGAGCCATTGAATAATTTTTTATTGCCGATTCGTAAGTTTTTGTTTGCAGGTAGGTATCGGCACAAGAGATAAAATATTCGGGTTTTGAACCGTCTTTTTTTATTGCATTGTTATAATTTTCGAGTGCGTTTATGTATTCGCCGTTAATTTGGTTTAATTTTCCGGCAAGGTATAAGGCGCGAGGATTTTCGGGAAAATACGACAGAAATAAATTAAGGTCTTGCGAAGCAAGTTTATATTTTTTTAATGCTGTTTCGTTTTGAGCTTTATTCAACAGTATTTGCGGATTGTAAAATTTATCCTTTATAATTGCGTCGTAAATTCCGGCTGCTTGTTTATATTTTCCGGCAAGGTAAAGAGCATTTGCCGCTTTTGTTTTATAAATCGCATTGCGTTTTTTTAATTCTGCGGCTTTTTTATATGAGTTTGCAGCACTTTTATAATCTTTTTGTTTCATAAATATATCGCCTCTCAGTTCGTATGCTTTGTGCCTTTTGGGATTTCGAATAATAAGTTTGTCCGCAATATCGAAAGCAAGTGCGTAATCTTCTTTCGTAAATGCGGCATACCGTGCTTCATCGAGTTTTGTTTCATATCCGGAGTAATATTTTTCTTTCCATAAATCAACCCATGCTTTGGTATTTTCCATCTTTGAGAATGCGGGAATTTTCTTAATCTCCGATTGCAGCATTTTATCATGCGATTTAAGATAATATTTAAGAAATTCCGCCGCTTTATAAGGTTCCCCGAGCAAGGAATATGTTTCCGCAATTTTTAAACCTGCTTTTTTATTTTTCAGTTTAAATGCTTCTTTATAACATGTCAGTGCATCATCGAATTTGTTCTTTGCAAACAATATATCTCCTTTAAGCATAAGATATTTATCTTTTCCGTAAACAGGCAATGTTTCTTTGTTTAAAACAGAGTATGCTTTATCAAAATGTCCGATTAAATATTCGGCGTAAGCTTTTTGATATATATTTTCCGCTTGCTGAGCATTTAAAGATAAAAATGATAATATAAAGATTAAAAAGATATATACGGTTTTCATCATCAATATTTTTTTACGGTTTATTTGTATTTCCGTCGTCAGCAAAAATACGAATTAATCCTGCTATATTTCGGACTTCAATTCCCGAAAGTCGTTTTTCGTAAACATCGCACACATAATAATAAACACCGTCGGATACTGTTTTTCCGGATGTCATATCTCGTCCGTCCCAGTTAATGTCCGGGTCTTGTGTTTTAAAAACTTCGTTACCCCAGCGATTGTAAACGGTCAAATCTATTTTTTCGACAAATTTATACGGATACGGCTTGAATAAATCGTTTACGCCGTCGCCGTTGGGAGTAAAAACGTTGGGCAGTTCGTAATATTCGCAATTGTCTATACAAACTCTCGTAAGATTTTCCGGAGATATATAGTTACCGGCAGAATCTCTTGCCGATACCACATAGCAAGCTCCGAGAGATTCTTCCGGAGAATGAACGTAAGTTCTTACCGTATTATCCGTGACCGTATCAATAAGTATTAATTTTCCGTCTTCGGTATTTGAATAATATATAAGAAAATCGTCTATATCCGGAGCACATTCGGTATTGACAGTCCAAGAAAGATAATTTTTAAATAAATCGCAATCGCTCTCCAAAGTAAGATTAACCGGGCAAGGCGGAACAGTATCCTGCGGCGAGACGCATATTTCCTGCGAATAATTAATTAAGGGTTTCGGCAGGTAACTTAAACCGTATTGTCCGTAACTTTTAACTTTATACCAATAGTTGACGTTGTTAATCAAACCTTTGTCGGTATATTGTGTTCCGATGAAAGTCGTAATCGAGTCGTAAGGTGTCGAGTCGGGATTACAATTTTCGTCTGATTGCTTTCTGTATAAAACGTAGGCATAATTTGTCCAAGGAGTGTTATCGTTTACTTTTACAGTCATTTTTCTGTCGCCCGGAATACCTTCGATAAACAGAGAAGAGCTGTGCGAATTACTGCCGATAAGTTCCCAATCCGTTCCGTTTTGATTGTAAAGACCTATTTCGTATGATTTTGCGTCGGTCTTTGTGTTAATTAAGGTGTCGATAAAAGATGTATCGGTAATACCGGAAGTTTCGCCGGTGTATGAGAAGTTTTCCCATATTTGTCCTGAACTTGATTTTATAATGTATTTATAGGGTCCGGGATATGTTCCGGTATCAAATTCCGTCGGTTGTATCCATTTCAGATGGATACTTCCGTTGTTTTCGTCGGTATAATTTACGCTTGTTTCGGTAATTATCGGTGCGGCTTTTATAAGTTCGGTGCAAGCTTCGTTTGACACGTAACTTTCGGCACCGTCGTCGAATATTGCCGTTATTCTGTAACACCAGTTATATCCTTGCGGTAATCCGTATCCGTTGTTATCGTCGATAAAAGATGTTGCGGAAGCTCCGGAAGCAAATCCCGCAACAACATATCCGGAATTAGAGGGCAATCCTGTTTCGCATTCGCCGGGCGAATACGAATACGGTTCGTTTTTTCTGTAAATTCTGAATCCTACGGCGTTATCACAACCGTAATTATCCCAATTTAAAGTTACGTTATCAGCAGAAGGAGTTGCCGTAAGGTTTTCGGGAGCAGGTGCTACTACGGTAATCATAACATTTTCGTAAGCCGTAAGCCCTACTTCCGGATTTTCGTCTCTTGCTCTGAAAAGAACATTATAAGGTTGTTTTTGAATATGCCCGCATAGTGTTTCCCAACGGAAATTTCCGGTTACGGGAGTTGCGTCCGTAACTTCCGGAAAAGTTGCAGGGTTATCGGCAAATTGAAATACGCCTCCCGTTGCCGATAAGGTAATGTCATCGCCGTCGGGGTCGGTTGCCGTTACGTTAAACTCCAATGTATCGCCGGCAGTAATGCAGTAATCGGGCAGATCCGTTATATCCGGAGGGTGATTGTCCGTTTCCTGCACTTCTATTTGCATATCTCGTTCTATTTCGCCTATTTTAATACCGTTACGCCATTCTTCGATAAGCATGGCAACATTGTATTCGCCGATTTGAACCGGGGCATCCCAAACAAAATCGCCCGTAACCGGGTCAACATACAAGTCATGGCTTGCTTCCGGATAAGTAAATCCGGGTATAGGTAATCCGTCATTTCCCAAACATTCGGTAATTTTATAGGATAAACTGTCGCCGTCGGGGTCGTATGCATTAGGATTATGAATGAAAATTTGATTTAAAGCAGCTTTGTCGACAGGAGGATTTAATAATACCGGGGTATTATTTGCTCCTATGTCGGGGTCTATTTTAAGTATTGTTTTTACGGTAAAAACAACCGTTACGGATTCCGGTATATTTACAATGCCTCTGTTTCTGTTCGGGTCAGACATTACAATTTCATATACTCCGGCACCGGGAAAGGTATGGTTCATTACATAAGTATTTTTTTGTATGTCATCCGGAAGATAGCGAATATTAATTCTCGGAATTTCGGATGCCGTGCCGTCACCCCATTGTATGGTAAGGTAATCGCGTGTTTCGTTT